>NZ_JAMYOY010000004.1:0-330264 GCF_040320115.1 Mesorhizobium sp. M0802
GTATTTTGGGCCAAACACCCCCGCGCCTCCCCCCCCAGGCGGCCACCACCACTCCCCCCCCCCCCACTCCGCCGCGCTTCGCCCCACACCTCTCCCCCGATCGACGGGGGAGAGGAAGGGCTCCCTTCCGCAACCGTTGCGGAGGATGGGCAGGCAGGTGAGGGGCAGCGCAAACGTCCGCAGGAGATTCAAACCCTGAAGCGCTGCCTTAGACCGATATGCGAGATTGATCCGAGCTGGCGCGCCAGCGCCACTTATGTCCAACACGGTACGAATCCGGCCGATGCAAAATCGTTACCTGCCCTATTTATTGACCTTGCCCAGCCTGTTTCTGGCCGCGGTCGTCATCTTCTGGCCGGTCTGGGACCTGATCCAGATATCGACGCATGATGTCAGCCGTTTTGGGCAGCTGCGCGACTTCAACGATTTCGCCAATTATTCCGCCTTCCTCGCCGATCCCGATTTCCTGGCGGCACTCTGGCGCACCGGCCTGTGGACCGTGCTGGTGGTCGGCGGCGCGCTGCTGTTGTCGGTGCCGGTGGCGATGATCCTCAACACCGATTTCTACGGCCGCGGCATTGCCCGCGTCATCATCATGCTGCCCTGGGCGGTGTCGCTGACGATGACGGCGGTGGTCTGGCGCTGGGCGCTCAACGGCGAAAGCGGGATGCTGAACTCGGCGCTGATCGGGCTTGGCCTGATCCATGAGAACATCCAGTGGCTGGCGCGCGCCGAGACGGCATTCCCGATGCAGGTGCTGATCGGCATATTGGTGACGGTACCGTTCACCACGACCATCTTCCTCGGCGGCCTGTCGTCGATCCCCGACGACCTCTACGAGGCGGCGGCCCTGGAGGGGGCGACGCCACTGCAGCAGTTTCGCGAGATCACCTTTCCGCTGCTGAAGCCGTTCATCAACATCGCCATCGTGCTCAACACCATCTACGTCTTCAATTCCTTCCCGATCATCTGGGTGATGACGCAGGGCGGGCCGGCCAACTCGACCGACATATTGGTCACCCATCTCTACAAACTGGCCTTCCGCATCGGCAAGCTTGGAGAGGCCTCGGCGGTATCGCTGCTGATGTTCGCCATCCTTTTGATCTTCACCATGATCTATGTGCGCCTCGCCATGCGGGAGCAACGCGCATGACCCCCAAGCTGAAGCGCACGATCATTGCCTGGCTGCTGCTTTCGCCGCTGCTCGTGGTGACGATCTTCCCCTTCGCTGTGATGTTTTTGACCGCGGTCAAGCCGCGGCAGGAGGTGCTGTCGCCGACCTGGTGGCCAAGCGAATTCCACTGGTCGAATTTTGCCGACATGTGGGTGGCGACCGGCTTTGGCCAGGCGCTGGCCAATTCGCTCTATGTCTCTGTTATCGCCACCGTCGGCGCCATCCTGATCTCGGTGCCGGCCGCCTATGCCATGTCGCGGTTTCGCTTTGCCGGCTATGGCGCCTTCCGCCAGTTCCTGCTGATCTCGCAGATGATCTCGCCGATCGTGCTGGTGCTCGGCCTGTTCCGGCTGATGGCGGCCTGGGGTCTGATCGAATCCACGACCGCGCTCGGCGTCATCTACATGGCTTTCAACGTCGCCTTCACCGTGTGGATGCTGCAGAGTTATTTCGACACCATCCCGCGCGATCTCGAGGAAGCAGCGTGGATGGAGGGCGCCGGCCGCTGGCTGACCTTGCGAAAAGTGTTTCTGCCGCTTTGCCTGCCGGCAATCGCGGTCACAGCCATCTTCACCTTCATCAACGCATGGAATGAGTTCGTCGTTGCGCTCACAATGCTGCGCAGCCAGGAAAGTTACACGCTGCCGATCCAGGTGTTCTCGCTGGTCGCCGGCCGCTACACGATCGAATGGCACCATGTAATGGCGGCGACGCTGCTGGCGACGCTGCCGGTGGCGATTCTGTTCATCTGGCTGCAGCGCTATCTCGTCCGCGGGCTGGCGCTCGGGGCGGTCAAATAACCGCGCCATTCACAACGGAGCTTTCATGCGCATCTTCACCGCCTCGCTGGCGACCGAAACCAACACCTTCTCGCCGGTGCCGACCGACCGGGCGTCGTTCGAGATGGCGTTCTATGCCGGGCCGAGCAAGCATCCAGACACGCCGACCTTGTGCTCCTCGCCGATGGTCGCGCTGCGCCGGCGTGCGGCTGCCGAAGGGCTGACCGTCATCGAAGGCACCGCCACCTGGGCGGAGCCGGGCGGGCTGGTGCAGCGGCAGACCTATGAGGCGTTGCGCGACGAGATTCTCGGCCAGTTGAAGGCAGCCTTGCCGGTCGACGCCGTCATCCTCGGCCTGCATGGCGCCATGGTGGCGCAAGGCTATGACGATTGCGAAGGCGATCTGCTGGAACGGGTTCGCGCAATCGTCGGGCCGGATGTGGTGGTCGCCGTGGAGCTCGATCCGCACAGCCACCTGACGCCGAAGCGCGTCGCGGCATGCAATGTCATGGCCTATTTCCTCGAATTCCCGCACACCGACTTCTATGAGCGCGGCGAACATGTCGTCGAGCTTGGACTGGCGGCTGCGCGCGGCGAGATCAAGCCGGTGATCTCGACCTTCGACTGCCGCATGATCCAGGTGCTGCCGACCAGCCGCGAGCCGATGCGCTCCTTCGTCGACCGCATCAAGGCGCTGCACGGCAAGGACGGCGTGCTGTCGGTCTCGGTCATCCACGGCTTCATGGCCGCGGACGTGCCCGAAATGGGCACGCGCATCCTGGTCGTGACCGACAATGACAAGGCCAAGGGCGATGCGCTGGCGGAGAGGCTCGGGCGCGAGCTTTACGCCATGCGCGAAAGGACGGCGATGACGATGCTGAACACCGAGGATGGCATCGCGCGGGCACTGGCCGTGCGCAAGGAAAACCCCGGCAGGCCGGTTGTGATTGCCGACATCTGGGACAATCCCGGCGGTGGCGTCGCCGGCGACGGTACGGTCGTGCTGCGCGCCATGCTGGAACAGGGCGTGGACAATTTTGGCGTGGCGACGATCTGGGACCCGATCGCTGTCACCTTTTGCCAGGCGGCAGGCGAAGGCGCCGTCATCGACCTGCGCTTCGGCGGCAAGGCCGGGCCGCTGGCCGGCGAACCGATCGATGCGCGCGTCAAGGTGTTGAAAGCCGTCCCCGAGGGCTGGCAGAGCTTCGGGCCGAGCCGGGTGACGCTCGGACCGACGGCGCTGGTGCGGCTCGAAGGCACCGAAATCGACATCATCCTCAACACCAACCGCACGCAGACCTTCGAGCCGGATGTCTTCTCCAACATCGGCGTCGATCCGTTGTCGAAGGACATATTGCTGATCAAGTCGACCAACCATTTCTACGCCGGCTTTGAACCGATCGCGGCGGAGATCATCTATGTCTCGGCGCCGAGTTCGTATCCGAGCAATCCGGCGGTGACGGATTACAGGAAGCTGACGCGGCCGGTTTGGCCAAGGGTGGCGGATCCCTGGCGCTGGTGATCTCCCCACTTGAGGGGGAGATGTCGCCAAAGGCGACAGAGGGGGTCCTCGCGCGTGAAGCGCCGACCTTCATCTGCCGCAGGAGGTCGAGCCCAGTCGGACCGACCCCCTCTGGCCGCTTTGCGGCCATCTCCCCCTCGAGGGGGGAGATAAGGCGGCGCTATAGCAATCCCCGCTTCACCATCATCGCTTCCGGCGAAGGCATCTTGCCGCGGAACGCCGTGTACAGCTCCTCCGGATCCTTCGACCCGCCAGCGGCATAGATATTCTTCCGAAGCCGTTCCGCCAGCGCCGGGTTGAAGGGATCGCCGGTCTCCTCGAAGGCGGCGAAGGCGTCGGCGTCGAGCACTTCCGACCACATGTAGGAATAGTAGCCGGCTGAATAACCGTCGCCGGAGAAGATATGGCCGAAATGCGGGGTGCGATGACGCATGGCGATGGTGTCGGGCATATCAAGCTTTTCCAGCGTTTCGGCTTCGAAACGCAGCGGTTCCGCCGGCGCATCCGGCCGCGCGTGATACGCCATGTCGATCAGCGCCGACGCTGTGAACTCGACCGTGGCGAAACCGGCGCCGAACGTGCGGGCGGCCAGCATCTTGTCGAGCAGCGACTTCGGCATCGGCTTGCCGGTCTTAACATGCAGCGCATGCTTTTCCAGCACTGCGGGCACCGTCAGCCAGTGCTCGTAGAGCTGCGAAGGCAGTTCGACGAAATCGCGGGAAACCGAGGTGCCCGCCACCGACGGCCAGGTGACGTCGGTCAGCATGCCGTGCAAAGCATGGCCGAACTCGTGGAACAGGGTCTTGGCCTCATCGACCGACAACAGCGCTGCTTCCCCGGCCGGCGGCTTGGCGAAGTTCATGATATTGTAGATCACCGGCTTGGAGCCATCGCCAAGCTTGTAGCCCGACTTCAGCGCGCTCATCCACGCGCCGGAGCGCTTCGAGGACCGGGCGAAATAGTCGGCGAGGAACAGGCCGCGCTCGCTGCCATCGGCGTTCTTCACCACGAAGACGCGCGCGTCGGGATGCCAGGCGGCGATGCCCTTCTTCTCCTCGAAAGTGATGCCGAACAGTTTTGTGGCGACGTCGAAGCAGGCGTCGATGATGCGGTCGAGTTGCAGATAGGGTTTCAGTTCCGCCTCGTCGAAGGCGAATTTTTCGGCGCGCAATTTCTCCTGGTAGAAGCGCCAGTCCCAGGCGGCGAATTTTTCGTTGCTGCCTGCCTTGGTCGCCAGCCGCTCCAGCTCCTTCTGGTCGGCGGCGGCCTTCTCCAGCGCTTTCTCCCAGACCGGGTCGAGGAGGTCGTGCACCGCCTTCGGCGTCTTGGCCATGGTGTCGTCGAGCTTCAGCGCGGCGAACGAGGCATAGCCGAGCAGCCTGGCCTTTTCGGCGCGCAGTTTCAGCATGTCGCGCACCACTGCGGTGTTGTCGCTGGCGCCGCCATTCTGGCCGCGCATGGTGAAGGCGCGGAAAGCGGTCTCGCGCAGATCGCGGCGTTCGGAGAAGGTCGTGAACGGCTCATAGATAGAGCGCGACAAGGTGACTGCGTAGCGGCCTTTCTGGCCGCGCGTCTCGGCGGCTTCGGCCATCGAACTCTTCACGAAGTCCGGCAGGCCCGCAAGATCAGCCTCGTCGAGGAAAAGCGCCCAGTCGCGCTCGTCGGCCAGCACGTTCTGGCCGAAGGTCGTGCCGAGCGAGGACAGCTCCTCGCTGATGTTGGCCAGCCGCTTCTTGCCGTCGGCGTCGAGTTTTGCGCCCGATCGCACAAAGCCTTTCCAGGTCTTCTCCAGCACCCGCAGCGTCTCGGCGTCGAGTTTGAGCGTCTCACGGCGCTGGTAGAGATCGTCGACGCGGGCAAACAATTTCTCGTTCATCGAGATCGCCGAGAAATGCCTCGACATTTTTGGCGAGATATCGCGCTCCAGCGCCTGGATCGCATCGTTGGTGTGGGCGCCGGCCCGGCACCAGAAGATCGACGAGACATGGTCGAGCGGCTCACCGGCGAGCTCGAGGGCTGCCAGCGTATTCTCGATGGTCGGCGCATCCTTGTTGCCGGCGATCGCGTCGATTTCGGCCTCATGTGCCTTCAGCGCCGCGTCGAACACCGAGGAGAAATCGTCGTCGCCGATGCTGCCAAAATCCGGCAGGCCGAGCGGCCCTTGCCATTTGGTCAGCGGATGGGCGGCGAGATCGACGGTTTTCGTGGACGGCATGGGGGATCTTTCGATGATTGGCGGAGCTTGCTGACCGATGTAGGGCGATGACTGGCGCGGCGCAACAGCGCGGCCGTTCAAGCCCGCGTCAGAAGCCGTCGCAATTTTCCGCGATCGCCGCTTGCGAACTGGCGGTGATGCGGTTGCCGGTGACGGCGAACGTCTCCTGCATCAGCATGTCATTGTTGGGGAAATCATAGCAGGCGATGACAGTTGTGACGCCGGCCTCGCTCTTTTCGACGCGATGCCGGATTGCGGCGCCGGCGACCGCGCCCTTCCATTCGTCGATCGACGCGATGAACTCCTGCTTCGACTGCACGACGCCGAGATCGTCGAGCTTGATGCGGACATCGTCGGCGAGCAGGTCCGACAATTCGGTGCGATCGGCGACCAGCAGCGCCGAATACCAGCGGTCGATAATGGCGCCGTCATCGGAGCGGGCAGGGACGAGCGAAATCAGCAGTGCCGCTACGGCGAAAGCGATCGCAGGCCAAACCCGCATTCTTGCCTCCTCTTATTTGACCATGCCCTTATCCGAAAACCGGTTCCCACTTTTCGGGATCATGGGTCTACGTCAAATCCGGCCGCTCGAAGTCGCCGGTGTCCTTGTTCATCACCCAGAGCTCGCCGGTCGAGATGTCGAACCAGGCGCCATGCAGCGACAGCCGCCCCTTGCCTTCGAGGATGGAGACGCAAGGGAAGGTCCTGAGATTGGCGATCGAATAGCGGATGGAAATCCGCTCCAGCGCCGTCTGCCGTTCGGTTGTCGTCATGAACGTGCTGGACGAAACGGTTTCGGCCGCCGGCGCGATCAGGCTCATCCATTTGCCGATGAAGTCGCCGGGCGACAGCGGCGCCGAATTGGTGTCGAGCGCGGCGCGGATGCCGCCGCAGCGGCCATGGCCCATCACCACGATGTTTTTCACCTTCAGGCTCTGCACGGCGAATTCGAGCGCGGCCGAGGTCGAGTGGAACTCGCCGTCCGGCGCATAGGGCGGCACCAGATTGCCGACATTGCGCAGGACGAACAGTTCGCCCGGACCGGCGTCGAAGATCGCCTCGGGGGCAGAGCGGGAATCGCAGCAGGCAACGATCATGGTTTCGGGCGCCTGCCCCTCGCGGGCAAGCTCGCGATAGCGTCCGCTCTCGGTGAGATAGCGGCCATTCATGAAGTTGCGGTAGCCGGTCCAAAGATGTTCGGGGAGATGGGGCATGGGCTAGGGATGAAGCCTTTCGGGGTTAGCGACGGCAGCTCATTTCAAGTTAGAAAGGCTCTAACGGCAAATGCCCGTCGCGGGCAATGCCGAATTGCGGATGGCTTCGTCGCAAATCGCCATGCCGCACGCATGGCGCCGCTTGCCTCACGCCCAGATCGCCAGGGGAATGCCGAAACGGTCGGCAAGCGGCGGGTCGGGAAACGGCGTTGCCTCCCCGCCGGCAATGCGTCCGGCAATCAGCATCATCGCTGCGGCGTCGAGGAAATCGTCGGCGGCAGCACCGCGTTGCGGCGGCTGGTCAAGGAAAGCTCTGGTATAGCCGTGCCGGCAGAGCAGTGCCTTGCGTTCTTCCATCCCGGCCGGATTGACGGCGCCCTTGATCTTCTTCGGCAGTGTCATCGGTTTTTCGCCGTTCAGCCGGCAGAAGGCCACTTCGGGATGCGATTCGAAGACGCGGCGGCGCAGTTGCGGACGTGCGATCAGCAGCGCGTCGATCTCGCGTATCTTGGCAAAGATGCCGAAGGCCTGGATCGAGACGCCGCGTGGCGGATCGGAGGTCGCCTTGGCCACCTCGCTGGCGCGCCGATGTGCCTCATACCAGGCCTCGACCGTGGTGAAGCCGCTGGTGTCGGCGTAGAGGGCCGGGCGGGACGGGATAGAGAAGACGCTGGATTGCCGTGCTCCGAGCATTGGCCGTACCAAGGTCTCCGGCCCGCGCCCGCCTCTTTTCGAGACGTCCGGCAGGCCGATCGGCATGTCGACGACCACTGTCGCATCGGCGGGCAAGGCGTCGAGCAGGGTCGCAAAGCTGGGAAAGACGCGGACTGACGGCGCGGCATCCAGATCGCGGCGGACGGCGATCCAGCCGGCCTTGCAGCCGTCGACGCCGACGACCACGGTCGAGGTCACGCCCGGCGGTCCCGCCCCGGATGCGTGAGGTGGCGCAGTTGCACCATCGCCATCGGATGCGACAGGCTCTGGGCATCGGTTTCAAGCTGCAACTCGTCGCCGCCACGCTTGGCGGTTCGCGCCAGGATTTCGTAGACGGCGGCGGTGGTCGATTGCAGCGCCTTGATCGGCGGCTGCCCCGACAGGATGCGGGCGAGGTAGACGGCCGCAGTCAGGTCACCGAGGCCATTCGGCGGCTTGTCGATGAGGCGGTGTTCGGCCAGCAGCGCCTGGGTGCCGTCAAGCAGCAGATTGCCGGTGCCGCCGGTCATCATCGACTGTGCCGACGTCACCAGCATTGTTGACGGTCCGGCATGGAGGGCGGCCGAGATCACCGATTTCAGATCGGGCAAAGGCGCGCCGGCCATCCACTCCAGCTCATAGCGGTTGGGGGTGGCGATGTCGGCGATCGGCATCAGCCGGTCGCGCATCGCGGCGGCCGTCGGCTCGGGCACATAGAGCCCGCCGGAATCGCCCATCACCGGATCGCATATATAAATCGCGTCCGGCGTCTTGGCCTTGACCGCCGCAACCAGCGAGGCGACGGCCTCGGCCTGGCCGGCCTCGCCAAGATAGCCCGACAGCACCGCGCCGACCTCACCCAGCCAGGGCGCGCGCTCGAGATCGGCCATCAGCGCCTTGAACTGGTCGAGCGGCGGCACGATGCGCGTGGCGCGGCCATGGCCCGGATGCCAGGGCAAGATGACCGTCGGTACCGCCCACACGGGAAAGCCCAGCGTCTCCAGCGCAAACACGGCGGCGCGGTTGCCGACCGAGCCGCGGGCGACATGGCTGGAAATGACGATGACCGCGCGCGGCGCGTCGGCTTTTTCGCGGTTCATGGAAAATCCTAGATACGGATAATTTTTCGTTGAATCGTCATCCTGATCTATCTCTTTGGTTGGAGGATGATCTCCGGACAAAACGGTTCCCGTTTGTCCGAGAAAACCGGTTCCCACTTTTCAGGATCATGCTCTAGCTGCCCCGGGAGACGTAGTACACGAGCCAGATCAAAAGGCCGAGGGCGACGATGAGCCCAAGTGCGCGACCGATGCGGGTGCCCCAGACCTCGATCGGATCGGATCGGTCGGCCTCCGCTGCGGTAACATGATCGCGCGCGCCTTTCGCTGCCCGTGACACCAGCGATGCGCCGCCAAGGCCGCCCTCGTTCGCCACGCGCTCGATAATGCGGCGCGATTCGCTGTCATCGTCGTGGCGTTCCGCCATGATCCTGTCCTGTTTGCCGGCAACCATACCGTGTTCGCGCGATCAATCACAGGGCCTCGCCGGCGCATGAATGCGCGCCAGGAATGCGCGCCAGCGGCAGACATTTTCTTGAGCGCGGATTGTGCTAATGCTTCGCATGCAACTTCTGTCGAGGGACCTCACCATGTTTGCCCAGCGCCTTGCCTTCCCTTTCCGCAGTCTGCCGGCCGTGCTGATGATGGCCGTCGTGCTGCCTCTGCTCGCCGGCTGCGGCTTCAACACCATCCCGACGGCGGAGGAAAACGCCAAGGCGGCATGGAGCGAGGTGCTGAACCAGTATCAGCGTCGGTCCGACCTCATTCCCAATTTGGTCGAGACGGTGAAGGGCTATGCCTCGCATGAAAAGGACACGCTCGATGCGGTGGTCGAAGCGCGCGCCAAGGCGACGCAGATCACGGTGACGCCGGAAACGCTGAAGGACCCCGAAGCGCTCAAGAAGTTCCAGGATGCGCAATCAGGGCTGACCAGCGCGCTGTCGCGGCTGATCGCGGTGTCGGAGGCCTATCCCGACCTCAAGGCCAACCAGAATTTCCTGGCGCTGCAGGCGCAACTCGAAGGCACCGAGAACCGTATCGCCGTGGCGCGGCGCGACTACATCCTGGCGGTCAAGGATTACAATCTGACGCTGAGGACCTTTCCGTCGGTGCTATGGGCAACCTTCTGGTTCCGCAGCAACGAGCCCTTCGCCAACTTCACCGTCGAAGAAGACAAGATGCAGCCGCCGAAGGTCGATTTCGGCACGAAGCAGGGCGGGTGATGACGTCTGGGTGAGCTTGGCCTTTGCCAGCCTTGCGTTCCTTCACACCCCCCTCTGTCCTGCCGGACATCTCCCCCTCAAGGGGGGAGATCAGCTGTCTTCTGTCCTTGCGCCAAATATCAGCGTTGCCGGCTGAGCGTCGGCAGCGAGATTGCCAATCTCCCCCCTCGAGGGGGAGATGTCCGGCAGGACAGAGGGGGACGCGAAGGAACGCCAACCTTGGTGTTCTTCTCGCCTTTCTGGCCGTCTTCCTGCCCCTCACCGCCTTCGCCGCCGACCTCCCCGCGCTGACCGGCCGCGTCGTCGACAATGCCGGGATCATCGATGCAGGCACCAAAGCCGCGCTCACCCAGAAACTCGCCGACTTCGAGACCAGAGGCTCCGACCAGATCGTCGTCGCAACCATCCCCAGCCTCGACGGCGAGGAGATTGAGCCTTACGCCAACCGGCTGTTCCGCTTCTGGAAGCTCGGCCAGGCCAAGGAAAACAACGGCGTGCTGCTGCTGGTGGCGCCGAACGACCGCAAGATGCGCATCGAGGTCGGCTATGGGCTGGAAGGCACGCTGACCGATTTGCACACCAAGCTGATCATCGAAAACGACATGGTGCCGGCGTTCCGCGCCGGCGATTTCTCCGGGGGCATTTCCAAGGCCGTCGACGACATGGTGATGGTGCTGGAAGGCAATCCGGAGGAATTGGAGGCGCGCGGCGAGCGCAACCAGAAGCCGCCCATCAATACCGACAATCTGTTCTTCGGCGTCTTCATCAGCATCTGGGCAATCATCTTCTTCGGCAGCATGGCCGCCTCCATCCTGCCGCCGATCTTCGGCCAAAAACTCGGTCCCGGCCGCTATCGCTGGCTCGGCATGACATTCGAGCCGGGCCGGCGGTCGTCCAGCGGCGGCTGGTCTTCGGGCGGGGGCGGCTGGTCGTCGGGTTCAAGCGGTGGTGGCGGCTTTTCCGGCGGCGGCGGTTCGTCCGGCGGCGGCGGCTCCTCGGGAAGCTGGTGACGAGATGACAACACGCATCGCCAATCCCTGGCATGGCCGCTTCGCCACGATGACCGGCGCTGCCTTGCTGGTCTTGCTCGTCAGCTTCGCGGCGCTGGCGGCGGAACTGCCCGCCCTCACCGGTGGTGTCGTCGACAATGCAGGCATCATCGACGCTGCGACCGAGGCGGCGCTGACGCAGAAGCTGGCCGATTTCGAGACCAAAGGCTCCGACCAGATCGTCGTCGCGACGGTTCCCAGCCTCGACGGCGAGGAGATCGAGCCTTACGCCACCCGGCTGTTCAACGCCTGGAAGCTCGGCCAGAAGGCCAAGAACAATGGCGTGCTTCTGCTGGTGGCCGTGAACGACCGCAAGATGCGCATCGAGGTCGGCTACGGGCTGGAAGCCACGCTCACCAACCAGCACGCCACACGGATCATTGAAGGCATGGTGCCGGCCTTCCGCGCCGGGGATTTCTCCGGCGGTATTTCCAAAGCGGTCGACGACATGATCATGGTGATCGAGGACGGTCATGGTGGTTGAGGGGAGCTGGTGACGGCATGACAGTACGCGTCTTCAATCCGCCAAAACCTGGCCGCGCAGCCGCGACGATCGGCATCGCCTTGTTGACGATGCTCGCCATGCTGTTCGTAGCCTTGGCGGCAGACCTGCCGGCACTCACCGGGCGGGTGGTCGACAATGCCGGTATTATCGACGCCGCGACCAAGGCGGCACTAACGCAGAAGCTCGCGGATTTCGAGACCAAAGGCTCCGACCAGATCGTCGTCGCCACCATCCCCAGCCTGGACGGCGAGGAGATCGAACCCTACGCCAACCGGCTGTTCCGCTTCTGGAAACTCGGCCAGGCCGGCGAAAACAACGGCGTGCTTCTGCTGGTGGCCAAGAACGACCACAAGATGCGCATCGAGGTCGGCTACGGGCTGGAAGGCACGCTGACCGACCTGCACACCAAACTGATCATCGAAAATGACATGGTGCCGGCGTTCCGCGCCGGTGATTTCTCCGGCGGCATTTCCAAGGCCGTCGACGACATGGTCATGGTGCTGGAAGGCAACCCGGAAGAGCTGGAGGCGCGCGGCAAGCGCAACCCGGCCGACCACAGCACGCCCGTCGATCCTATAGTCGCGGTCTTCCTGATCCTGTGGGCGGCGATGTTCTTCGGCGGCCTGGCGATGGCCTTCCTGCCGCCGATCTTCGGCACCAAGCTGTCGCCGGGCGTGTATAAATGGCTGGGCATGACCTTTCGCTACGGCCAGGGGCCGAGCGGATCGTCCTCGGGCTCCAGCAGTTGGACAACAAGTTCGTCGCCGGGCAGCGGATGGTCATCGGGAAGTTCGGGCAGCAGCTGGGCTTCGGGCTCAAGCAGCGGCGGCGGGTTTTCTGGCGGCGGCGGTTCGTCCGGCGGTGGCGGGTCTTCAGGGAGCTGGTGAGAGAAGATGGCAACACGACCGATCAGCCCACAGGACCATGAGCGCATCGCCACCGCGATCCGCGCGGCCGAGGCCAAAACCGACGGCGAGATCTACTGCGTCGTTGCGCATGCCAGCGACGGCTATTTCTTTCCCGCCGCCTTCATGGCGACATCAGGCATGCTGATTGCCAGCCTCGCCGTCGCCTATGGGCTGGAAGCCTGGTGGCTGTCGATCCGGCTGCCGCATCTCGTCATTGTCCAACTGCTGGCACTGGCCTCGGTGTTGGTGCTTTTGTGGGCGCTGCCCGGCTTGCGCATCCATCTGGTGCCGCGCCGGCAGCGTTACCAGGCGGCACATGACAATGCGCTCAGGCAGTTCCTCGCCCGCAATGTCCACCGCACCACGGCGCGCACCGGCGTGTTGGTCTTCGTGTCGATCGCCGAGCGTTATGCCGAAGTGGTCGCCGATTCGGGCATCGACAGCAAGGTCGGCCAGCATGTCTGGGACGGCGTGGTGCGCGATCTCCTGCAGCATGCCGGCGACGACCAACTCGCCGACGGCTTCGTCAAGGCGATCGGGCAGGTCGGCGCGGTGCTGGCCGAGCATTTCCCGGTGACGTCGGGCGACGCCAATGAACTGGACGATCATCTCGTCGAGATCTGAAAAGCCTGCCTGCAAAGCTACTCAGCCGGACGCCTGACGCGGGTTTTCTGCGCTTCCGGTGCTCACGTACAAAAAGTACGCTCCGCTCCGGTTCTCGAAAACCCACGCCATTCGCCTCGGCTGAGCGCGTTATCAGGCAGGCTTTGCCCATTGTCAGCAGTGTCGCGATCGGCTGTGAGAAAGCGGTCGGCGGGCTGACCTCGACTCTTGCAAATGGCCGATCCGGGTTTATGGTTAACAAATCATGAATACGCTGAGCATCGACATCAGGAAAGCCGAACCGCGCGACGCTGGCGCCATTGCGGACGTGCACCAGCAGGCTTGGGAGGGCGCCTATTCCGGCATCATCCCGCATCGCTCGCTGACCTCCATGATCAACCGCCGCGGCGCCGACTGGTGGGCCAACGCCATCCGCCGCGCCGCCACCGTTCTGGTGGTCGAGATCGGCGGCACCATCGCCGGCTATGCCACGATCGGCAAGAACCGCGCCCGCGAGCTGAAGCAACAGGGCGAAATCTACGAACTTTACCTGCGTCCGGAATATCAAGGCATCGGGCTCGGCAGCCGGCTGTTCAAGGCGGCGCGGGCGCGGCTTGCCGACCACGGGCTGAAGGGAATGGTGGTGTGGGCGCTGGAAGACAACCAGAACGCACTTTCCTTCTATGCCGGCGCGGGTGGCCGTGACGTCGCCGAAGGCGTCGAGATTTTCGAGCAGAGGGCGCTCAAGAAGGTCGCCTTCGTCTGGGAATGACCGGCCTCGGTTACAAATCATCATAAACCGTGCGCTTCCGTTAGCGCTTCGCACCAATCGCCGCATTGCACCATGCCGCGCCGCCCGCTATCGATCTTGGACATCGAGAGAGGGATTTAAGCCATGCGAATCGAAGCCATAGCCATCGGAAAGAACCCGCCCGAGGACATCAACGTCATCATCGAGGTGCCGATCGGCGGCGAGCCGATCAAGTACGAGATGGACAAGGAGGCCGGCACGCTGTTCGTCGACCGTTTCCTACATACGTCGATGCGCTACCCCGGCAATTACGGTTTCGTGCCGCACACGCTGTCGGGCGACGGCGACCCGATCGACGTGCTGGTCTGCAACACGCGCGCGCTGGTGCCGGGCTGCGTCATCAATGTGCGACCGATCGGCGTGCTGGTGATGGAAGACAATGCCGGCCAGGACGAGAAGGTCATTGCCGTGCCGTCGCCGAAGCTGACGCTGCGCTACGAAAACGTCACCGAATACACGCAGCTGCCCGAGATCACCCGCGACCAGGTCCAGCACTTTTTCGAGCACTACAAGGATCTCGAGCCCGGCAAATGGGTCAAGATCGAAGGCTGGCACGATTCCAAATACGCCAAGAAGATGATCGTCGACGCGATCGCACGGGCGAAGGCGGCAAAGTAGCGCCGAGAGAGGCCTGCGTCTCGTTCAAGTAAGCGGCAAACGCCAGCGAGGCACCCCCCTCTGGCCTGCCGGCCATCTCCCCCTCAAGGGGGGAGATCGGATGTCGCAACGGCTTTCGTCAATTTTCAGCGCCGAAAGAAAAAGCGCCGCCAGCGAAGCTGCCAATCTCCCCCCTTGAGGGGGAGATGCCCGGCAGGGCAGAGGGGGGTGCCTTGCACCCACGTGGCTAGTTATCCACCCTGCCAAAAGCCGGGACGTTGCCGATGACGGTGTGCTTGTCCTTGCCACAGGCGAAACTCTTCGCCTTTTCGTCCGCCAGCTTGCGCGCCTGGTCGTTGGCCTGCGGGTTGCCGGTGGCCAGCACGAGGCCGATGGTGCAGCCGTCGCGGGCTTCCATCTGGGCGACCTTGGCGACGAGCAGCACTTCGGTCGGCTTGTTCTCGTCCTCGGGATTGCTGATCGAGCGGCGGTGGATGACGGCAAAGGGAACGGCAACGTCGCCCTTGGTCTCGATGCGCCATTCGACCCTGGCGCCGGACGAGTTGAAGCCGGAAAAGCTCTCCCAGACCGAGGTCATCTCGCCGCCGGGCGGAAACCCGTAGAACAGCGATTCACGCGCATCGTCATAGGCGATCAGCACGGGATAGCCGCGATAGCCGGAGCAGGCGAGTTCGGCCCAGTCGCCGTCACCTTCCTCGGCCTGCGCATAGGTGACGCAATCCTTTTGCGAGTCGAGGTCGGTGTAGACGCTGGATATTCCGTCGGCATGGGCGACCTGGCAGAGGCCGGCAAGGGCAAGCGAGAGCAGAAGAGCGCGCATGGCGAATAATCCCTGTGGTTATTTCGCTATCGGGCTCTGAGCCTCGCAAAAAAATATAGCGCGTACAAAGCGGAAAACGAAGCGGCTGCAACGATCGCCTGGTAGTCCATCCAGCAGATTGCGAGGAGGGACGCGCAGGCGGCAAGCAGGACGACGGGAACAAAAACATCCAGGTATAAAAATACCAAAGCGACTGCGCTTATCGACGCGATCAGAATGCGCGCCGTTTGGGTAATGCCGTGTGCCTTGCCGTCGAAATACATCCCAACATACATCGCAACCGATGCGACCAAAAACAGAAAAAGCACTCTGCGCAGAACGGCCTCCTTGACCCTGTGCTCGTTCAGGTCGAAGACCGTGGCAATATCCCTCTTTTCCTCGTGCGAGATCAACGCCAGGTCGCCCCGCTTCATGTAATTGATCCCGAACATTTTTTTGAGATCGTCCAAAATCGTCTGAGCAATGTTCAAGTCGTTACCTGCGATTCTGTTTTGATCGCTGACATGACAGCGATATTGCTTGCGGTTGGAATGGATCGCAAGAGGTCTATTTCTTCAAGCTCGCCTCGATCAGCAGGTCGGCGTTGCGGGCGACCGCTGCCGCCGGGCCGCCGAGGCCGAAGAGCTGGCCACTGATATAGGCGCCTTCGATCAACAGCAGCAGGCCGTCGCCGAGCGTGTCAGGGTCTTTAGCGCCCATCGCTGCGGCCATCGCGCGCAGGCGGTGGCGCAACTCCTGCTTGTTGGCCTCGCTGACGACGCGCGCCGGATGGCCATGTTCGGGATATTCCACCGCCGCGTTGGTCATGCCGCAGCCGCGATAGTCCGGCCTTTGCGTGCGCTTGCCGACGCGAGTCAGGAAAGCCCTGAGCTGTGCCCGCGGGTCGCCGGGATGGGCAGCCACGGCTTCGTCGAAACGCTCCCAATACTCACGGTCATATTGCCTGAGATAGGAAGCGGCGAGCTCGTCCTTGGAGGGAAAGCTGCGGTAGAGGCTGGGCTTGGTGACGCCGGCGCGCTTGACGATCTCGTCGACGCCGATCGCCCGGATGCCGCGGCGGTAGAACAGGTCGTAGGCCACGTCGAGGATTTTCTTGGCAGCCTTGGGCGGTGCGGCTGCATGACCGTCTTTGATGGTCAGTTCAATATTTTTGTCCGTTGGCATGGTATGACTCGATTGACGTGTTACCGATCGGTACGTATACATGTCCTCACCCTGCAACGTACCGGTCAGTAACATGATAGCTCAATCCCGTCCCTTTGGCCAGCGCTACGCTTTCGTCGTGGTTGGCGTCATCTTCCTCTGCTTGTTGATCGCGGCCGGGCTTCGTTCCGCACCCTCGGTGATGATGCTGCCGTTGGATAAAAGCTTCGGCTGGGGGCGCGATACGGTTTCGATTGCCGCCGCGATCGGCATCTTCCTTTACGGCCTGACCGGGCCGTTTGCCGCCGCATTGATGGAGCGTATCGGCTTGCGCCGCACGCTGCTTGCCTCGCTTGTGATCATGTCGGGCTCGACCGCGCTCAGCCTGCTGATGACCGAGCCATGGCATCTGTTCCTCACCTGGGGCGTGTTTTCAGGTGTCGGCTCCGGCGCGGTCGCCACCGTGCTCGGCGCCACCATCGTCAACCGCTGGTTCAAGACCAATCGCGGCTTGGTGATGGGGCTGATGTCGGCCTCCAGCGCCACCGGCCTCTTGGTGTTCCTGCCGCTGCTGGCATCGCTCGCCCAGTCGGGCGGCTGGCAGCCCGTCGCTACCGCCGTCTCGATCGCCACCGCCTGTCTTCTGCCGCTGGTCTGGCTGTTGGTTCCGGAGCGTCCCGCTTCGATCGGCATGGTGCGCTATGGCGCCGGGACCGATGACGTGCCGCCGGTATCGCCGGCATCGCAAGGCAATTTCCTGGCGCATACGCTGAACACGCTGCGCCGCGCTGCCGGCACCCGCGTCTTCTGGTATCTGTTCGCCACCTTCTTCATCTGCGGCTTCACCACCAACGGGCTGGTCGGCACGCATCTGATCTCCTTCTGCGGCGATATGGGCATCCCCGAGGTGCAGGCCGCGGGCCTGTTGTCGCTGATGGGCATTTTCGACCTGATCGGCACGACTTTGTCGGGTTGGCTCACCGACCGTTTCGACCCGCGCAAGCTGCTCGGCGTCTACTACGGCATTCGCGGTCTGGCGCTGATCTATCTGCCCTATTCCGGCTTCTCGGCGACCAGCCTGATCATCTTCGCCGTGCTCTACGGTCTGGACTGGATCGCCACCGTGCCGCCGACGCTCAGGCTCGCCAACGAGGCCTTCGGCGACCGCAGCGGCCCGATCGTGTTCGGCTGGATCGTAGCCGGCCACCAGGTCGGCGCCGCCACCGCCGCTGCCTTCGGCGGCACCATGCGCGAATTGCAGGGCAATTACGAACTGGCCTTCCTGATCGCCGGCATGACGGCGATCGTGGCTGCGTGTCTGTCGCTGCTGATCAATACGAGCAGGCCGGCTTTCGATCCGGAGCCGCAAGCGGCGTAAGGCGCGGTACTAATCTCCCCCTGGTGACGCTCGATCCGGTGCGGTCGGCGTAAGCCTTTGGGTCGGTGCGAAGGATCGCTACGCCTGGAATGGGCAGCCGTCAGTCCGGGTAGCAAACCGTCGGAATCTTCGGCCACACCGCGCTGTCGCAGCCGGCAACCTGCTGCCTCTGCTTGAAAGAGGCGCTGACCGGGCCGGTGACCACGGGGTCGACGCCATCAGGGGCGTCGGCAAACATCTGCTCGGCCGTCCGGTCGGACGACGAGGCCGGATTGGCTTCCTTCACCGTGGCGGCCGATTGAGCGGCATTCGCCGCCAGCACGGCAGCGAATGCGACCGAAGCGATGAGGGGCCAAAATCGGTTGAGTTTGTCGGTCATGAATTTCGAACTACCCGGGCCCAGAAAGGTTCCCGCCTTGGTTAACAAAACCATCTCACACCGAGATGCTTAAGATTTGATGAGTATTTGGTGGTGCGCCTCCTCTTTCGCAATTGCGAAAAACCCTGTATGAGCCGCGCAACCGAAAGAGGCGGCGCCTTCTGGCCTGCTGCCTGCAACGCTCCCGAGACCACAAAATGAAAATTCGTAATATCGCGATCATCGCGCACGTCGACCATGGAAAAACCACCCTCGTCGACCAATTGCTTCGGCAATCCGGCTCCTTCCGCGACAATCAGCGCGTCGCCGAGCGCGCCATGGATTCCAACGACCTCGAAAAGGAACGCGGCATCACCATCCTGGCCAAGGCGACCTCGGTCGACTGGAAGGACACCCGCATCAACATCGTCGACACCCCCGGCCACGCCGATTTCGGCGGTGAAGTCGAGCGCATCCTGTCGATGGTGGATTCGGCCATTGTGCTGGTCGATGCCGCCGAAGGCCCGATGCCGCAGACCAAGTTCGTCGTCGGCAAGGCGCTCAAGGTCGGCCTGAAGCCGATCGTCGTCATCAACAAGATCGACCGTCCGGACGCCCGCCACGTCGAAGTGGTCAACGAGGTGTTCGACCTGTTTGCCGCCCTCGACGCCACCGACGAGCAGCTCGACTTCCCGATCCTCTACGGTTCTGGCCGCGATGGCTGGGTCTCGGAAAATCCGGAAGGCCCGAAGGACCAGGGCCTGGCGCCGCTGTTCGACCTCGTCATCAAGCATGTGCCGGAGCCGACCGTTCATCCCGGCCCGTTCCGCATGATCGGCACCATCCTGGAAGCCAATCCGTTCCTCGGCCGCATCATTACCGGCCGTATCGAGAGCGGCACGCTGAAGTCCAACCAGGCGGTCAAGGTGCTGCACCATGACGGCACGCAGATCGAAACCGGGCGCATCTCCAAGATCCTCGCGTTCCGTGGCCTCGAGCGCCAGCCGATCGAAGAGGCGCAGGCGGGTGACATCGTGGCAATTGCCGGCCTGTCGAAGGGCACTGTCGCCGACACGTTCTGCGACCTGGCGGTGACCGAGGCGTTGCATGCGCAACCGATCGATCCGCCGACCGTGACCATGTCTTTCCTGGTCAATGACTCGCCGCTCGCCGGCACCGAAGGCGACAAGGTGACCAGCCGCGTCATCCGCGACCGCCTGCTGCGAGAAGCCGAAGGCAATGTCGCGCTCAAGATCGAGGAATCGCCCGACAAGGATTCGTTCTTCGTTTCCGGCCGCGGCGAATTGCAGCTGGCCGTGCTGATCGAGACGATGCGCCGCGAAGGCTTTGAAATCGCCGTGTCGCGTCCGCGCGTCGTCATGCAGAAGGGCGAGAACGGTGAATTGCTGGAGCCGGTCGAGGAAGTCGTCATCGACGTCGACGAGGAGCACGCCGGCATCGTCGTGCAGAAGATGTCGGAGCGCAAGGCCGAGATGGTCGAGCTGCGGCCTTCGGGCGGCAACCGTCAGCGCATCGTCTTCCACGCGCCGACGCGCGGACTGATCGGCTACCAGTCGGAACTGTTGACCGACACGCGCGGCACCGCCGTGATGAACCGGCTGTTCCACGCCTACCAGCCCTACAAGGGCGAACTGCCGGGCCGCACCAACGGCGTGCTGATCTCCAACGAACAGGGCGAGGCAGTGGCCTATGCCATGTGGAACCTCGAAGACCGCGGCCCGATGGTCATCGACCCGGGCGTCAAGGTCTATCAGGGCATGATCATCGGCATCCATAGCCGTGACAACGACCTCGAAGTGAACGTGCTGAAGGGCAAGAAGCTGACCAACATCCGCGCCGCCGGCAAGGACGAGGCGGTGAAGCTGACGCCGCCGATCCGCATGACGCTGGAGCGCGCGCTGGCCTGGATCCAGGACGACGAGCTGGTCGAGGTGACGCCTAAGACCATCCGCCTGCGCAAGCTCTATCTCGACCCGAACGAGCGCAAGCGCTTCGAGAAGTCGGCCAAGGTTGTGGGCGCGGCGTAATCGTCTGATTGTCTAGATTCAAGAGGGGCGAAGCACCGGTGCTTCGCCCCTCTTGTCATTCACCCACGGCAGCCGAAATGATGGCTTCACGATCCGGCTCGTCGGCCAGGTCAATGCGAATCGCCGTGCCATCGCGAGCCGGCTTGCGCAAAGCCCTGGCGCCTTCGGAAACGACAAACAGCAATCGTTTCTCCTCCAGCGCCTGAAGCCTTGATCGCGAGATGCCGAGTTCGCCGGCGAGCAGACGGTCTAGCCGCAGCGATGTCGGCATTTCCAGCCCAAGCCTGATTTCAAGCGCGGCTGCGGGTTCGCCTTCGCCGCCGAGCCGGTGTTTGTGAACGGCGAAATCGGGAAACTCCTCGACGCGGCCGACTCGGTTTCGCAAAGCCGCGACATCGAAGGCATGGCGGCGGGCGAGGGCCGGATCGTTGCTTTCGAGCGCTGCCAGCAGCGCGGGTTCGATGTCGCGGCGGTTGCAGCGTTCGAAAATGCCGAAATTCCACGAATTGTCGCAGTCGATGCAGCGATAGATCAGCCAGACATCAATGCGTTTGCCATTGGCGTTGACGCGGAATTTGTCGCTGCAGCGATAGGCTTTCACGGCGCCGCAGCGGTTGCAGTGGATCAGGGGTCGAGGTGCGATTTCGGGCGCGATTGCCCAGTGGATAGCGAGATGTTGGGACAAGCCGGAAGACCTTCCAGTGTGGAAGTTCTTCAGGTCGGCAATGGCGAGATGCCCATGCGGGCACGGCGTGGCGAGAGCTAGCTACGTCGGAAATCAGCTGTCACGGGCGGCAAAGCGCGCGACAACGGTTCAGCAGTGCCAAACCGGTCTCGAACCGCCGCCTGAGGAACACGTGAAATTGAGCAGGCACCGCTTAATGCGGCGCCCTGCCAAGCGTGATCAGGGGAGTTGGCGAGACCGGCGGTTACTGAGGCAAAATGAAGCTCGAAATGGATGTCGGGACGGCTCTTCTAGCGATAAGATGCCGAGCGGGCAAGGTTCATAGCGGGTGTCTCGCCATGCTCAGGCGAAGGCGATCTGTACCTTCATCGATTTGTTGCGGTCGCCGGCGGTCTCGAAGGCCGCAACCGCCTCGTCCATCGGATAGATGCCGGTCAGCAGCGGCTTGACGTCGACGCGACGGTTGTTGATCAAATCGACGGCCAGCGCGAACTCGTCGTGGAAACGGAATGAGCCGCGCATCTCGATCTCCTTGGCGACGATGAGATTCTGAGGCAGCGACATGTCGCCACCAAGGCCGAGCTGCACGAGCACCCCGCGCGGCTTCAGCACGTCGAGCCCGGCTCGCACCGCGCGCTCATCGCCGGAGCATTCGAACATGACGTCGAAACTGCCCTTCTCGACATTGTAACCAGCGAGCTTGTCGGCATCTGTGGCGACATTGATGGTGCGGTCGGCGCCGATCTCGTTGGCCTTGGCCAGAACCGCGTCCATGACATCGGTGACGACGATCTCACGCGCACCGTGGACACGTGCGGCAAGGATGCTGAGCGCACCGATCGGCCCGCTGCCTGTGACCAAGACCCGCTTGCCGAGCAGCGAGCCGGCGCGGTTGACGGCATGCAGCGTTACCGCGAACGGCTCGGCAAAGGCGGCTTCGTTGATGGAGACATGGTCGGCGATCTTGTGGCACTGCCAGGCCTCGGCGACGAGGCACTGGCGGAAGGCGCCCTGTATATGTGGCATGGGCATGGCGCTGCCGTAGAATCGCATGTCGAGGCATTGGTTCTGCACGCCCTGCAGGCAGTACCGGCACGCATTGCAGGGCCGGCTGGGCGAAATAGCGACGCGGTCGCCGACGGCGAGGCTGGAGACGCCGGCGCCAAGTGCCTTCACCGTGCCAGCGACCTCATGTCCGAGGATCATCGGCTCGCGCAGGCGCACCACGCCGAAGCCGCCATGATTGTAGTAGTGCAGGTCCGAGCCGCAGATGCCGCCGGCCTCGACCGATATTTCGACCTGTCCGGCGCCAGGCGCGCCCGAATCGGTCTCTTCGATGCGCAGGTCTTTTGCGGCGTGGATGACGATTGATTTCACGGCCGCGATCCTTTCTCAAACCGCTGGCACGGGCAAGTCCGATCTCCGAAATGTGTCGCGTTCGTTGGCCCTCAGGCAGAGGGTGCCAAATTGACGCCGATCGGATATTCTTCGCCATCCAACGCTCGAAGGCTCCGTCATGCACCTCACCTCGCTCCTGATCTTCGCCGCCGCCTTGTTCGTCGCTGCCGGTTCGCCCGGCCCGTCGATCGCCGCACTTGTTGCCCGCGTCATCTCGAAAGGCTTTCGCGACGTGTTCCCTTTCCTGCTCGCCATGTGGATCGGCGAGGCCATCTGGCTGTCGCTGGCGGTGTTCGGGCTGGCGGTCGTGGCGCAGACCTTCCATTTAGCCTTCGTCGTCGTGAAATGGATCGGCGTCGCTTACCTCGCCTACCTCGCCTTCAAGATGTGGACCGCACCTGTCGACGCAAAAGAAGGCGAGATGCCGCGCGAGGATTCGGCGACAAAGCTGTTCTTTGCCGGCATGGCGGTGACGCTCGGCAATCCCAAGATCATGATGTTCTATCTGGCGCTGCTGCCGACGATCATCGACCTCGCTTCGGTGAGTGTCATCGGCTGGGTCGAACTGACGGCGACGATGGCGGTGGTTCTGATCGCCATCGATCTCGCCTGGGTCGTCGCGGCCTCACAGGCGCGCAAACTGTTGAAGAGCAAGCGTGCGATGAAGATCGCCAACCGCATCAGCGCCACGACGATGGCCGGCGCCGCCGCGGCCATCGCGGCGCGATCCTGACCGCCTTTCTATGGGAACCTCAAAGCTAGACTTTGTCCAATAGACCCATGCTATCAGACGTGCCAACTTTCCAGCCGGCGAAGCATCCCAAAACGCCACAGGCCGCGCATCGTACGCCAACATAAAGCCAGCGAACGCCGTCACGTTCCGGGTAGATGGAAAACCCGACGCCGATGTTTGCAGCTTCGGAGCCGCACTCGGTGCACGCCCATCGTTCCGGCTGGGCTTCGTCCCAAAATTCCGCACTGTCGCAGATAAGATGCTCGGATCCGCAGACCGTGCACGTTCGTCGCGCCACACCCTCGTCATCGTCGGCATCGAGGAGAAACGAGATGGAACCGCACTTGCAGCGGGCGAGCCTGAAGTCATGAACCTCGGCGTTGTCGGCGCCATAGGCTTCCAAGTATTCTCCGATGTCAGTGGGCTCGCTGCCAACCCACCACTTGCCTGACGTATCTATCGTCATTGGTCACCTCGCCATTGAGTGGTATTCGTCGTTCGGGCGCATGTCGATGGCCGCCGCCACGCGGTTCGACATGTTGAAGAAGGCGGCGGTCGAGGCGATGTCCCAGATGTCTCGGTTGGTGAAGCCGGCGTTGCGCAGTGCTTCCCTGTCCGCCTCGACGATCTTTGCCGGCTCTTCCGTCAGCTTGACGGCGAATTCGAGCATCGCCGTCTGTTTCGGTGAAAGATTGGCAGCGCGGAAGTTCATCACCATCATCTCGCCGAGAGCCGGATCGCCGGAGAGCTGGCGCACCGCCGCGCCATGCGCGGTCAGGCAATAATAGCAGTGATTGATCGAGGAAACGACGACCGCGATCATCTCCCGTTCCAGCTTCGACAGGCCGGATTCACCCAGCATCAGATCATTGTAGGTGTCGGTAAAGGCGCGCAGCTTCTTCTCGTCGAAGGCATAGGCAAGAAGCACGTTGGGAACCAGGCCGAGCTTTTCCTCGCATTTGGCGAAATAGGCTTTTGTCGCCTCGCTCAGTTCCGCGATACCGAGGTCAAGTGCGCTGATTTTGCCGGACATGGGGTCTCCCTCTTCGTTCACCGCCGCCTGACCGTCGAATTCCTGTAATTCTTATCGAGCCGTCAAACCTTTGTCGCCAAACAGCGGTCATCTGCTACCATAGTCGTAAAAGCATGTGACGGGAGGACAACATGGCGAGCGTGAAATCCGCAGCTAAGCCGAAGAAAACAGCCAATGCCGGGGTGAAACCCGACGGGAAGCCGGCCAGGCTCGCCGACTATCTGCTGGCCCGCGCGCCGGCCGAAGACATTGCCGCCTATGACGCCGCCGACCTGGAGCGCGCCGCCGACCTGGCAGGACGTGCGGTCGCCGCCCACAAGAAGGGCCAAAGTGTCGTCGCCGTCGATGCCGGGTCGGGCGTCTCCCGCGAGGGCCGCCCGATGACGATCATCACCGTCGTCAACGACAACATGCCGTTCCTGTTCGATTCGATCCTCGGCGAGATCACAGAAACTGCCGGCGAACCGACTTTGGTCACCCATCCGGTCATCGTCGTGCGTCACGGCAAGGCCGGCGTCGACGAGATCCTCGGCGACGGCAGCGCCCTCAAGGACGATGGCAATCACGACCGCCTGAGCGTCGTCCATGTCCATATTCCGCGCCTGACGGCGGAGCAGGCCGACGCGCTGGCCGACCGCCTGCGCAAGATGCTCAACCAGGTGCGCGCCGCCGTCAGCGACTGGAAGCCGATGCTCGCCCGTCTCGACCAGGCGATTTCCGAATTCCGCTATTCCGCCGTGCCGCTCGACAAGAAGAGCGTTGCCGAGGCCATCGCCTTCCTTGAATGGCTGCGCGACGACAATTTCACTTTCCTTGGCATGCGCGAGTTCAAATATTCCGGCGGCGCGGAGAGCGGCAATCTGGAGCGCGCCGACAAACCCGGTCTCGGCATCCTCGCCGACCCGGATGTGCTGGTGCTCCGGCGCGGCACCGAGGCGGTGACGACGACGCCCGAAATCCGCGCCTTCCTGCATGGGCCGGAGCCGCTGATCGTCACCAAGGCCAACGCCAAGTCGCTGGTGCACCGCCGCATTTATCTCGATTATATCGGCGTCAAAACCTACACCGCCAAGGGCACGCTTGCCGGCGAGTTGCGCATGGTCGGCCTGTTCACCTCGACCGCCTACACGCGCTCGGTGATGAAAATCCCGTATCTGAGGTCAAAGGCCGAGACCATCATCGCCAAGTCCGGCTTCGACCGGCACGACCATTCCGGCAAGGCACTGATCAACGTTCTGGAGAGCTATCCGCGCGACGAACTGTTCCAGGTGCCGGTGCCGATCCTGAAGAAGCACGCCGCGGCCATTCTCGGCCTGGTCGAGCGGCCGCGGGTGCGGGCGCTGGTGCGCGCCGACCAGTTCGACCGCTTCGTCTCGATCCTCGTCTTCGTGCCGCGCGACCGCTATGACAGCGTCGTGCGCGAGAAGATCGGCACCTATCTCAAGACCGTCTTCGAAGGCCGTTTGTCGGCTTACTATCCGGCTTTCCCCGAGGGCGGGCTGGCGCGTGTGCATTTCATCATCGGCCGCTCCGGCGGCAAGACGCCGAAGGTCGAGCAGGCGGTGATCGAAGCGGCGATCCGCGACATCGTGCGAACCTGGGACGACGCGCTGGCCGAAGCTGCGGAAGCCGTCGGCGGCGATCCATCGCTGAAGGCGATCGCCGCGCGTCTGCCTGAGAGCTATCGCGATTCCTTCAGCGCGGCCGTCGCGCTGAAGGATGCGGGGCGCATCGCCGGCATCAGCACCGCCAACCCGATCGCCATCGACTATTACCGCCATGCCGAGCAGAAACCGCATCAGGCAGCGCTGAAGATCTACCACCACGGCAGCCCGGTAGCGCTGTCGCGTCGCGTGCCGGTGCTGGAAAACATCGGCTTCCGCGTCATCAGCGAGCGCACCTTCGAAGTTGGCGAGGACGGCGGCGACACCGTCTTCGTCCACGACATGGAGTTGGAGAACAGCTACGGCAAGCCGATCGACCTCAGCGATGGCGGCGCGCTGTTCGAGGACGCGTTCCTGTCGGTCTGGCGCGGCGACATCGACAATGACAGCTATAACGGGCTTGCCCAGACCGCCGGCCTGTGGTCGGGCGAAGTCAGCATTCTGCGCGCCTATGGCCGCTACCTGCAGCAAGCCGGTATCCCGCAGAGCCAGGATTTCATCGCGGCCGCGCTCAACCGCTATCCCGACATTGCGCGCGGCCTGCATGCACTGTTCGTCGCTCGTCTCGGCCCGACCGCCGAGACGGAAGGCGTCGTCGCCGCCAAGCACCTCAAGGCCAAGATCAAGGACGCGCTGGAGGAAGTCCCTAACATCGATGACGACACCATCATCCGCCGCTATCTCAACCTGATCGAAGCCTCGTTGCGCACCAATCATTTCGTTGCGGGAACGAAGGCGCGGGGCCAGTCACTGGCGATCAAGCTGGACTCGCAAGCGGTCGATGGCCTGCCGGCGCCGCGGCCGTGGCGCGAGATCTTCGTCTATGGGTCCGAGGTCGAGGGCGTGCATCTGCGCTTCGGCCCGGTTGCGCGCGGCGGCCTGCGCTGGTCGGACCGCGCCCAGGATTACCGCACCGAGGTGCTCGGCCTGGTCAAGGCGCAGCAGGTCAAGAACGCCGTCATAGTGCCGGTCGGCGCCAAGGGCGGCTTCTATCCGAAGAAGCTGCCGATGAGCGCCGGCCGCGACGCCATCTTCGAGGCCGGCACCTCGGCCTACAAGAATTTCGTTTCCAGCCTGTTGTCGATTACCGACAATATCGGGCTGGACGGTGTCATCCCGCCGGCCGGCGTTGTCAGGCGCGACCCCGACGATCCCTATTTCGTCGTCGCCGCCGACAAGGGCACGGCAACCTTCTCCGACACCGCCAATGCCATTTCGGAGAAACACGGTTTCTGGCTCGACGATGCCTTCGCCAGCGGCGGCTCGGCCGGTTACGACCACAAGAAGATGGGCATCACCGCCAAAGGCGCCTGGGAAGCGGTCAAGCGGCATTTCCGCGAGATCAACCGCGACATCCAGGCCACCCCCTTCACCGTCGTCGGCGTCGGCGACATGTCGGGCGACGTGTTCGGCAACGGCATGCTGCTGTCGCCGCAGACCAGGCTGATCGCCGCCTTCGACCATCGCGACATCTTCATCGATCCCGATCCAGACAGAGTGGCGTCGATGGCCGAGCGCGAGCGCATGTTCGCGCTGCCGCGTTCGTCTTGGCAGGACTATGACGAGACCAAACTGTCGGAAGGCGGCGTCATCGTCTCGCGCAGCCAGAAGTCGATCACGCTGCCTGCGGCAGCGGCGGCGGCGATTGGCCTCGCCAAGACCACCGCGACACCGGCCGAGATCATGACCGCCATCCTCAAGGCGAACGTCGACCTTCTGTGGTTCGGCGGCATCGGCACGTATTTACGGGCCTCGGGCGAAACCAATGCCGAAGTCGGCGACCGCGCCAATGACGCCATCCGCATCACCGCGCTCGATGTGCGGGCCAAAGTGATCGGTGAGGGCGCCAATCTCGGCGTCACGCAGCGTGCCCGCATCGAATTCGGCATGAATGGCGGTCGCTGCAACTCCGATGCCATCGACAATTCCGGCGGCGTCAACTGCTCCGACGTCGAGGTCAACATCAAGATCGCGCTGGCGTCCGCCATGCGCAAGGGATCGCTGACCCGGCCGGCGCGCAACAAGCTGCTGGCCGAGATGACCGACGAGGTCGCCGGCCTCGTGCTGTCCAACAATTACGAACAGACGCTGGCGCTTTCCATCGCCCGCAAGCGCGGCCTTGCCGACATCGCGCACCAGAGCCGGTTCATGGCGGCGCTGGAGGCTCGGGGCCTGCTCGACCGCGCTGTCGAGACGCTGCCGTCGCCGGCCGCCCTTGCCGAGCGCGAGGCGCGTGGCGAGCCGCTGACCCGGGCGGAGCTTGGCGTGCTGCTCGCCTATGCCAAGATCGTGCTGTTTTCCGACATCGTCGCCAGCGACGTGCCTGACGACGCGCATTTCGACCGCGACCTGATGGGCTATTTCCCTGACCGGATGGCGAAGAAATATGCGGCCGAGATCCATGGCCACCGGCTGCGCCGCGAAATCATCGCCCGCGTCGTCGCCAACGATCTCGTCAATCGCGGCGGACCGTCATTCGTCAACCGGCTGCAGGAAGCCACGGGGCGCAGCGCGGCCGACGTGGTGCGCACCTTCGCCGTGGTGCGCGACGGCTTCGCGTTGCCGGCGCTCTATCAGGAGATCGATGCGCTGGACAGCCACATCGACGGCCAGGCGCAGCTCGATCTCTACCAGTCCGTCAGCCGGCTTATCTTCGTGACCAGCGGCTGGTATCTGAAGAACGATGCCGGCACCGCAGCGCTCGGCCAGCGCATTGCCGAACTGCAAGAGGCGCGCATGGCGCTGGAGCCGAAGCTGCTCTCGCTGCTACCGGCCTTCTCGCGCGAGCGGGTCGAGGAGAGGCGGTATGGCCTCTTCAAGGCCGGCGCCCCGGAAAAGCTCGCCGGGCAGCTGGCAATGGCCGATGTGGCGGGACTGATCCCCGACATCGCACTGACGGCGCGCACGGCCAATGCCGACGTCGTCGCCTCGGCCAAGGCGTTCTTCGCCGTCAGCGATGCCTTCCGCATTCCGCGCGTCGAAGAGGCGGCGCGTTCTATCACGCCGTCGGACTATTACGACCAGCTGGCGCTGTCGCGCGCCACCGACACGATCGGCGCGGCGCGGCGCGGCATCGCGGTGGCGGCTCTCGCCGGCCATGCCGGGACGGCGGATCCTGTGGCGGCCTGGCTGGAAGCCGGCGGCGAGCGCGTGGCGCGCATTCGCGAGCGGCTGCAGGCGCTGACCGAAGGCGGGGATATCACCGTGTCCAGGCTGTCGGTGGCTTCGGGGCTGATGAGCGATCTGACGGGGATGTGAGGCTCGGGACTTACCCTCCCCCTTGTGGGGAGGGTCGCTGCGAAGCAGCGGGGTGGGGGTGCGGCACCGACGCCCCCCCCCCCCCTCGGGGCGAAGCCGCCCCGCGCCGGCGGGTGTGGGGGTGGGGGGCTGCGGGGGGGGGGGGGGGGGGCGGCGGCACCGACCCCCACCCGGACCTTCGGTCCGACCTCCCCACAAGGGGGAGGTAGGGGCGCGGCGCCTTTCTTCGCGTCTCTATGCAGGTAGACAGCGGCGACATCCAGGTGAGGGGCAGCGCGAATCTTTGGCGGTTTGCATGAGCATTCGAAACATGCAGACATGGCGTCCGACAAGCGCGGTGTCCGGGGGAATCATCATGGCGGCGATAGATGCAGTGCAGCGGGCATCCGGGCGTGGCATCTGGGGGTGGATGTTCTTCGACTGGGCGGCGCAGCCGTTCTTCACCGTCGTCACCACTTTCATCTTCGGCCCTTATTTCGTCTCGCGCATGGCCAACGATCCGGTTTCGGGCCAGGCGGCCTGGGGCTACGGCATCGCTGTTGCGGGCCTGGTCATTGCCGTTTTGTCGCCCATCCTCGGCTCGATTGCCGACCAGACCGGGCCGCGCAAGCCGTGGATTGCGTTCTTCGCCTCGATCAAGATCATCAGCCTTTGCCTGCTATGGTTCGCCGCTCCCGGCTCGAACCTTTTCCTGGTGGTGCTGTTCTTTTCTCTCGCTTCGGTCGCGGCGGAATTCTCGACCGTGTTCAACGATTCGATGATGCCGCGCCTGGTGCCGAAGAGCGAGATCGGCCACGTCTCCAACATTGCCTGGGGACTTGGTTATCTCGGCGGCATGATCGCGCTGATCTTTGTCGTCGCCTGTCTGGCGGGTTCGCCGGAGACCGGCAAGACGATCATCGGCATCGACCCGCTCTTTGGGCTCGACCCGAATCTCGGCGAGGACGCGCGCGCCACCGGGCCGCTGTCGGCCGGCTGGTATTTCCTGTTCATCCTGCCGATGTTCTTCTTCACGCCAGACGCCATCAAAGGCATTCCGATCGGGCCGGCGGTGCGCGAGGGGCTGTCGGAACTGAAGTCGACGCTGACTGAAGTGCGCCGGCGCAAAGGCATCTTCCGCTTCCTTGTCGCCCGCATGATTTATCAGGACGGCGTCAATGCGCTGCTCGCTTTGGGCGGCACCTTTGCGGCAGCGATGTTCCATTGGTCGATCACCGAGATCGGCATGTTCGGCATTATTCTCAACGTCGTCGCCATCGTCGGCTGCCTGGTTGCCGCATGGCTGGACACCGCGCTTGGCTCCAAGACCATCGTGATGATTTCGCTCGTCCTGCTCAGCATCGCCACCATCGGCATCGTTTCGACCGGGCCAGGCTACACGCTGTTCGGCGCCTGGATGATGCCGGGAGCCGATAGTGGCGGCCTGTTCGGCACGGCGGCGGAAAAGGCCTACATTTTCTATGGCCTGTTGATCGGGCTGGCGTTCGGACCGGTGCAGGCGTCGTCACGCTCCTACATGGCGCGCAGCGTGACCGCGGCCGAATCCGGCCGCTATTTCGGCATCTATGCGCTGGCCGGAAGGGCGACGAGTTTCCTGGCGCCGTTCATGGTGGCGTCGATCACGCTCGCCAGCGGCTCGGCGCGGCTCGGCATGGCGGCCATCGTGCTGTTCCTGGGCGTTGGGATCGCGATATTGATCTGGACGCCGTACCCGGCGGATCAGCCAGTGGAATAGCGCCGCACTTTTCCTTCTCCCCTTGTGGGAAAAGGCAGAGGCGCTCAATGCCTGAAATGCCTCACGCCGGTAAACACCATGGCGATGCCATGCGCGTCGGCAGCGGCGATAACGTCGTCGTCGCGCATCGAGCCGCCGGGCTGGATCACCGCCGTGGCGCCGGCTTCGATCGCGGATATGAGCCCGTCGGCGAAAGGGAAGAAAGCGTCGGAGGCGACCACCGAGCCCTTGGTCAACGGCTCCGCGAGGCCAGCTGCTTCCGCCGCGTCGAGCGCCTTGCGGGCGGCGATGCGCGAGGAATCGACGCGGCTCATCTGCCCGGCGCCGATGCCGACCGTGGCGCCGTCCTTGGCGTAAACGATGGCGTTCGACTTGACGTGCTTAGCGATGCGGAAAGCGAATTTGAGGTCGGCCATCTCGGCCGCCGTCGGCGCGCGCCTGGTCACCACCTTCAGTTCGAAATCGTCGACCACCGCGTTGTCGCGGCCTTGGACGAGCATGCCGCCAGCGACGGATTTCACAGTGATGCCGCCGGCGTGCGGATCGGGCAGACCGCCGGTGACCAGCAGTCGCAAATTCTTTTTGGCGGCGATGATGCGGACAGCGTCCTCCGAAGCGTTCGGCGCGATGATCACCTCGGTGAAGGTTTTTACGATCTCCTGCGCCGCTTCGGCATCGAGGATGCGGTTCATGGCAACGATACCGCCAAAGGCCGAAACCGGGTCGCAGGCCAGCGCTCTCGCATAGGCAGCAGCCAGCGAAGCGTCCTCGGCGACGCCGCACGGGTTGGCGTGCTTGATGATGGCAACGGCGGCGCAGCGGTTGGGATCGAACTCGCCGACCAGCTCGAAGGCGGCATCGGTGTCGTTGATGTTGTTGTAGGACAGCTGCTTGCCCTGCAACTGGCGAGCCGTGGCGACCCCCGGCCGCTTGTCGCCATTGACGTAGAAGCCGGCGCTCTGATGCGGGTTCTCGCCATAGCGCATGACGCTTTCCAGCCTGCCGCCGAAGGTGCGCCAGGTCGGGTGCTCGATCTCAAGCGTTTCGGCGAACCAGCCGGAGATCGCCGCATCGTAGCTGGCGGTGCGGGCAAAGGCCTTGGCCGCCAGCTTCTGGCGGAAATCCAGCGACAGCGAGCCGATGTTCATCTCCAGCGCGTTCAGCACCGAGGCGTAGTCGCCGGGATCGGTGACGATGGCGACATAGGCGTGATTCTTGGCCGAAGCGCGGATCATCGCCGGGCCGCCAATGTCGATGTTCTCGACAACAGCGGCATAGTCGGCGCCGGAACGGCGGACCTCCTCGAACGGGTAGAGATTGCAGACGAGCAGATCGATCGGCTCGATGCGGTGATCGTGCATCGCCTTGGCGTGTTCGGGATCGTCGCGCACGCCGAGCAGTGCGCCATGCACCGACGGGTGCAGCGTCTTCACGCGGCCGTCCATGATCTCGGGAAAGCCGGTCAGTTCCGAGACGTCACGCACCGCCAGCCCCGCCTCGGCGATCGCCTTTGCCGTACCTCCGGTCGAGACCAGCTCGACGCCGGCCGCGACCAGCCCTTTGGCGAAGTCGGTCAGGCCGGTCTTGTCGAAGACGGAAAGCAGGGCGCGGCGGACCGGAACGAGGTCGGGTGCCGGAATGTTCTTGGCGGCGACGGCCATGGGCTGGCGGCCTTTCAGGGCTGATTGGAGAGCGTTGCCGGGCCGTAGCACATGAGGTCAGGAAATCAAGCCGGAAGCTCGATCAAGCCGGCGCCGGCAACGACGCTCAGCTGTGCTCGGGATAGCCGGCGATGCCAGTGCGCGTGAGCTGCCAATGCACTTCGGCGATCTCCGAGGCCTTGAAGGCGAGCACGATCTGGCGGCTGCGGCGCGGGCCGCCAAGGCCGGCGAAATAGATCGATTCCTCGACCTCCGGCACCACTTCGGTGCAGGTGAACACCCAGGTGTCGGCCTGGTCGGCGGTCAGCACCAGGCGGTCATGCTCGTCCTGCAAAAGGTTGATATCAGGGTGGATGTGGAAGCGCACCACGACGAAGTCGCGGCCATTGTTGCGGATCGCCGCACCGCCCGGGCGAAGGAAGCGATCCCTGCCGGCGAGCACATTGCCCTCGCTCGACAGTTTCAGCTCGCGCTCATGGAGGAAGCCAAAGCGCTGCATATAGCCGTCATGGCGGGCGATGAACCCTTGCGTGCCCTTCTGGTCGATGCGCTTGCAAGGCACATGCTGCGGGCCGCCGAGCAAGGGTGAGCCGAGCAGGTCGTTGACGCGCAGCGAATGGGAAAACCGCGCCGACGAGGTGTCGTTGATGGTGGCGGTCGAATGCGCCGCGGTGGCACGGGCCAGCGGCCGGAATTCGGCGGCGCCATAGGTGTCGATGCCGGCATTGACGATATAATGCTGGCGACCGGACGAGAGTTCGAAGGCCAGGCACCCGGCATGCGCGGCGTTGGACACATCGACGGCCGGCGACGGGCCGGTATCGGCAATTACCGTAACGCCGCCCATACACAGCCGCTCATAGCCGGAATGCGGCGCGTGCAGCAGCGGCGCGCCGGCGGTGTCGTCGTGGCGCAAGATGGTGGCAATGCGGTCGTGGATGGTGGCGCCCATGCCATTGAAGCGGGCGAGGCTGCCATCCTGATGGCGGAAGAAGCGCAGCGCCGGCAGCATGCGGTCGATGGCGCCCATCAGGGCGGCCGGTGGCGTTTCTGCCTGATTGGCATAGGTCTGGCGCAGCGGCAGGAGATCGGCGAGCAATTCGAGCACCGCCATCGGGTTGCGCGAAATATGGCCGCCATCGGGAAGGATCTGGCGGTCGAGTTCTTCCGCCAGGTTGCGGGTGGCGCCGCGCAGTGCCGAGGCCGGCGCCGGCAGCGACAGCGCGGCGAAGGCAAGCGCGATGCGAGCGCGCAGCCTGTCCTTGCCGTCCGGCATTTCGCGCGCCATCGAGCGGAGATAGCGGATCTGCACGGCGAGCGATTTCAGGAAGGCGCGATAGAACGGAAATTCGGCCCCTTGTAGGACAACCGAGGAGTGTTGCAACCAGGCAATGACTCGCTTGGCGGTGGTGCCGGGCTCCCAGGCTATGCCGGAAATCTGGTTGCCATGCATGGCGATCCAGTCGGAGACAAGCGCGCGTGCATTGGCGGCGGCCAGCTCGGTGCCGGCGGCGCGCATATGGCGCAGCCAGCGAAAGCCGTGCAGCGTCTTCACCCAGCCGCGGTTGGCGACGTCGATCTGGAATGGCGATTTGCCGCCGGTCTCGACCAGATGTCCCGACAGCGGATAGCGGCCATAATAAATCTCGAGCGCGATCTGCGGATCGGCGAGCCTGAGGTCGGGCGGTGCAATCAGGACGCGTTCGGGCGTGCGCCCGGAATAGCGCCAGCGATAGACTGGCCCTGCGCGAAGGCGCCGGCGCGTCTTGCGCCAAAACTCCTTAGCGACAAGCGTCCACAGACGTGTCGTGCTGCCGGCAGCCAGTGCCAAAACCCCTCCTCGTCGCCTGGAGATAGAGCATGCTGTCGCCCGAAAACCGCGTCACACTTTTCGGCATCATGTTCCGGTACCCCAGCACAAGCTTATATGATTCAAGAACTTGTGCGAAGTCGAATTCCGCCGACGTGAAGCGCCTCACGCTGCCGGCCACCGACCCGCCCCGAAAAAAGTCAAGCGCTTCGCGGGTTTAAGCCCGGCAATCCGGCACTCACTTGCGGTTGTGGCGAGACCGAAATTCGCTGGGCGAACAGTTTTCCCGGTCGCGAAACAGACGGGAGAAATAGAAGGCGTCGTGGATGCCGACGGCGGCCGCAATGGACTCGATGGGCGAATCGGAGGCGGCCAGCATCTGTTTGGCGCGGTCGAGCCTCGTGCGCAGTTGGAAGGCCTTGGGCGACATGCCGGCTGCCCGCGCAAATCTGCGCCGCAAGGTTGCCGGCGACATCGAGAATTTTGCGGCGAAGGCATCGAGATCGACCGGGTCGCACGCGCAGCGGCGCAATTCGTCGATGATGGGCTGCATGTCGGCATGCTGGAAGCCGGGATTTCGTTGACGGTTGTTCCAATCCATTGCCTGGCGGGCAGCACGCACGACGATGCGATGCATCGTGGCGGCGGCTTCTGCCTGGCTCAGCATCGTATCGAGCGACAGCTCACCATGCAGCCTGTCGAACAGCCGCTGCATTTTGCCGAGGTCGCGCAAGGGGACGACAGGGGCGTCCTCGGCGATCAGCCGCAGCCGGGTGAAATCGCGTATCAAGGCGCCGTCGAAGAGCGCCCAGCGTTCGAGCCATCCCGATGCATCCGGCCCGTAGGAATGCATCCTCCCGGGAAGCAGCCAGAACAGGGCCGGCGCTCGGATCGTCTGCATGCCGGCTGTCCTGGTTTCAAGCCAGCCTTGACCATCCTCAATCAGCACCACGGCGAATTCCGGCAATTTGCGCGCTTGGATCGCCTGCGTGACGCGATGCCGACCAATCCCTGTAACCGACAGGCCGCCGGCCGCGGCCGGTGCGGATCTGTAGAGCGCGTAAGGGTGATCGTTCATGAGCGAAAAGTCCATGGCTTCGTTCCGTCCATGGGCGAGCGTGCGAACAGTATGGCATTTCCAGCTAAGGATGGAAAATCGCAGGTGGCTGAAATGTCAAGCTCAACAGGTGGCACGCAACGACGGATTCCTGTTGCGTCAATCGATCTGAACGCCAACGGCAAGACATTATCGATGGCGCCGAACCGGTTGGGTCATCTCGTGCCAACCGACGCCGGGGTCGGCATCGATGCCATTCGCGGCCTCCTTGCCGAGCAAGGCTATGTCTGGCTGAAAAGTATGCTGCCGCGCCGCGACGTCATCGATTTTCGCGGCTGGGTGTTTTCGTATCTGGCCGACACCGGCTTGCTGCAGCCCGGGTCCGATCCCGCGCTTGGCCTGGCGGCGGCCGCCGGAACGTTCGACCGTCAGCTCGCCGATCGCCGGTTGATGGCGCTGGTTCGCTCCACCGCCTATGAAGGGTTCTGCGCACAGCCCCTGATGGCCCGGCTAATGGATGCGTTCGTCGGCGGGCTGTCCTATTTGCACAAGCGCAAGATCATGCGTTTCACCCAACCGGGCACCACCGTGGCGACGCCGGCGCATTACGACCTCGTTTATCTGCGCGGCGGCACCAGCCGCATCGTCACTGCCTGGATCCCGATCGGCGACGTTCCCGTCGACATGGGCGGCCTGGTCTATCTCGAGGGATCGCACGCCATCGGCCTCGACATGGAGGCCCGGTTCGCCAGGGAAAATGCCGGGCTGAGCCCGCAGGAGCGCATCAGCGCCTACAACAGGAACATGAGCGAGGGCGGCTGGGTGTCGAAGGACCTGCCCGACATGGCGGAGCGGTTCGATACACGCTGGCTGATCGCGGATTTCGAGGCCGGCGATGTCGTCCTCCACTCGCCCTATATGATCCACGCCTCGACGACCAACCAGAGCGCGGAGGGGCGTATCCGGCTCTCCACCGATATCCGCTACCAGAATGTCGATGATGAGATCGATGCGAGGTGGGGGAAGCACTGGAGTCTGAACGACATGCTTTAGGCATGTCGTCGCGTCGGAGTCAGGCCAGACGTCGCATGCGGGCGGCGAAGAAGCCGTCCAGGCCGGAAACCCCTGGCGAACCAAGGTCAAGATCGGCGGGTGTGGTGCGCAGCGTGCCTTGCGGGGTCAGGAAGGCGTCGATGCCAGCGATTTCGCCGGGCTGCAGCGGATCGTCGGCGACGGTCTTGTTGCCGGCCAGAAAGGCGCGATACAGATCCTCGCCTTCGATCGGGTCCAGCGAACAGTTGGAAAAAACAATCCGGCCGCCCGGTTTGACCAAAGTGACGGCGCGGGCGAGCAGCTTTGCTTGCAGATCGGCTAGCTTTTCGACGTCGGCTACCGTCTTGGTCCATGGCACGTCCGGGTGGCGCCGAACCGTGCCGGTGGAAGAGCAGGGCGCGTCGAGCAGGACGGCGTCGAAAAGCTCCGCCGGCTGGTATTTCAGCAGATCGGCCTGCACGATCTCGGCGGACAGCCCAAGCCGTTCGAGGTTCTGCGTCAGCCGCGCCAGCCGGTTCTTCGAGGTGTCCAAGGCGGTGACTTTGGCGCCGGCAAGGATAAGCTGAGCGGTCTTGCCGCCGGGGGCGGCGCAGAGGTCGGCGACGCGTAATCCTTTGACATCGCCGAACAGCCGCGCCGGAAAACTGGCGGCGGCGTCCTGGACCCACCATGCGCCTTCGCTGAAGCCCGGCAGTTCGGTGACGGAGGCGCTGAGCTTTTCCACTCGCACCGTGCCGGTCGGCAGCACGATGCCGCCGAGCTTTTCGGCCCACAGTTCGGGATCGGCCTTGACCGTGAAATCCACCGGCGCCTCAACGCGATGCGCCGCCAGGATCTGTCTGGTCATCTCAGGGCCATAGGCAGCTTTCAGGCGATCGGAGAACCATTTTGGCGCCTCATCGGTGGCGGCAAGAGCTGCCGGCAGTTCGGTTTCCTTGGCGCGCACCAAAGTGCGCAGCACGCCGTTGACGAGGCCGGAAAAGCGCTGCGTGCGTGGGTCCGACTTGGCGTGGGTCACAGCCAAATCGACGGCGGCGCTGTCGGGGATGTCGAGGAACAGGATCTGCGCCGCCGCAACATGCAGGATTTGCGACAGCGCTGTGGCGTTGGGCGGCAGCGGCTTTTCAAGGCGGCGGGCGAGGAGCCCGGCAATGGTCATGCGGTAGCGCAGCGCGGTCACCAGTATGGCGCGCACCAGGCCGCGGTCGCGCAGGTCGAGCACCTTGTATTGCGGGTGGCCGTTCTCGTGGTCCGTCAGCCCGTCGAGCGGCGTTTTGGCGTCGATAACGGCGGCCAGCAGCCGCGCCGCGGCCTTGCGCGCGGCGAGGCCGGCGACGAATTCGTCCGAGCTGTTTTCGCGATCGCCTGAATGTGCGGGCCGGGATCTGGCGCCGCTCACGACCACGGACCTTTGGGTCCGGTCGGATTGCGGCCCCACGGATTGGCTTTCGGCTTGGCCGGTTTGGTCGGCTGCGTGGGGCGTGCTGCCTTACCCCACGGACCTTGCTCGGCATCGGCCGGCAATTCTTCGATCGGCTCTGGCGTCGGCGCCTGGCGCGGCGCCGGCTGGCGGCCTGCCATGTCGCGCGCCATCGCCTGCAGCGCGGCGATGCGGTTGTCGGTGTTCGGGTGGGTCGAAAACAGGCTGTCCATTCGCTCGCCGTGAAGAGGATTGATGATGAAGAGATGCGCGGTCGCGGGATTGCGTTCGGCATCCGGGTTGCGGATGCGTTCGGCGCCGCGGGCGATCTTGTCAAGCGCTGATGCCAGCCAAAGCGGATTTCCAACGATTTCGGCGCCGCGCCGGTCGGCCTCGTATTCGCGGGTGCGGCTGACCGCCATCTGCACGATCATGGCGGCGAAGGGCGCGACCAGCATCGCCACCAGCACGCCGACAAAGCCGAACGGGTTGTTGTTGTCGCGGCTGCCGCCGAAGAAGAAGGCGAAATTGCCGAGCATCGAGATGGCGCCGGCGAGTGTCGCGACAATGGTCATGGTCAGCGTGTCTCGATGCTGGATGTGGGCCAGCTCATGCGCCATGACTGCCGCCACCTCCTCATGCGACAGGCGCTCCAGCAGCCCGGTCGAGGCCGCGACCGCGGCGTTCTCGGGATTGCGGCCGGTGGCGAAGGCGTTCGGCTGCGGATTGTCGATCAGATAGGTCTTGGGCATCGGCAGGCCGGCCTGCTTGGCCAACGCCTCGACGATGGCGTGGAATTCGGGCGCGTTCCTGGCATCGACCTCGACGGCGTGGTTCATCGACAGCACCATCTTGTCGGCATTCCAGTAGCTGAACAGATTGGTGCCCGCGGCGACCAGGAAGGCGATCATCATGCCGCCGGTGCCGCCGATCAGAAAACCGACGCCCATGAACAGCGCCGTCATCGCGGCCAGAAGCATGGTGGTGCGTAGCGTGCTCATCATCTGCTCCCTGTGCGGCCGTGGCAAAAAAAGGTCGATCGGGGTGAACTCATGGCTATATGATGGGAAACGCCGCCCTTGGTTTCAATCCGCCCGGACTATCGCATGACCGACCAACCCAGCAAAGCTGATGCCGACCGGGAGAAGGACCTGACGCCGGCGGCCAGCCGAGCGCTGGCTGAAGCCGAGGCGCGCCGTGAAGCGTATCGCCAGAAGGAAGCTGCGTTGCCGAAGGAAATCGGCGGCCGCGGCGGCAAGGAACCCGGCCGCTACGGCGACTGGGAAGTGAAGGGACTGGCTAGCGATTTCTAGGGGTTCAGGAACGGAAGAACTGGGGAACTGGTGAACTGAAGCGTTGAAGAAAAAGGCGCACAGCCGTTCTCCAGTTCTCCAGTTCTCCAGTTCTCCAGTTCTCCAGTTCTCCAGTTCTCCAGTTCTCCAGTTCTCCAGTTCTCCAGTTCTCAGGCCGCGCTGCGCTGTGCCCCCAGCGTCATCCAGCCGCTGTCATCGATGGCGATGGAGACGGTTTCATAGCCACCAATCGAGTTGTGCTGAGTCGTCATTGGATGTTGGTGAGTGGCGCTGATCACCATCACCGACGCTCCCGCTGCTTCCGCGGCGGCGATGCCGGCCGGCGCATCCTCGAAGACCAGGCAATCGCCGATGTCGACGCCGAGCCGTTTTGCCGCCAGCAGGAAACAGTCTGGCGCCGGTTTGCCGTGAGACACATCCTCGGCCGCGACCACCAAGGCGGGAACCGGGATGCCGGCGGCCCGCATGCGCAGCAGCGCCAACGGGCGCGGCGCCGAGGTGACGATCGCCCAGCGCTCTGGCGGCAAAGCGTTGAGGAACGGCACGGCGCCGGCGATCGGCAGCACGCCTTCGACATCGTCCGACTCGGCCTGCAAAAGCACAAACGCCTCATGAACAGGGTCGACGCCGGGAAGCGCCAGCCTGGTGATGGTCTCGACCGCCCGCACGCCATGGATCGTCGGCAGGAAGGCTTCGACGTCGAGACCGTGCTTAAGCGCCCACGCCGCCCAGACGCGCTCGGCCGAGGCGATCGAATTGAGCACCGTACCATCCATATCGAACAGGAACGCGGCGAATTTTCTGCCTGCAAACATCAGATTTTCCACGGGGTTAGGGATCGTTTCGGGAGGGTCAAAACATGTCGTGCGACCGTAACGTCGCCACGCCTGCCTGGGAAGCCGCGGGAGAGCCTTTTCGATAGTTCCAGGGAACCATGGTCCCGCCTCTGGCGTTTTGAGCATACTGTTTTCCACGGGATCGAAGGGGCAATCATTGTGCTGATCCGGCTCGGCTACGAAATCGCCATTGAATGCGTCGGCGCCACGCCGGTCATCTCGCTGCTTGATATCCACAGGGATCGTCAGGCCGACATCAAACGGCAGACGCGCGTGCTGACGTCGCCTTCAGTGCCGAGCAAGGTCTATCACGATCTGTTCGGCAATACCTGCCGCCGCTTCACCGTACCCGCCGGCAGTTTCCGCATTCTCTATGACGCAGCCGTCGAGGACAGCGGCGAGCCTGACGCGGTCAACACGCTGGCCAGGGAAGTGCCGGTGGCGGAACTGCCGGACGATGTGCTCGGCTACCTCCTCGGCAGCCGCTATTGCGAGACCGATCATCTGAGCAGTCTGGCCTGGCAGCTTTTCGGCCATGTTCCCTCCGGCTGGGCGCGGGTGCAGGCGATCGTCGACTATGTCCACAACCGGCTGTCCTTCGGCTATGGCTATGCGCGGTCGACGCGCACCGCAGCCCAAGCGCATGAGGAGCAGGTTGGTGTATGCCGCGACTTCGCCCATCTGGCGATCACGCTCTGCCGCTGCATGAACATCCCGGCCCGCTATGTGAACGGTTATCTCGGCGACATCGGCGTACCGGCCGACCCGGCGCCGATGGACTTTTCGGCCTGGATGGAAGTGTTCCTCGACGGCAAATGGTACACGTTCGACCCCCGTCATAATCGTCCGAGGATAGGCCGCGTCGTCATCGCGCGCGGTCGTGATGCCACGGATGTGCCGCTGCTGCACAGCTTCGGCCCACACCAACTCTCGCTGTTCAAGGTCTGGACCTATGAGCAGGAGGGCAAGCTGTTCAATCCGCCCTATCACGGCGTCGACAAGACGGTCAGCGCGCGGATGCTGGCGTGACCGGATTCTGATCCGCTTCGACACACAATCCGGAAATGGAAAAGGCCGCCGCTTCTTGACGAAGCCGGCGGCCTTCCGTGTTTCCGTCCGTGGCGCGGCCAATGGCGGCGACCGAGGTCACCCGCCGCGCTTATCGCGCCTTAACGGGAAGACTGCTTCCCGAAAGTGCAATCCGCTGAGGCCACGTTCTGGAAAACGAAATCACTCGACATCGGATCACCTCCTTTCGATTTGTTGAACACGTACAGATGATGGGGTGCGTTGCAGCAAAAAACAAGATGCCGATTTGAAATAGCTGGCGAGCCGCCTTTTGCGCCGGGTTGCGAAGAGCCGCGAGGGCGGGCAAAATCCATGCAAGGTGGATTGTCAGGACTCGGGAGGATTGCCATGGAGGCAGCCGAGAAGGCCGCGCGCATCGTGCGAACGGTGATCGAAACGCTGAAGCCGGGTTTTGCGGTCAAGCTGTGGACCGGCGAGCGAATCGGTCCCGCCACCGGGCCCGTGCTCACCATCAACGACCAGGACATCGTCTGGCAGGTGGTGAAGCGGCCATCGTTGTCGACGCTGATCGAGATGTGGATCTCCAAGACGATAGACATCGAAAATGGGACGATTTTCGATTTCTACGCACTGCCGTCGCAAGGCAAGCTCAGGACCAAGCTCAAGTCGCTGCCGAAGCTGGCGATCCTGCGCGACCTGCCGGCGGTGCTCCTGTCACGCAAGCAGATGAGTGCACGCACCGATCTGTCGGGTCGCAACCCCTATGTCAGCGGGTCGAGCCAGGAGGCGATCCAGCATCACTACGACATTTCGAATGCCTTTTACCGGCTCTTCCTCGACGAGCGCATGGTCTACAGCTGCGGCTACTTCAAGGATTTCGCCGATGGCATCGACCAGGCGCAGGCCGACAAGCTCGACCATATCTGCCGCAAGCTCAGGCTGAAATCGGGCGAAAAGCTGCTCGACATCGGCTGCGGCTGGGGCGCCATGCTGATCCATGCGGCCAAAAATTACGGCGTCGTCGGCCATGGCGTGTCGCTGTCGCAGGCGCAGACCGATCTCGCCCGCGAGCGCATCCGCGCCGAAGGGCTGCAGGACCGCATCACCATCGAGATCAAATCCTATGCGGAACTCAAAGGCTCCTTCGACAAGATATCCTCGATCGGCATGTTCGAGCATCTCGGCCTCGCCAACCACGCCAGCTATTTCAAGACCATCCATCGCTTGCTGAAGCCCGGCGGCATCTATCTGCACCACGCCATCACCAGGCGAAGCAAGGGCGACTTGAAGAAAACCTTGCGCAAGGGGCCGGAGTTCAAGGCGCTGCTCAAATACATTTTCCCCGGCGGGGAACTCGACACGATCGGCATGACGCTGGGCAATCTGGAGGCGCATGGCTTCCTGGTCTACGACGTCGAGAATCTGCGCGAGCACTATGCGCGCACCTGCCGGCTGTGGGCCCAGCGGCTACAGGCTCGCTTCGACGAGGCGGTCGCCGAAGTCGGCGAGGCCAAGGCACGGCTGTGGCTGCTTTATCTCACCGGCTGCTCGATCACCTTCGAGCGCGCCTCGGCGCAGATTTTTCAGACCGTCGTCACCAAACGCGCACGCGGCCTGAGCGGGCTGCCGCCGACACGGGCGGATCTGTATCGGTAGAGATAGGATTCGGGGCCGAACCCCACGCTTTCCAAGGTCTGCGATTCGCTGCCTCGCGGTAGAGGCCTACACGAACCGCATCGGCGCGCCGATCTCGACGCCGGCAGGCCTGTCCACAGTGCAATAGACGCCGAGATTATGGGCGTTGTGGCGGACCAGATTGCGCAGGATGCCGGGATCGTGGTCGAAGCCGTCCTGGCTGATGATGGTGAAGCCGCAGCGGCGGCACGGCTCCGAGACGGTCACCAGCAGGTCGCCGATGGCAAGCTTGCGGCCAATCCATTCGGTCTCGGGAAACGAGCTCTCGACCGCCGCCATGTCGACGACAATGTTGGGGCGGAAGCGGCGCGGATCGGGAATGCCTTCGGGGTGCAGCGCCTTTAGCCGCGCCAGCGATGCGGTGGTCAAGAGATGGATCGGCGCTTTGCGGTAGCGCGCCGCGGTGAGCGGGCCGGTGTAGCCGGGGGCGTTGTCCTGGCTGAACGGCCGGATCGAGGCGGCGAAGCCGAGATAGGCCGAGATGGCTTGGTCGCATTCCACACCCGGCACTGCCAGCCAGTCGCCGTCGGGAACGGCGATCTCCAGCTCGCGATCGTTGGTGAGCCGGGTGCAGATGCGCGGCACCTTGTGCCACTTGGCGTCGCGGTCGGGCCGCGCGATCTCATTGTCCGAGACATCGACAAGGCCGAACAGCCGGTCGCCGTCGATGGTTTCAAGGCCGACCGAAATGGCGTCCTGGCGTTCGCCGGCAAGCGAACTTGCGGGGTAACGCCAGAGCTCCGTGACTGCGCCCAGTGCAGCCATCAAATCCCCTCAGCCCTTCTTGTTCTGGCGGTTGGCGATCAGATCATCGACCACGGCCGGATCGGCCAGTGTCGAGGTATCGCCGAGCGCGGAAAAATCGTCCTCGGCGATCTTGCGCAGGATACGGCGCATGATCTTGCCGGAGCGGGTTTTCGGCAGTCCGGGTGCGAACTGCAGCTTGTCGGGCGAGGCGATGGCGCCGATCTCCTTGCGGACATGGGCCACGAGCTCCTTGCGCAGTTCCTCGCTCGGCTCCACGCCTTTCATCAAGGTAACGTAGCTGTAGATGCCCTGGCCCTTGATGTCGTGGGGATAGCCGACGACAGCTGCTTCCGACACCTTCTCATGGCTGACGAGCGCCGATTCGACCTCGGCCGTTCCCATGCGGTGGCCGGAAACGTTGATGACGTCGTCGACGCGGCCGGTGATCCAGTAATAGCCATCGGCGTCGCGGCGACAGCCGTCACCGGTGAAGTATTTGCCCTTGTAGGTGGAGAAATAGGTCTGCACGAAGCGGTCATGATCGCCATAGACGGTGCGCATCTGGCCGGGCCAGGAATCGGCGATGCAGAGATTGCCGTCGGCCGCCCCTTCCAGCACCCTACCTTCGCCGTCGACCAGCTGCGGCCTGATGCCGAAGAAGGGCCGCGTCGCCGAACCAGCCTTGAGGTCGGTGGCGCCGGGCAGCGGCGTGATCAGGATGCCGCCGGTCTCGGTCTGCCACCATGTGTCGACGATCGGCACCTTGCCGTTGCCGACGATGTTGAAATACCACTCCCAGGCTTCCGGATTGATCGGTTCGCCGACTGAGCCCAGCACGCGCAGCGACTTGCGCGAGGTCTTCTTCACCGGTTCGTCGCCGGCGCCCATCAGCGCGCGCAGTGCCGTCGGCGCAGTGTAGAAGATGTTGACCTTGTGCTTGTCGATGACTTCCCAGAAGCGCGACTGCGAGGGGTAATTCGGCACGCCCTCGAACATCAGCGTGGTGGCGCCGTTGGCGAGCGGGCCATAGACGATGTAGCTGTGGCCGGTGACCCAACCGACATCGGCGGTGCACCAGTAGATATCGCCATCATGGTAGTCGAAGACATATTGGTGGGTCATCGAGACATAGACGAGATAGCCGGCGGTGGTGTGCAGCACGCCCTTCGGCTTGCCGGTCGAGCCTGAGGTATAGAGGATGAACAGCGGATCCTCGGCCTTCATCTTCTCCGGCTTGCAGTCGCCTTTCACCGTGGCGATCTCGTCATGGTACCAGATGTCGCGTCCCTGAACCCAGCCGGTCTTGCCGCCGGTGCGGCGCACGACGACCACCTTATCGACCTTGGTGCCGGCCTTGGCGGCGATTTCGATCGCTCTGTCGGTGTTTTCCTTCAGCGGGATCGGCTTGCCGCCGCGCAGGCCCTCGTCGGCCGTGATGACGAAGGTCGACTTGCAGTCATCGATGCGGCCGGCCAGCGCGTCCGGTGAAAAGCCGCCGAAGACGATCGAGTGGATGGCGCCGATGCGGGTGCAAGCCAGCATCGCGTAGGCCGCTTCCGGGATCATCGGCATGTAGATGGTGACGCGGTCGCCCTTCCTGACGCCGTGCTTCTTCATCACATTGGCGAGCCGGCAGACATGCTCGTAGAGCTCGTTATAGGTGATCTTCTTGTCGTCGTAGGGATTGTCGCCTTCCCAGATGATGGCTGTCTGGTTGCCGCGCTTCTTCAAATGGCGGTCGATGCAGTTGTAGGAGACGTTGGTTTCGCCGTCCTCAAACCATTTGATCGAGACCTTGCCCTCGAAGGAGGTGTTCTTGACCTTGCTGAACGGCTTGAACCAGTCGATGCGCTTGCCGTGCTTGCCCCAGAACTTGTCCGGATTCTTCACGCTGTCGGCATACCATTTGAGGTAGGTGTCGTTGTCGATCAGCGCATTCTTCTTCCACGCCGGCTGGACGCGGTGGATCTTCACCTCGGACATGTCTTCACTTTCCTCCCAAACGAGCCCGCCGGCTTGACCTCAGCCAGGATCACGGCGACGCAGCCGCGAATTCGGCGGCATTATTAACAGTTCCGCGCTGACGGCAACATTAGACGTTGGATTCGCGTGGCGGGATGCCGCAGCTCCCGTTTCGGTTGCATCAGCACTCGGCAGCGGTCGCTGCTAACTGCATGTTTTCGTGCATAAAACCCGACTGGGATCAGGAAAATCATAGACAGTTAAGGAACGGCGCGCACAATTCGGTGTTGGGAGGAATGGAGAATCAACTAGGCCAAGGGGCTGTCATGCGCGATCATTCCGAAATGGACCTGATGCTCAAGGGGTATGGCCTGACCACGGCCAAGATTCTGTACCATTTTCCCGACCACCCGCATCTGCTGCAGAGCTTCATCTGGCAGGATTACGATCTGGCGCCGAAGTTTCCGGTGCTGATCAAGTTCATCGAGTTCTGGAAGGCCAGGCTCGACGGGCCGCTGCATTCGATCAGCTACACGCACCAGAAGCTGATCGCGCCGAACGAATGGCGGAAGGTGGATGGGGAGTTCGTGCTGCACTGAGCGGCAGTATAGCTGATCTCCCCCGCAAGGGGGGAGATTGGCAGCTTCAACGTCGTGTGATCACACCGCAGGCGGGTTCAGCCGGGCGAAACCTTCCTGGCGGAGATAGGGGAAGTACGGGTAGGGCGCGGTCACTTCGCTTGCCATGTCGAGCTTTTTGACCTGCTCCGGCGTCAACGCCCAGCCGACGGCGCCGAGGTTCTGGCGCAGCTGTTCCTCGTTGCGGGCGCCGATGATGACGGAGGACACGGTCGGGCGCCGCAACAGCCAGTTGATGGCGATCTGCGGCACGGTCTTGCCGGTCTCTTCAGCCATCGCATCAAGCGCATCCATGACCCGGTAGAGATGTTCGTCCGCGACCGGCGGGCCGAAATCGGCGGTGTCGTGCAGCCGGCTCTTTTCCGGCAGGGGCTGGCCGCGGCGGATCTCGCCGGTCAGGCGGCCCCAGCCGAGCGGGCTCCACACCAGCGCGCCGATGCCCTGGTCGATACCGAGCGGCATCAGCTCCCATTCATAGTCGCGACCGACCAGCGAGTAGTAGACCTGATGCGCGGCGTAGCGCGGGTAGCCATGCTTGTCGGCTTCCGCCAGCGATTTCATCACCTGCCAGCCGGAGAAGTTGGAGACGCCGACATAGCGCAGCTTGCCGGCGCGCACGAGGTCGTCCAGCGTCGACAACACCTCCTCGATCGGCGTGCCGGCATCGAAGGCGTGCAGCTGCAACAGGTCGATGTAATCGGTGCCCATGCGCTTCAGGGCGGCGTCGACGGCTTTGATCAGCCGCGAGCGCGACGAGCCGTAGTCGGCCGGTCTGTCGCCCATCGGCAGCGAAGTCTTGGTCGAGATCAGCACCGCGTCGCGGCGGCCTTTGATGGCTTCGCCAAGCACTTCCTCGGAGGCGCCGTTCGAATAGACATCGGCGGTGTCGAACAGATTGACGCCGGCCTCGAGGCAGATGTCGATCAGCCGCCGCGCTTCCTTGGCATCGCTGTTGCCCCAGGCCCCGAACAGCGGCCCGGAGCCGCCGAAAGTGCCGGCGCCGAAAGAGAGTGCGGGCACTTTCAGGCCCGATGCGCCGAGACGTCGATAATCCATTTTATGCTCCTTGATGATGTCGAAGAAGGATTGCGCGTGATGCTCATGACTGGGCGCAGACCGGCACCCCGATTGTGGGGGCGCGATCGAGGCGCAGCGCCAGGGCAGCGACGCCAAGAGCCGCGACCGGCAGCAAAGCGGCGATCCAGGTTAGTGAGCCGAGGCCGAGGTCATGGGCAATCACCGCGCCGCCAAGCCAAGCGCCGGCGGCATTGCCGAGGTTGAAGGCGGCGATGTTGAAGGACGAGGCGAGGCTCTGGCCCGCGCCTTGCGCCTTTTCCAGCACCCACATCTGCAGCGGCGCCACGGTGGCGAAGGCGGCGGCACCAAGCAGGCCGACATAGATGACGGCCAGGATTTGGCTGTGGACGGCGAAGGTCATTGTGGCCAGCACCAACGCCAGCACCACGAGGCTGCCGAGCACCGCCGGCACCAGCCAGCGGTCGGCGACCTTGCCGCCAAGCAGATTGCCGGCGATAAGACCGCCACCGAAGACGAGCAGGATCGGCGACACGGCGGCTTCCCCAAAACCGGTGATCTCGGTGAGCAGCGGGGCGATGTAGGTGAAGACGGCGAAGACGCCGGCATAGCCGAGCACGGTGGTGGCGAGGCCGAGCAGCACCGGCGTGCGGCGCAGCACTGCGAGGTCGGCGCGCAGATTGGTCTTCTCGGGCGCTTCCTTGCTGCGCGGCACCAGAAGCAGGATGACGGCAAAGGCTGCCAAGCCGACCAGGGTTACGGCCCAGAAGGTGGCGCGCCAGCCGAAGGTCTGGCCGAGCCAAGTGCCGAAGGGCACGCCGAGGATGTTGGCGATAGTCAGGCCGGTGAACATCAGCGCGATCGCCGAGGCTTTCTTGTTGGGCGCGACCAGGCCGGTGGCGACCACCGAGCCGACGCCAAAGAAAGTGCCATGGGCAAAGGCGGTGATGATGCGGGCGCCCATCAGCGTCCAGTAGTCGGGGGCGATCGCACAGGCGAGGTTGCCGAGCGTGAAGATCGCCATAAGGGCCAGAAGGACGGTCTTGCGGGGCCAGTTGCCGGTGGCGATGGTCAAAAGCGGCGCGCCGATGACGACGCCCAACGCGTAGCCCGAAATCAACTGGCCGGCGGCCGAGATCGAGACTCCGAGATCTTTGCTGACATCGATCAGCAGCCCCATGATGACGAATTCGGTGACACCGATGCCGAAGGCGCCGGCAGCGAGGGCGTAGAGAGCAAGAGGCATGGCGGTTTCCAGTTCGAACTCGATGAACGCGACCAGACCCGCGCCCCGACCGCAGAGATCGTGTTGCCATGCCTTGTGAACCAGACTTGCCTTGGGCATATTTCCTGTGAAATAGATTCACAAATGGCCAGACCCGATATCAACCGTTCCGGCGAGATCGAAGTGTTCGTCCGCGTCGTCGAGGCGGGCAGTTTCTCGGCTGCGGCTCGTTCGCTGCGTATGACACCGTCGGCGGTGAGCAAGCTGATCGCGCGACTGGAGGCAAGGCTCGGCGCGCGGCTGGTCACGCGCTCGACGCGCAAGCTGCAGCTGACGCCGGAAGGGACGGCGTTCTATGACAGCGGGGTGCGCATCCTGGCCGATATGGCGGCGGCCGAGCGCGAGGCGGCCGTGGGTGCCGCGTCGCGCGGACGGCTGCGCGTCAACTCCTATGTGCCCTTCGGGGTGCATCGGCTGATCCCGCTGCTGCCTGATTTCCTCGAACGCTACCCCGGGATTTCGGTCGATCTGGTGCTGACCGACAGCGTCATCGATTTGATGGCTGAGCGTGCCGACGTCGCCATCCGCGCCGGGCCGCTCGGCGAGTCGCGGCTGGTGGCGCGCAAGCTCGGGCAAAGCCGGATGACAGTCGTTGCCGCACCGTCCTATCTCAAGACGCATGGCACGCCGCTGGTTCCAGCAGATCTCGACCGGCACAATCGCATGGCTTTCGGCTTTGTCCGGCATGTCGATGGCTGGTCGTTTGTCGATGCAACCGGGAACGCCGTCATGGTGCCGATCACCGGAAACACGCTGGTCGGCGATGGCGAGTCGATGCGGTTGATGGCGGTCGGCGGCGCCGGCATCGCCCGGCTGGCACACTGGCATGTGGCCGATGACATCGCGGCGGGGCGGCTGACGGCGCTGCTGGAGGATTTCAATCCGGGCGACGAGGAGCCTACCCACGCCGTCTATGTCGGCCAGGGCCGGCATTTGCCCGCACGGGTGCGGGCGTTTCTCGACTTTCTGGTCGAGAGCGTGCGGATGAGCTGAAAAGACGTTGGGGAGCCAGATGACCCCCCAAGCATCAGGCGACAGCGATGACTATTTCTTCGGGGTGAACGGCGCCGGGCGGCGACCGGCGCCCTGACGCTCCAGCATCCAGCCGGGATATTCGGCCGGCAGCGCGCTGACCTCATCCAGTTTGGCGAGATCGTCGGCGTCGAGCTTCACCTCGGCCGCGGCTAGGTTCTGCTCGAGCTGCTCCATGCGGCTGGCGCCGATGATGACGCTCATGACGAAAGGTTTGGCCAGGACATAACCGAGCGCGACCGTAGCGACGCTGACATCGTGCTTTTTGGCGATGTCGCGCATGACGGCGACGGCTGCCCAGGCGCGGTCCTCATCGACCGGCGGGAAGTTGAAGGCGGCGCGGCGGCCCTCGCCATTGCCGGGCGCGCCGGGACCGTATTTGCCCGACAGCAGGCCGCCGGCCATCGGCGACCACACCATCAAGCCGAGCTTCTCCTCGTTGATGAGCGGCACGATCTCACGCTCGAGATCGCGGCCGGCGATCGAGTAATAGGACTGGATGGTCTCGAAGCGGGAGAACCCCTTGCGCTCGGCAATGCCCAGAGCCTTGGCGATGCGCCATGCCTGCCAGTTGGAGACGCCGACATAGCGAACCTTGCCGCTGGCAACCAGGTCATCAAGTGCCCGTAGCGTCTCGTCGATCGGCGTCACCGTATCGGTGCCGTGCAACTGATAGAGGTCGATATGGTCGAGCTGCAGCCGCTCCAGGCTGCCCTCGACCGAATCCATGATGTGGCCTCGCGAAGAGCCGCGCTCGTTCGGGCCCTGGCCCATGGCGCCATGCACCTTGGTGGCAATGACGACGTCCGAGCGCTTGACGCCGAGATCCCTGAGCGACTGGCCGAGCAGGCGCTCGGACTGGCCGAAGGAGTAGACGTCGGCGGTGTCGAAGAAATTGACGCCGGCGGCGATCGAACGGCCAACGATGTCGTTGACGCCCTTCTGGTCGAGGCTGGCGATCAGACCCCATTGGGCATTCTCGCCGGCGGCGCCGAAGGTCATTGTGCCGAGGCAGAGTTCGGAGACGAACATCCCCGTATTTCCGAGTTGATTGTAGCGCATGGTGGCAGCTCCAGAAGATTTGGTGATTACGCAAAGCAAATAGGAACGGTACGTTTCGTTTCCAGTGGTGGCGTAATCGACCGGATGCATCTGGCCCCATAGAACTCGTCAACCGTGGCGAGATGCGCGAGGCGATGTTTGTGTCGAAAATCTATCAGAATTCCACGGGTCGGATCATCGTCTCTGAGCGGCGGTTGACCTCCTCGACGAAATCGTCGTCCCATGCGGGACCGGAGAGGAGATATTCCGCAAGCGAAGGCTTTGCGCCGATCAGTTGGTCATAGTCATCAGGAGACAACACGACGGCAGCTGGCTTTCCGCGCAAGGTGATGGTTTGCGGCCCTTCTTCGCGCGCCTGTCGCACAAGCTTCGAAAGATTGTTTCGTGCGTCCCTGAGGTGCCAGTCCAAGAAGAATAGTCCTCGCTAACTCGGCCGGATGTGCTCGATACATTAGCTCGAAAAATCGGGGATCGACAGGTGTCTCGCGAAGCCGACGACTACCGGCTCCCAAAAATCGCCGAGCCGACCCGGACGCTGGTGGCGCCGAAGGCGATCGCGGTCTCGTAGTCGCCGGACATGCCCATCGACAGTTTGGCGACGCCGGCCTCCTTGCCGAGCTTTTCCAGCAGGGCGAAATGCGGGCCGGGATTCTCGTCCGCCGGCGGGATGCACATCAGGCCTTCGATGGCGAGGCCGTGGACATCGCGGCAGCGGGCAACGAAGGCAACGGCGTCGCGCGGCTCGATGCCGGCCTTTTGCGGCTCCGAGCCGGTATTGACCTGGACATAGAGTTTTGGTGCACGGCCTTGCCTAGCGATCTCCTTGGCGAGTTCGGCGGCGATCTTCTCGCGGTCGACGGTCTCGATGACGTCGGCGAGCGCGACGGCTTCCTTCGCCTTGTTCGACTGCAGCGGGCCGATCAGATGCAGCTCGATGTCGGGGAATTCAGTTTTCAGCGCCGGCCATTTGCCTTGCGCCTCCTGCACCCGGTTTTCGCCAAAGACGCGCTGGCCGGCCTCGATGACCGGGCGGATGGCGTCGGCCTCAAAAGTCTTCGACACAGCAACCAGCGTCACGGAGCCGGCGTCGCGGCCGGCCTCGCGCTCGGCGGCAGCGATCCTCGTCCTGACGGCGAAAAACTGTTCGACGGCGCTCGCCATGCCTATATCCTGCCTGTCTTTCTAGCCCTCGCCGGCTCACCGCAGTTGACGGGTCCGGCAATCCATGGTGAACACCGCCACGACATTTACCTTGGCCACCGGGCCTTGTCCGGCGGTCTGCGCCTGCTTTTAAGTGAAAATCATCCGATGGCAACCGAACGATACAATCCGCGCGCGTCAGAGCCCAAATGGCAGAAGGCCTGGGCCGAAAAGAAGCTGTTCGAAGCGCAGAACGACGACCCGAAGCCGAAATACTACGTGCTGGAGATGTTCCCCTATCCCTCGGGGAAGATCCATATCGGCCACACCCGCAACTACACGATGGGCGACGTGGTGGCGCGCTACAAGCGGGCCAAGGGTTTCAACGTGCTGCACCCTATGGGCTGGGACGCTTTCGGCATGCCGGCCGAAAATGCGGCGATGCAGAACAAGGTCCATCCCAAGGAATGGACCTACGCCAACATCGCCGCCATGCGCGAACAGCTCAAGATGATGGGCCTGTCGCTGGACTGGACGCGTGAGTTCGCCACCTGCGACGTCGACTATTACCACCGCCAGCAGATGCTGTTTCTCGATTTCGTCGAGAAAGGGCTGGTGACGCGCAAATCCTCCAAGGTCAATTGGGACCCGGAGGACATGACGGTGCTCGCCAACGAGCAGGTCATCGACGGGCGCGGCTGGCGCTCGGGCGCGCTGGTCGAACAGCGTGAGCTGACGCAGTGGTTCTTCAAGATCACCGATTTTGCGCAGGACCTGCTGGACTCGCTGGACGGCCTCGGCGAATGGCCGGAAAAGGTCAAGCTGATGCAGCAGAACTGGATCGGCCGCTCGGAAGGGCTGCTGGTCCGCTGGCCGCTGGCTGCTCCGGTTGGGGACACGCACGAGCTGGAAGTCTACACGACCAGGCCCGACACCATTTTCGGCGCCTCCTTCATGGCTGTCGCCGCCGACCATCCGCTGGCCAGGAAGGCCGCCGAGACCAATGTCGAACTGGCCAAGTTCATTGACGAAATCAGACATATGGGCACCTCGGTGGCCGCGCTTGAGACGGCGGAGAAAAAGGGCTTCGACACCGGCATCCGCGTCGTTCATCCGTTCGACGACTCGTGGACGCTGCCGGTCTATGTCGCCAATTTCGTGCTGATGGAATACGGCACCGGCGCCATATTCGGCTGCCCGTCGGGCGATCAGCGCGACCTCGACTTCGCCAACAAATACGGCCTGCCGGTCATCCCGGTGGTGATGCCCGAAGATGGCGACGCCAAGACCTTCCAGGTCACGGAAGAGGCCTATGTCGACGATGGCGTGATGATCAATTCGCGCTTCCTCGACGGCATGAAGCCGGAGCAGGCGTTCGACGAGGTCGCAAAGCTCCTGGAGCAGAAGACCATCGGCGGCAGGCCGATGGCCGAGCGCAAGGTGAACTTCCGCCTGCGCGACTGGGGCATTTCGCGCCAGCGCTACTGGGGCTGCCCGATCCCGATGATCCATTGCGAGGATTGCGGCGTGGTGCCGGTGCCGAAGGCCGACCTGCCGGTCAAGCTGCCCGACGACATCGAGTTCGACCGTCCCGGCAATCCGCTCGATCGTCACCCGACCTGGCGGCATGTGACGTGCCCGCAATGCGGCAAGGATGCGCGGCGCGAGACAGACACGATGGACACGTTCGTCGATTCGTCCTGGTATTTCGCGCGCTTTACAGCACCCTGGGCCAATGACCCGACGGAGCCGAAGGCTGCCGATGACTGGCTGGCCGTCGACCAGTACATTGGCGGCATCGAGCACGCGATCCTGCATCTGCTCTATTCGCGCTTCTTCACCCGCGCCATGCGCGCGACCGGTCATCTCGACCTGGCCGAGCCGTTCAAGGGTCTGTTCACGCAAGGCATGGTGGTGCATGAAACCTACCGCGTCGGCGGTGCGTCGAACAATGGGCGCTGGCTGTCGCCGGTTGAGGTCAGGGTCGAGGATATCGGCGGCAAGCGCCGTGCCATCGAGATCGCCACCGGCGAAGAGGCGGCGATCGGCTCACTCGAAAAGATGTCGAAGTCGAAGAAGAATACGGTAAGCCCGGAAGACATCACCGACGGCTACGGCGCCGACACCGCACGCTGGTTCATGCTGTCGGATTCGCCGCCCGAGCGCGACGTCGAATGGACGGACGATGGCGCCGCCGGCGCACATCGCTTCATCCAGCGTGTCTGGCGCCTGGTGTCCATTGCCGCCGAGACGCTTGACGGCGCCAAGCCGCAGGCGGCGCCGGAGGGCGAGGCGGGGGCCGTTTCCAAGGCCGCGCACAAGATCCTGAAGGCTATCGGCGAGGATATCGAGAAGCTCGGCTTCAACCGGGCCATCGCCCGCATCTACGAACTGGCCAATGCCTTGACCGCGCCGCTCAACGACGTCGCCGAGGGCAAGGCCGACGCGGCGCTGAAAGGCGCCTGCCGCGAGGCGGTGGAGATCCTTGTGCATGTGGTCGCGCCGGTCATGCCGCATCTGGCTGAAGAGTGCTGGCACACGCTCGGCGGCACCGATCTGGTCGCCGAACGGCCTTGGCCGGTCTACGATCCGGCACTGGTGGTCGACAACGAGATCGTGCTGCCGGTTCAGGTCAACGGCAAGAAGCGCGGCGATTTGACAATTGCCCGCGACGCGGACCAAGGTGCGGTCGAAAAAGCGGTTCTGGCTCTCGACTTCGTGCAGAAAGCGCTGGAAGGTAAGGCGCCCCGCAAGGTGATCATCGTGCCGCAGAGGATCGTCAATGTCGTTGCTTGACTTCAGAAGGATGGGGCCCGATCTGGAAAAGACGACGCGCTTGCTGCGCCGCACCGCGCTCTGCGGGCTGGTGGCCTCGATGACGCTGATTTCGGCCTGCACGGTCAGGCCGCTCTATTCGAGCGCGCCGCTGACGGCAGGCTCGACTGTCAGCGCGTCGGCGGAGCTCGCCTCGATCGCGGTCAAGCCGGTCAAGACCCGCTATGCCCAGCAGGTCCGCAACAATCTGATCTTCGCCTTCGGCCAGGGTGCCGGCGAAACGACGGCACCGGTCTACATGCTCGATCTCGGTGTCACCGAACTGGTCGAATCGGCCGCGGTGGTGCAGATCCAGACCGACGAAGACGAACCGACGGCAGGCACGGTGACGCTGACCGCAAACTATGTGCTGACCGATGCCAGGACCGGCGTGGTGATCGCCACCGGCAAGCGGTCGATCCCATCATCCTTCGACAAGCCGACGCAGGAGTTCGCTTCCTACCGGGCGCAGCTCGACGCTGAGAACCGCGCCGCGCGTGAACTGGCTGAAATGGTGAGCCTGTCCGTCGCCCAGGACTTGGTCAGGCACGGCAAGAAAGCCTGAGCGTTTCCTAGCCTTGCCAACTCGACTTTAGCAGTCCGCAATAAAAAGGCCGGTTTCCCGGCCTTTTTGTATCGAACCCGATCTCAGCCGATCTTCTGGCCGGTCTTGGCCCAGTCGGCAGCGAACTGATCCAGGCCCTTGTCGGTCAACGGGTGCTTGACCAGCGCCTTCAGCGTCGCGGCCGGCGCGGTAACGACATCGGCGCCGATCAGGGCTGCCTGCTTGACGTGGTTCACGGTGCGAACCGAAGCGACGAGGATCTCGGTGTCGAAATCGTAATTGTCGTAGATCTGCCGGATCTCCTGGATCAGTTCCATGCCGTCCGCGCCGGTATCGTCGACGCGGCCGACGAAGGGCGAGATGAACGAGGCGCCGGCCTTGGCCGCCAGCAGCGCCTGGTTGGCCGAGAAGCACAGCGTTACATTGACCATGCGGTTCATCTCGGTGCGGATCGTCTTGCAGGCGCGCAGGCCGTCGAGCGTCAGCGGCACCTTGATGCAGACATTGTCGGCGATCTTGGCCAGGATGTTGGCCTCGGCCATCATGTCCTTGTATTCGACCGCAACAACCTCGGCCGAAACCGGGCCCTTGACGATGTCGCAGATTTGCTTGGTGACCTCGGCGATCTTGCCGCCGGATTTCAGGATCAGCGAGGGATTGGTGGTCACGCCGTCGAGCAGCCCCAGGTCGTTCAGTTCCTTGATGTCCTTGATGTCAGCGGTGTCGACAAAAAATTTCATGGGGGTCTCCTGAAAGATTTCCATGTGCATACCATGCACATTCGGGGTTGCCCTTTGATCTAGACCAAAGTCGGGGCAAGGTCACGCCCGATGATCGAAGATTCGCCCTTTGTCGCAGCCGCGCCGGTGCTGGTGCCGATGCCCGCCGAACGGCCCTACACCTACGCTGTGCCCGCCGGCGTGCGCGTGGTGCCGGGCTCGATCGTGCGCGTGCCGCTCGGTCCGCGCCAGGTTGCCGGCATCGTCTGGGATGGTGCGGTCGAGAATATCGACGCCAAAAAGCTGCGCCCGATCGAACAGGTCTTCGACTGCCCGCCGATCGACCGCGGCATGCGCCGCTTTGTCGACTGGCTGGCGCAGTACACGCTGTCGCCGCCCGGCATGGTGGCGCGCATGCTGTTGCGTGCGCCGGAGGCGTTCGATCCCGAACTATGGATCGAGGGCCTGCAGCGGACCCTCGTCACGCCCGACCGGATGACGGATGCCAGGACGCGCGTGCTGGAGACGGCGGAAGGGGGGCTTGCCTGGACGCGATCCGGCCTGGCGCACGCGGCGGGCGTGTCGTCGACGGTGGTCGAGGGGCTCAAGGCGCAAGGCGTGTTCGAGACGGTGATGATCCCGCCTCGACCGGTGGTCGCCGCGCCCGATCCCTCCTACGCCATGCCGGAGCTGATGCCGGACCAGGCAGACGCGGCCGCCATGCTGCGCGCCAATGTCGCGGCCGCTGCTTTCAACGTCACGCTGCTCGACGGCGTCACCGGCTCGGGCAAGACGGAAGTTTATTTCGAGGCGGTGGCGGCAGCCCTCGACCGGGGCAAGCAGGTGTTGATCCTTTTGCCGGAGATCGCGCTGACGCATGCCTTCCTCGAACGCTTTCAGCAGCGCTTCGGCGCCAAGCCGGCGGAATGGCATTCCGACCTGCCGCCCCGAATGCGCGAAAAGGTCTGGCGACAGGTGGCGGAAGGCGGCGTGCGCGTCGTCGCCGGCGCACGCTCGGCGCTGTTCCTGCCGTTCCGCGAGCTCGGGCTGATCGTCGTCGACGAGGAACACGACCCCGCCTACAAGCAGGAGGACCGTGTCTTCTACAATGCCCGCGACATGGCGGTGGTGCGCGGCCATATCAGCGGCTTCCCGGTGGTGCTGGCGTCGGCGACGCCGTCGGTCGAAAGCCGGGTCAATGCGAGCCAAGGTAAATACGATAGAGCGGTTCTCTCTGCCCGCTTCGCGGAGGCGGCGCTTCCGCATCTCAAATCGATCGACATGCGCCGCGCGCCGCCGGCGCGCGGGGGGTTTCTGTCGCCGCTGCTGATCGGTGAGATGCAACGTACGCTGGAGAAGAAGGAACAGTCGCTGCTGTTCCTCAACCGGCGCGGCTACGCGCCGCTGACGCTGTGCCGTGTCTGCGGCCACCGCTTCGGCTGCCCGGTTTGTTCGGCCTGGCTGGTCGAGCACCGCTTTCGCGGCCAACTCGTCTGCCATCATTGCGGGCACAATGAGAAGCGGCCGGAGGCTTGTCCGGAATGCGGCACGCTCGACCATCTGGTCGCCTGCGGGCCTGGCGTCGAGCGGATAGCTGAAGAAGTCGTGGCGCATTTCCCCGACGCGCGCACGATCGTCCTGTCGTCCGATTTGATGGGTGGAGTGCGCCGGCTGCGTCTGGAGCTCGAGGCCATTGCCAATGGCGAGGCCGACATCGTCATCGGCACGCAGCTGGTCGCCAAGGGCCATAACTTTCCCAACATGACGCTGGTCGGTGTCGTCGATGCCGATCTCGGCCTCGCCAATGGCGATCCGCGCGCCGCCGAACGGACCTTCCAATTGCTCAGCCAGGTGACTGGACGCGCCGGCCGCACCGGCAAGAAGAGCCTCGGCCTGCTGCAGACTTTCCAGCCGGACCATCCGGTGATGCGGGCGATCGTCTCGGGCGATGCCGAGGCCTTTTACGAACGCGAGATCACTGAGCGCGAACGGGCAGCCCTGCCGCCCTTCGGCAGGCTTGCCGGCGTCATCGTCAGTGCGGTGACGCGGGCCGAGGCCGAAGGCCACGCGCGCGGCCTGCGCCGTGCAGCACCCCAGGCCAGCGACCTGTTCGTGCTCGGCCCGGCCGAGGCGCCGCTGTCGCTGCTTGGTGGGCGCCATCGTTTCCGCTTGCTGATCCAGGGTGAAAAGCGCGCCGACATCCAAGGCTTCATCCGCACCATGCTGGCCGAAGGGCCGAAGCAGCGCGGCTCGGTTCGCGTGCAGGTCGACATCGATCCGCAGAGCTTCTTGTAAGCACAAAGGCTGACGACGCCGCCGGCTGCCCTATGCCGTTTTGTCAAGAAAGCTCAACATCTTAGCGCCCGCTAAAATACGTTCTGCTCATATGCACAGCCCCCGTCCGTTGCGGAACAATCCTGATCAAAGAACTCATAAAATAAATGTTGACTCATTTTGTCATGAATTATAACTGGGCCTTTCCGCTCTGGCACTGGGGACCAGGGCATGGATGGGGGCAGCATGCGCAGATTTTACAGTTCACTTCTTTGGTCATCGGCTTTGGGTTGGTCGATCCTGGCAGGCGCGGCATTTGCCGAGGAAGCCGCCCCGACAGGCAAGCAGGAAGCCACGGTGCTCGACCAGATCCTGGTCACCGGCCGCAATGAAAGGTCCATTTCCAGCGTTGCCCAGTCTGTCCAGGTCGTGGAACGGCAACAGGTCGAGGAAGCCGCGCAGGAAAATATCGACGCCGCGACCCTGATCAGCCGCATCGTCCCCGGCTACGCGCCACGCAACCAGACCATTTCCGGCGCTTCGGAAACCTTCCGCGGGCGCAGCGTTCTCATCATGGTCGACGGTGTGCCGCGCAACACACCGCTGCGGGACGTCTCACGCATCCTGTCGATGATCGACCTGAATTCGGTCGAGCGCATCGAAGTCATCAATGGCGCGTCCAGCCTTTATGGCGCCGGCGCCACCGGCGGCACGATCAACTTCATCACCAAGCGCGGCGACAGCGACAAGCCGAAGGTGACGGTGCGCACCGGCGTCGCCGCCTTCACCGAAAACCCCGGCAAGTCGGCCGGCCCAAGCACCAGTGTCTCGGTCGAGGGCAAGAAAGGCGATTTCGACTATTTCTTCTCGGCGTCCGGTGATCTGTCGCGCCGCACCTATGACGGCCACGGCAACGAGGTGGCTTCGGACGCCATGCTTGGGCAAGGCGGCGGCGACCGCACCGGCACGGGCAATCTCTTCGGCGTGGCCGGCTACCAGTTCGATTCCAGGCGCTTCGAGGCCAGCGTCGACTGGACCTATGCCAACCAGAAGCCGGACTGGTTCACCGATTACACGACCAATCCCGTCTCCCCGGATTTCGGCGATCCCTATGAAGGCAAGCCGCTGAAGGAAGATTCGAAATATCTGACCGCCAAATACACCGACAGCGACTTCGCGCTCGGAAACCTCGAGGTCAAGGCGTTCTACAACGACATCTTCAAGCAGTCGCCCTTTACCAAATTCTCGGCCGTCAACAGCCAGGTGTATTTACCGACGAACCCGACGCGGCCGGTGATCCTGCCGCCGGGTACCGACCCGACCGCCGACTTCAACCAGACGGCGCTGCAATCGCGGCGCAGCGGCGTCAACCTGACCGTCAACACGCCGATGAACTTTATCACTCAGGGCAGCACGCTGACCTGGGGCGCCGACTACGTCTTCGATGCCACCGATCAGCAGCTGACCAACGGTCAGGACGCCATCTCGCCCACGACCCAGAACTCGGTTGCCTTGTTTGCGCAAGGCGAAATTCCGGTGACGGATCGCTTTCGCATCAGCGGCGGCGCGCGCTACGACCAGTTTTATCTCAATGTTGAAGACTTCACCCGGCCTGCCGCTGCCGTTCTGCTCGGCCGCAACATTATCGGCCTGCCGGCGATCCGGGTGACCGGCGGCTCGTTCGACTACGACGCCGTCACCTTCAACGCCGGCGCCGTCTACGATCTCACCGAAAGGATGCAGCTTTTCGGCAATTTCTCGCAAGGCTACAGCCTGACCGACATTGGCGGCTTCACCCGCCGGGCCGGGTTGAACTCCAACGCCGAAACCTGCGACGCCTATGGCACCGCCATCCGGCCGCTGCTGCCGTGCACCAACGCGCCGGATTATGCGATCAGCTATGCCGATATCGCGCCTGAACCCCAGCTGGTGAACACCTGGGAAGCCGGTCTGCGCGGCGATTGGGGCGACTATCGCGGCGGCGTCAGCACCTATCTGTCGACCTCGGACAACGGCGTCAGCTACGACATCGTCAACAACCGGGTATCGCAGCAGAAGGAACGTATCTGGGGCGTCGAAGCCAATCTCGAGGCAGACCTCAGCGGCATGTTCACGCTGGGCGGATCGGTCGGCTATGTCGAAGGCAAATACGACGCGGATCACGACGGCCACATCGAAGCGAACGAGTATCTGCCGAACAACCGTGTCCCCTCGACCTACAAGGGCCTGGTCTATCTCACCACCCGTTTCGAGAACGAGCTGACCCTGCGCAGCGAGTTGGAGCTGTTTTCCGGACGCGACCGCATCGCCACCCAGGAACTGGACGGTGCAGCACTGGTCAATCTCGCCGTCTCGAAGACGTTCGGCAATGAAAGCGTGCTGAACCTTGCCGTGCGCAATGTGTTCGACACCTACTACATCAACCCTTCCGCATCGGCGACCCGCGGCGCCGACGTTCCGGGTCTGGGACGTTCGGTCGCTCTGTCCTACCAGATCACATTCTGAGGGGCGGCGGTGGCGGTGTCTCTCCAACGAAACGGTGCATTAGTCTCGCTGCTGGCAGAAGCGCCAGCCGATCCGGCGGATGGCGCGCGCTATATCGAGGCGCTCGGCCGCCTTTCGCAGGAACGGGAGCCGTTCGTGCTCCTGGTTGATATCCGCATCGAGATCGCGCTGAGCGACGCCCGGCGCAAGGCGCAAAACCTCTGGTACAAGGCGGAACGCGAGCAGCTCGAAAAAGCCTGCCGCGCCTGTGCGCTGGTGCGCCCCGCCGCCGACGAGAACATGCAGCGCGTCTGGCAAAGCCTGTTCGGCTTTCCAGTGCTCGTCACCCGCAGCCGGGCGGAGGCCGGCGCCTTCCTGAACGGTTACGCACCGAAGGACTATGTCAAATGAGCGCCGACGCAGACCGGCCGGCGCCCGCCGGGCTTCCGCGCCTGCGGCTTTTCGTCGTTCTCGCCTGCCTTTATCTGGCGCAGGCCATCCCGAGCTATCTGTTTGCCGCGGCGATCCCGCCGATCCTGCGCGAGCAGGGCGTGTCGCGCACCGCCATTGGCTTGATCGCGCTGCTGATGCTGCCGCTGGTGCTGAAATTCCTATGGGCGCCGCTGGTCGACCGCTTTCGGCCAATGGCCCGCGCCCATCGCGCCGGCTGGGTCATCATCACCCAGATCGGCGTCATCGCCGGCATCGCCGCCATGCTTTGGATCGAGCCGACCGATGTCGCCGGTATCTTTGCCGTCGGCCTTGTCGTGAGCCTGTTGATGTCGACCCAGGACATCGCCACCGACGGCTACGCGGCCAAATATCTCGACCCGAAGGACAGGCCGATCGGCAATGCGATCCAGGGCGGCGCCGTCGCGCTCGGCGTCGTTCTCGGCGGCACGCTCGGCCTGTTGGCTTATCATCATGCCGGCTGGCAAACCATGGTGGCCATGGTGGCCGCGCTGTCCATCATCCCGCTGGTCGCCGCCTTCGCCATGCGCGAGACCGATCCCGTCGCCAGCGCGCCGCAGGCGGCCATCGACCGCCCCTCGATCCTGCGCTTTCTGCGCCGGCCGGAGGCACGCCAGATCCTGTGGATCGCGCTCATCTACCGCGCCAGCGAGGGGCTGGTGAAGTCGATGGAAGGCTCCTATCTCGTCGATGCCGGCGTGCCGCTCGATATCATCGGTTATCTCTCGGGCGGTGCCGCGCTCACCGTCGGGCTCGGCGGCTCGGCGCTGGCGGCGTGGCTGCTGCACAACAGGGGCGCCGCCTCGGTGCTCGGCCTGCTCGGCGCGCTGCGAACCATCTGCTTCCTGATCTTCGCGCTGCACGCTTTCGGCGCTATCGCCGGCTTCTGGCCGATCTTCGGCGCCTCGTTCCTGCAGACGCTGGTGCGCTACATGGAGATCGTGGCGCTCTACAGCCTGTTCATGTCCGTCACGTCGTCGGACCAACCCGGCACCGATTTCACCATCCTGTCCTGCGCCCAGCTCATCGTCTACCTCGTCGGCTCCATGCTTGCCGGCCGCCTTGCCGACATGCTCGGCTACTCCGCGTTGTTCACCCTGGCGACAGTGCTGTCGGGCATCGCCGTGGTGGCGACCTATCGCATGCTGAATGCCCATTTCGCCGATGCCGCAAAGACCCAGCCAGGAACGCCGATGCCGCTGCCGGAGGTCGCCGAATGAGCGCGGGTTCGCTAGTGCTTATGAATCATGGCTGCAAGACCGGCGGCGGCCAGAGCCAGCGCGGCGCAGCCGGCCAGCGGCGCAAAGGGCCAGAGCGTGAAGGCGAAGCCGCCGGCCAATGCGCCGATGCTCTGGCCGAGCACATGGGTGCTGGTGAGCCAGCCGGCCGCCGCGCCCTGCTCGCCGGGCTCCAGGCGCTTCATCAGCCAGGCGGTGTAGCCGGGTGTAGCCAGCGCAATGCCGGCCGCTGCCACCACCAGAGACGCTGCCGAGGCAACATGGCTGGCCGTGACGGCCAGCGCCGTCATGCCGACGCAAACCATGAGACAGCCGACGATGACGCTGTTGCGCTCCGCCAGCCGCAGGCGCGCCATGAGCAGTCCCTGGACCAGAACCATGACGACGGCGACCAGCATCAGGGCCAGGCCGGTCAACGTCGTGGCCTGCGTCGCACCAAGGCCAAAACGCTGCTGGGTCATCGGGCCGAGCATCATCTGCACCTGTCCGAAGCCGAGCGTCAGGCACAAGCCCATCGCCAGGCAAGGCAGAGCGCGGCGATCGAAGGGCGATATTCCTCGGCCGACGTCGGCCGCCCTGCCGTCGGTCCGTCCGCCGGCTTCCCCTTTGCCCCGCGCGAGCCACAGCAACAGCGGGCTGAACAGGAACAGGATGGGCGGCAGCAGCGGCGACAGGACGGCAGCCGTTGCCGCCAGCGCGCCGGCCAGCCGCCCCATGCTGACGCCGGCGCCAAGCAGTCCCAGCGCGGCCTGTCGCCTGTCATCGGCAACCGAGCGGCTGGCCCAGACCTGCGCCGTCGGCATGACGCCGGACGCGGCAAAACCGTACACGGTTCGCGAAAGCATCAGCAAAGCGATGCCCAGCGCGGCTCCCGTGCCGGCTATCAGCAGAATGGCGAACACCGCCTGGCCGGCCAGCATGGCGAGGCCGAGCAAGCGCAGCAGCCTGGCATGGCCAAGCCGCTCGCCCATGCGACCCCACAGCGGCGAGCCGACCAGAAAGGCCGCCGCGCCGACAGCAGTTGCCGCGCCGATGGCAAACGTGTCGAGCCTCAGCCGCTCCATCACCAGGGGAACGAGCGATACGAAGGCCGACTGGCCGAAGCCGATTGCCGAGACCGCGGTTGCCAGGCGGCGCAGAAGCGAAGATCGATTTTTCATACGGGTCGTCACAAGACCAAGCTTATTTCTTGTTCAGAATAGATAATCAACAGAAATGTTCAAAGACGACAACGTATAAATGCAATGCATGCAGTTATTGGGATTTATGGGGGATGCACATGGAACAAGTAAAACCAGAATCTTTCTCTGCATTAAGCCCGTTACTCAATGCGTTGTTGCGGGAATGGGATAGCTGGGAATTCGTCGACGCCAGGCAAACCGGGCTGTTTCGGCCGCAGGCAGCCGTGCTGCGTCTGAATTTCCCTGCCTCGCGCGCGGCGGTGCTCGTCGAGGCGCGGCATCGCTCGAAGGTTGGTTACCACGATTTAGCGATGCCGCTCTGGCGCCTCGATATTAGTAACGAGGGGGCCGATGGCGAAGCGACCGAGATCGACCTTTTCAGCCTTTTGGCGCTGATCCTGGCGGATCCCGACATTGCCGGCCGGGCGACAGCGAAAAGCCGACTGACCTTCCTGCGCCGCAGCCTGGCCAGCATCGCCGCAATCGCTGACGCGACTGCGGCGCGTGGATCGTCGCGGCCCTTCTCCGAAGGCGATCCTGATTTCATCGATGCCGAAAGCGCCCTGCGCTTCGGCCATGCCGTGCATCCGGCGCCGATGAGTCGCGAAGAGTTCACGCACACGGATTCCGCGCGCTTCGGGCATGAATACTGCAATGCGTTCAAACTGCGCTGGTGGGCCGTCGACCCGACCATCCTCACTGGAGGCAGCGTCGAGCCGCTAGATGTCACCGAGATGGTCCGCGGGCTTGCCGCCAGCGATCCGCAGCTGCTTGCTCGGGCTGGCAAGCAACAGGGCAAGGTTCTCGTTCCGATGCATCCGTGGCAGGCCGTACGGCTCATGCTGGAAGACCGCGTCGAGCGCCTGTTTCGCGCCGGTCGTATCGTCGATGTTGGGCTCGGCGGACCAGCGTGGCGGGCCACGACCTCGCTGCGCACGGTTCATTCGTCTGAAGCCGAGTGGATGCTGAAATTCTCGCTCAGCCTGCGCCTGACCAATTCCAGGCGCATCGTCGAGGAGCATGAGTGCCGGCGCGGCCTTTCGGTGCACCGGCTGGTCAAGGGCAAGCTCGGCTATGCCTTGCAGCGGCGCTGCCCGACCATGACGGTGCTGGGTGAGCCCGCCTGGTTCGGCCTGCGTGACGAAGACGGCCGGCTGATGACGGATACCATCGTCTCGTTTCGCGAAAATCCGTTTCGCGGCACGGGCAATCCGCCGGCTGCCGTTCTCGGCGCGCTTTGCGAGCGCCATCCCGGCCGTACCGAAAGCCATCTGTCCGACCTGGTCCACCGTATCGCCCGCGACGAGAAGCGACCTGTCGAGGAAACGGCGCGTTTGTGGTTCGAGCGTTTCCTTCATGCCGCCATCGAGCCGTTTATCGTTGCCTTCTCGGAATTCGGCCTGCTGTTCGGCGCCCATCAGCAAAACCTCGTCGTCGGCCTCGCCGGCGGCTGGCCGAATGCGCTCTATTTTCGCGACTGCCAGGGCACCGGTTATGTCGAGGAATTCCTGCCCAGGCTGCGCGAATTCGCGCCCGAGGCTGGTCAGGCGGGCGATCATGTCTTCCCAGCGGAAGCGGCCGCGAAGCTGTTCGGCTACTATCTGGTCGTCAATGGCGCTTTCGCCGCCGTCGCAGCCCTTGCCGCCGCTGGCCTCACCAACGAAGACGATCTGCTGGCGATATTCCGCCGCTCGCTCGAGCGGCTGGCCGCCACGCCGATGGCTGACCGGTCCTGCGTCGACTATTTGCTCAACGCGCCGACGCTCGCCGCCAAGGGCAATTTCCTGATCGCGCTGCGCGACATCAATGAGAACACCGAGGTGACCGATCCGCTGGCCGGTTACGTCGAGCTTCCCAACCCCCTGCATGTGAGAGAATACGCATGAACATCGAGGCTGCGAAAAACTGGTCACCCGCCACCGTCGCCGGCAACGAAGGATGGCAGCATCTGGCCTCGGCCGCGGAGCCGCTCGCCATTTGTGCCGGCGATGGCCATGTCAGCCTGGTCAACGCTGAGGGAACAGCGGTGGGACAGGCCCGCATCTCCATCGCGGATGGCCGCCTGCTCATCGACGATGTCGCGTTCATTGGCGGCCGCCTCGACCAACCGCAAATCCTGGCAGGTCTCGTCGACGCCGCGCTGCGCCTGCATCCTTCCTTCGACTGCGCCTTCCTGCCGGCGGCCAAGACGCTGTGGCCGGTTTCGGCGCTGGCCACCGAGACGGCCGCAGGCGAACCGGAGCGCGCCGTCATTCATCGCTCGGTCCTGCGCCAGCTGCCGCTGCTGTGGCGCAGCCAGGCCTCGCATGTCACCTATCCGGCATTGACGACCGCTATCGGCCCGGAAGACCGGCTGCCGCCATTGCGCCAACCGCGCCCCTGCGGCCCGATGTACGAACGCTGGATTCCGGAAATCGGCCTCACCGTGTCGCTGCGGCCGATCGACCGCCGGACCGATCTCGACCTCTTCCATCGCTGGATGAACGATGGCCGCGTCGCCTTCTTCTGGGAACTTGCCCAGAGCCATGAGGATCTCGACAAATATCTCGCCGAGCAGGAAAGCGATCCGCATATTTTCGGCGTCATCGCCAGCTTCGACGGCGAGCCGACCGGCTATTTCGAGTTCTACTGGGCCAAGGAGGACCGGCTCGGGCCCTATTATGAGCCGCACGACTGGGACCGCGGCTGGCATGGGCTGATCGGCAATATGCGCCATCTCGGCCGGCCGAAGACGCTGTCACTGTTCCGCTCCGTCACCCACTATCTGTTCCTCGACGAGCCGCGCACGCAGCGCGTCGTCGGCGAGCCACGCGCCGCGCACCAGAAGATGCTGAGCTATTGCGCCGGCGCCGCCTACGACAAAGTCAAGGAGTTCGACTTCCCGCACAAGCGCGCGGCGCTGGTCTGCTGCGAACGCGAGCGCTTCTTCCGCGAGGTGCCGCTGTGACGGTGCAGCAACCGATTGCCAAAGCGGGGGAGGCGACACGCTGGGCCGCGATCAACCGCGACGCCGTCGCCAAGGCCATTTCCGAACTGACCTTCGAGGAGTGCCTGTCGCCGCGCGAGCTTTCGCCCGGCCGATGGGAGCTGACGCCCGGCCCCGGCGTGACCTATCGCTTTGCCGCGACGCGGCGCCTGTGGGGCCAGATCGCCGTCCGTCCGGAGACGCTGACTCGCGACGCCGGCATCGAGCTGCCGGTCGACGATGCGGTCGCCTTCTTCGCCGACGCGCGCGAGACGCTCGGCATGTCGCCGGCAACATTCTGCACCTATGCGAAGGAGCTTTACAACACGCTGATGGCCGACATGCGGATCGCCAAGGCACGCGGCAATCGACCGGCCGCCGATCTAGCCGCGCTGCCGGATACCGAGTTGCAGGCATTGCTCGACGGCCATCCGAAGGCCCCTGCCAACAAGGGACGGCTTGGCTGGGGACGGGACGACTTCGAGCGCTACGCGCCAGAATCGGCCACCGCATTCCAGCTCTTCTGGCTTGCCGCCGCCAGCGATCGCTGCCTGCTGGCGCTTGACTGCGGGCTCGACGAAGAGGCGCTGCTGCAGGCCGCACTCGGCGACTACGAGCGCGCAAGGCTCGAAGCGGCTTTCAGCGCCGCCGGGATCTCGCGATCGACGCATAGGCTGCTGCCGGTCCACCCCTGGCAGTGGCAGGCGATGATCGCCTCGCAATATGGTAGCGAGATCGCCGCCGGCCGGCTGGTGCCGCTTGGCCAGTTCGGCGATCCGTTCCTGCCCTTGCAGTCGCTGCGCACGCTTGCCAATGTGGCACGGCCCGAGGCGCTGCACGTCAAGCTGCCGCTGACCGTCCTCAACACCTCAGCGTGGCGCGGCGTGCCGGGCAAATACATGGCGATCGGCGCCGATCTGTCGCGCTGGCTGGCCACGGTGGCGGCCGCGGACCCGGTGCTCAAGGACGTCAAGGTGCTGAGGGAAGTCGCCGGCGCCTTCTATCCGCACCCGCACTACACCGGCGTTGAAGGCGCGCCCTACCAATTTTGCGAGATGCTGGGCGCCATCTGGCGCGAAAGCCCCGAAAAGGATCTGCCGGCGGGCCAGCGGCCGATGATGATGGGCGCCCTGCCGCAGCGCGACGCGCATGGCAGGCCGATCGCCAGCGCCCTGATCGAGCAATCCGGCCTTGGTCCGGAGGCATGGCTCGATCGCCTGTTCTCCACGGCCTTCGTGCCGCTCTACCACTTCATGTGTCGTTACGGCGTCGGCTTCATCGCCCATGGCCAGAACGTCACCATCATCCTCGATGGCGCGACGCCCGTCGGCGTGGCGGTCAAGGACTTTCAGGGCGACCTCGATCTCGTCGACCAGCCGTTTCCCGAACTGGCCGACCTCGACGGAAAAATCCTGTCGACGCTGAAGCGCCGGCCGCCGGCGCATCTTCTCCAGCATTTGCAGACCGGCCACATCGTCAGCGTCCTGCGCTTCCTGTCCGAGGCGCTGGCCGCCTGGGACCGCTTCGACGAGAGGATTTTCTATGCCATCCTCGCCGGCGCCATCCGGCGCTACCAGGCGCAGAACCCTGAACTGGCGGAACGGTTCGCGCTTTTCGATCTGTTTGCGCCCAAGATTCCGCGCATCGCCATCAACAAGGTGCGGTTCGCGATCGGGTACGGCGACAGCGGCGAACGCCCTCTGCCTGACCTCGGCACACCGCTCGACAATCCGCTTAACCCCGAGTCAGCCCGGCGATCTCCCATCAGCCCAGCCAGCTCCACAAGGAGTTCGCCATGACCCATACGCTTGACCTCGCCGGCATCGGCATCGGGCCGTTCAACCTCAGCCTCGCCGCCCATCTCGATGCGGTGGACGGCGTCGACGCGCGCTTCTTCGACAGGGCGACGCGGCTCGAATGGCACCCGGGCATGATGCTGCCGGGCGTCGAACTGCAGACATCCTTCCTCAAGGATCTCGTCACCGCGACGCATCCGACCAGCCCATGGTCGTTCATGTCCTATCTGGTCGCGCAGAAGCGGTTCTATGAATTCCTCAACGCGGATTTCTCAGCCATCCCGCGGCCGGAATTCGCCCGCTATCTCGGATGGGTCGGCGAGAACTTGTCTTCGCTGCGCTTCGCCAGCGCCGTCGACCGGATCGACTTCGACGGAACGAATTTCAGGCTGCGTATCGGCCGCGAGCAGGTGAACGCGCGCAATCTCGCCATTGCCGTCGGGCTGGTGCCCAACATCCCCGCCTGGGCGCGGGCGGCGGCCTCCGATCAATGCTTCCACAACGCCCAGGCCGCCAACCGCCTCGATCGCCTGAGCGGACAGCGTGTCGCCGTGATCGGCGGTGGCCAGAGCGGCGCCGAAGTGCTTCTGCATCTGATCTCCTCCGACCGCTTCGCCGGCCGCGAAATCGAGTGGATCTCGATGCGGCCGAATTTCCTGCCACTGGACGACTCGCCTTTCACCGACGAACTCTTCACGCCGGGCTATGTCGAAAGCTTCCATCGGCTGCCGCAAGGGCGGCGTGAGACGATCCTGGAACAGCAACTGCTTGCCGGTGACGGCGCATCGACGAGCACACTGAAGGCGATCTATCGCCAGCTTTACACGCTGCGGCACCTCTCGGAGGAAACGACGGCGGTCAACATGACGCCGCACCGCGAAGTGCTGAACGTGACGCGGGAAGGCAGCGAATACCGGCTGATCATGCGCAACGGCTTCGACGGCGCCATCGAGACGCGCACCGTCGATGCGGTGGTTCTGGCCACCGGCTATGCCTTTGCCATTCCTGATTGCATGGCGCCGCTCATGAACAGGATCGCGCTGGACGAGCGCGGTCATTACAGGCTCAACGCCAGCTTCGAGGTCGAATGGGACGGGCCCGACGACCGCCGGATCTACGCGCTCAATGCCGGCCGGCTCAGCCATGGCATAGCCGAGCCGCAGCTCAGCCTGATGGCTTGGCGCAGCGCCAAGATCGTCAATTCGCTGCTCGGGCGGGCACAGTTCGATCTCGATCTGCCCGATCCGCCGGTTGCCTGGAGTTCAAGGCACACGACACAAAGCCTGCATCATCTCGGCGCCAATGCGAGGATGACCGAATCGGGCGCGCGGTGATGTTTGTGGAGGCGGGCCGAAGAGCGTGGTACGGCGCGCGTTAAGGTTGACATCGACCCGTAAAGCTTTTCTGTGAGAGAGATCGTTCGGTCCTGCTGGAGGCTCAGCGCATGAAAACCCTTGGCCTCATCGGCGGCATGAGCTGGGAATCGACGGCGATCTATTATCGCCTGCTCAACGAGATCGTGCGCGAGCGGCTGAGCGGGCTGCATTCGGCAAAGCTGTTGCTCTATTCCTTCGACTTCGCCGAAATCGCCGACCGGCAGCATCATGGCGACTGGGACAGTGCGGGCGTGCTGCTGGCGGATGCGGCGCGCAAGCTGGAGGCGGGCGGCGCAGAGGGGCTTTTGATCTGCACCAACACCATGCACAAGCTCGCCGACCGGGTGCAGGCGGCGGTGTCGATCCCGCTTATCCACATTGCCGACGCCACGGCCGTCGCGGTCAAGGGCGCCGGCGTCAAGCGGCCGGCGCTGCTGGCGACCCGCTTCACCATGGAGCAGGATTTCTACAAGGGCCGACTGACGGAGAAATACGGGCTGCAGCCCGTGGTGCCGGACCAGGCCGGGCGCGACATGGTGCACCAGGTAATCTACGACGAGCTCTGCCGGGGCATCGTCAGCGCGGCATCGAAGGCGGCCTATATCGACGAGGTCGCCCGTCTGCGACGCGATGAGAAGATCGATGGCGTCATCATGGGCTGCACCGAGATCACCATGTTGATTGGCGAGCGCGATTTCGACATTCCGGTGTTCGACACCACGCGCATCCATGCCGAGGCGGCGGTCGCATTCATGCTGCCCTGAAGGGCCAAAACAGAGATCAGGGCTGGGCGGCCACGGCGACATTGCCGCTGCCGACCACTTTCAGCTTCCATCGATCTGCTTCCGTGCCGGCCAGATTGAGGTGCCCGGTCAGGAAATAAAGGCGATCGGTGTCGGGGCCTTTGGCTGTGCAAAACCGGTCCTGCAGATAGGAGTGAGGCGTCGCCTGACAATACAGGTTGGCCACGATGCTGGCCGGACGCGCGCGCGGCCTAAACAGCCTTCCGCTCCTTCACGAATTGCGTGCCAAAACTGCCGCGCGCTTGACTTCTTTTTGCAGCGACATTCAATACATCCGGCATTGCTGTGAGGGGATGAAAGCAAGATGGAATTTGCGTTTCCGTGGCCGACCAGCCAGGGCGAATGGCTGGCTTGGTCCAGCGCCGTCGTCACCTTGGCGCTCGGTCTGCTGTTTTTCCTCGCGCCAGGGCTGGCATTTCGGATTCTGCGGCTGCAGGTCCGGCCCGAAAGGGCAGCGGCAATCGCGGAAGGGCGCGGCCGGATGTCGGGCTTCTATCTCGGCGTCAGCCTGTGCTGCATTCTGTTGGCGCAGCCGTGGCTCTATATGGCACTCGGCTTTTCCTGGCTGTTCACCGCTTTTGGCCGTTTGCTGTCGATGATGTCGGACGGCGCCAACACGCCTTTCAACTGGGCGTCGATCGTCGTCGAACTCGTCCTGGCCGCGTTGCCGCTTGCCTTCGTCTTCGGCTTTCTGCCCTGAATCGGCAGCCAATCCAAAGGCTTCGGTTGAACTCTGCGGCCGGATGCGACAATAGTGCCCGAAAAGCATGCGGGACGACGCATTGCGGTCTTAAAATGCCTGTGCTAGACGGCAATCGACTTTCGGCCGGGGATAGCGGAAGCCGCGCCTCCGTGCTTGGAAAAACTTAGTAAGGTCAAAGATTTAGCCAGAGTTTTTGCTCGCGCCAACAATCTGCGGCCCCTCAGACAAGAGAAAAGACGGTCCGTGGCTCAATCGTCATCGCCAATCTCGGGTGTCGCAGAACGCTACGCGGGTTCGCTGTTCGAACTTGCGCGGCAGTCGAATTCGGTGGCCAAGGTCGAGGCCGACCTCGACAGTTTCGCCAGGATGCTGGATGACAGCGCCGACCTGACGCGCCTCATCAACAGCCCGGTGTTCTCCAGCGAGGACCAGGCCAAGGCAATCGCGTCGATCGCCGACAAGGCCGGCATCACCGGCCTGACCGGCAATTTCCTGCGCGTCGTCGCCCGCAACCGCCGGCTCTTCGCGGTGCCCGGCATGATCAAGGCTTTTCGCAAGATCGCCGCCGAACAGCGCGGTGAGACATCAGCCGAGGTCACTTCGGCGCATGAACTGACGGCTGCCCAGCAGACCGAACTCAAGGCCGCGCTGAAAGGCGTCGCCGGCAAGGACGTGGCCATCACTGTTACCGTCGATCCGTCGCTGCTCGGCGGGCTGGTGGTCAAGATGGGCTCGCGCCAGATCGATACGTCGCTCAAAACCAAACTCAATTCGCTCAAGCTTGCACTGAAAGAGGTCGGCTGATGGACATCCGCGCCGCGGAAATTTCCGCAATTCTCAAAGACCAGATCAAGAATTTCGGCAAGGAGGCCGAGGTCTCCGAAGTCGGCCAGGTGCTGTCCGTCGGTGACGGTATCGCTCGCGTCTACGGCCTCGACAATGTCCAGGCCGGCGAAATGGTCGAATTCCCCGGCGGCATCCGCGGCATGGCGCTCAACCTCGAAGCCGACAATGTCGGCGTCGTCATCTTCGGCGCCGACCGCGACATCAAGGAAGGCGACATCGTCAAACGCACCGGCGCCATCGTCGATACGCCTGTCGGCATGGGCCTGCTCGGCCGCGTCGTCGACGCGCTCGGGAATCCGATCGACGGCAAGGGCCCGATCAAGGCGACCGAACGCAAGCGCGTCGACGTCAAGGCGCCAGGCATCATCCCGCGCAAGTCGGTCAACGAGCCGATGTCGACCGGCCTCAAGGCCATCGATGCGCTGATCCCCGTTGGCCGCGGCCAGCGCGAGCTGGTCATCGGCGATCGCCAGACCGGCAAGACCGCGATCATCCTCGACACGATGCTCAACCAGAAGGCCGTGCACGACAACGGGCCGGAAAAGGAAAAGCTCTACTGCGTCTACGTCGCCATCGGGCAGAAGCGCTCGACGGTCGCGCAGTTCGTGAAGGTTCTCGAAGAGCGCGGCGCCCTTGAATATTCGATCATCGTCGCCGCCACAGCTTCCGATCCGGCGCCGATGCAGTTCCTGGCGCCGTTCACCGGCGCCACCATGGGCGAATATTTCCGCGACAACGGCATGCATGCGCTGATCAGCTATGACGATCTGTCGAAGCAGGCCGTCGCCTATCGCCAGATGTCGCTCTTGCTGCGCCGCCCGCCGGGTCGCGAAGCCTATCCGGGCGACGTGTTCTACCTGCATTCGCGCCTGCTCGAGCGCGCCGCCAAGCTCAACGACGATCTGGGCGGCGGTTCGCTGACCGCGCTGCCGATCATCGAGACGCAGGCCAACGACGTGTCGGCCTACATCCCGACCAACGTGATCTCGATCACCGACGGCCAGATCTTCCTCGAAACCAACCTGTTCTTCCAGGGCATCCGTCCGGCGGTCAACGTCGGCCTGTCGGTGTCGCGCGTCGGTTCGTCGGCGCAAATCAAGGCGATGAAGCAGGTCGCCGGCTCGATCAAGGGCGAGCTCGCGCAGTACCGCGAAATGGCTGCGTTCGCGCAGTTCGGCTCCGATCTCGACGCCGCCACGCAGCGCCTGCTCAACCGCGGCTCGCGCCTGACCGAACTGTTGAAGCAGCCGCAGTTCTCGCCGCTCAAGGTCGAGGAGCAGGTCACGGTGATCTTCGCCGGCGTCAACGGCTATCTCGACAAGCTGGCGCTGAACCAGGTCGGCAAGTTCGAGCACGGCCTGCTCAGCCATATGCGCTCGGCCGGCAAGGACGTGCTGGACGGCATCCGCAAGGAAAAGGCGCTGTCGGACGATCTGCGCGCCAAGCTGAAGGCCGAGATCGACGCCTTCGCCAAGACCTTCGCTTGAGAAGAAGCCGGACGCTCGGGATCAGGTTTGAAGCATGCCTTCATTAAAAGACCTTCGTAACCGTATCGCCTCGGTCAAGGCGACGCAGAAGATCACCAAGGCGATGCAGATGGTCGCCGCGGCGAAGCTGCGTCGCGCGCAGGAAGCAGCGGAGGCGGCGCGTCCCTATTCCGAGCGGATGGGTGCGGTGCTGGCCAATATCACGCAGGCGATCGGCGGCGGCGGCGATGCCCCGGCGCTGATGACCGGCACCGGCAAGGACGATGTGCATCTGCTCGTCGTCTGCACGGCCGAGCGCGGCCTGTGCGGCGGCTTCAACTCGCAGATCGCACGTCTGGCCCGCGACCATATCCGCCGGCTTCTGGCCGACGGCAAGCAGGTCAAGATCATCTGCGTCGGCAAGAAGGGTTTCGACATTCTGCGCCGAGACTATGCCTCGCTGATTATCGACCGCGTCGACCTACGCGATGTCAAGAAGCTCGGCTTCGTCAATGCCGATGCGATCGCCCGTAAGATCATCCATCTGTTCGGCGAAGGCGGCTTCGATATCTGCACGCTGTTTTATTCGCAGTTCAAGTCGGTGATCAGCCAGATTCCGACCGCGCAGCAGATCATTCCTGCCGGCGTGGCTTCGGCTCCCGCCGAAGCGACCGCCGGTGGCAATGCCGTCTACGAATACGAGCCGGAGCCGGGCGAGATCCTCACCGACCTCATTCCGCGCAACATCTCGGTCCAGGTCTTCCGCGCGCTGCTCGAAAACGCAGCCGGCGAGATGGGCGCCAAAATGAGCGCCATGGACAATGCAACGCGCAATGCCGGCGACATGATCAACAAACTGTCGATCACCTATAACCGCCAGCGGCAGGCGCAGATCACCAAGGAACTGATCGAAATCATTTCGGGCGCCGAAGCGCTCTAGGCGCGACCGCCAGGAGGTCATCGACCTTCTGATGGAGCGTGAGAAACAAAGGACGAGAAGGGTAAAGACGATGGCGAAAGCAGCGACCCCCGCGAAGACGGCCCCCAAAGCGGCCGCAAAGGCTCCGGCAGCAGCGGCGAAGGCCGCTCCGGCCAAGAAGGCGGCCGCGCCCGCCAAGGCCGCGGCCCCGGCAGCGAAGACGACGAGCGTTGCCGTCAAGAAGACCGGCGCCATCGGCAAGGTTCGCCAGGTCATCGGCGCCGTCGTCGACGTGCAGTTCGGCGATCATCTGCCGGCCATTTTGAACGCCATCGAAACCTCCAATGTCGGCAACCGCCTGGTGCTCGAAGTTGCCCAGCATCTGGGCGAAAACACCGTGCGCTGCATCGCCATGGATTCCACCGAAGGCCTGGTTCGCGGCCAGGACGTCTATGACACCGGCGCGCCGATCACCGTTCCGGTCGGCCCGGGCATGCTCGGCCGCATCATCAACGTCATCGGCGAGCCGGTCGACGAAGAAGGCCCGGTCGACGGCATCGAGATGCGCGCCATCCACCAGCCGGCGCCTACCTATGTCGAACAGTCGACGGAAGCGCAGATCCTGATCACCGGCATCAAGGTGCTCGACCTTCTGGCGCCCTACGCCCGCGGAGGCAAGATCGGCCTGTTCGGCGGCGCCGGCGTCGGCAAGACGGTTCTGATCCAGGAGCTGATCAACAACGTCGCCAAGGCGCATGGCGGCTTCTCGGTCTTCGCCGGCGTCGGCGAGCGCACCCGCGAGGGCAACGATCTTTATCACGAGTTCATCGAGTCCGGCGTCAACAAGAAGGGCGGCGGCGAAGGCTCCAAGGCGGCACTGGTCTATGGCCAGATGAACGAGCCGCCGGGCGCGCGTGCCCGCGTCGGCCTGACCGGCCTGACGGTCGCCGAATATTTCCGCGACCAGGGCCAGGACGTGCTGTTCTTCGTCGACAACATCTTCCGCTTCACGCAGGCCGGTTCTGAAGTGTCGGCGCTGCTCGGCCGTATTCCTTCGGCCGTGGGTTACCAACCAACGCTGGCCACCGACATGGGTGCGCTGCAGGAACGCATCACCACAACGACCAAGGGTTCGATCACTTCGGTGCAGGCGATCTACGTGCCGGCCGACGATTTGACCGACCCGGCGCCTGCGACCTCGTTCGCCCACCTGGACGCGACGACCGTGCTCAACCGCGCGATCTCGGAAAAGGGCATCTACCCCGCCGTCGATCCGCTCGACTCGACCTCGCGCATGCTCGATCCGCTGGTCGTCGGCGAGGAGCACTATGCCGTCGCCCGCCAGGTGCAGTCGATCCTCCAGCGCTATAAGTCGCTGCAGGACATTATCGCCATCCTTGGCATGGATGAGCTGTCGGAAGAGGACAAGCAGACGGTGGCCCGCGCCCGCAAGATCGAGCGCTTCCTGTCGCAGCCGTTCTTCGTCGCCGAAGTGTTTACGGGTGCGCCGGGCAAGCTGGTCGACCTCGCCGACACAATCAAGGGCTTCAAGGGCCTCTGCAACGGCGACTACGATCACCTGCCGGAAGCCGCCTTCTACATGGTCGGCGGCATCGACGAAGCGGTCGAGAAGGCTCAGCGCCTGGCGGCTGAAGCAGCGTAATCAAGGCAATAGGGAGTAGTCAGTAGTCAGTAGTGAATAGCGGCCGGGTGATCAGGACAGCTGTCCTCTCCCTACTCCCTACTCACTATTCCCTACTCACTAAATTGACATGGCTGAAGCTTTCAAGTTCGAACTGGTCTCGCCGGAGCGCCTCCTGGTTTCCGAGCAGGTCGAGTCTGTCGTCATTCCAGGCGCCGAAGGTGAAATGACGGTCATGGCGCACCATGCGCCGGTCATGACCACGATCAAGCCGGGCGTCGTCACGCTGAAGACAGCGGCTGGCAAGGAAGAGCGCTATGTGGTGTTCGGCGGCTTTGCCGACATCGTCCCGGCCGGCTGCACGCTGCTGGCCGAATCGGCGGTCGCCGTCGGCGATATCGACCGCGCCGATCTCGCCCGCCGCATCCAGGAAGCCAAGGAAGACGCCGCCGACGCCAAGGACGATCAGTCCCGCAGCAAGGCGGAGCAGTTCCTTAGCCAGCTTACCACGCTCCAAGGCGCACTGCTGCCGGCGTAAGCCGCAGAATGATTGGACGTGATCCGAGGGGTCATGGTCGGGCAAAGGTATGAAACAGGCCGGGCTTAAGCCCACTTTTTGTATCCGGGCGACGTCAGGTCACCTGGTCTTTCCCGGTATACCCAGTGCCGCGAGCGCGAGCGCCACCCCGCCTTGCAGGATATGCTCGCGATGAGCGGCGACCAGTTCGATCAGCGTCTGCCGCTCGGGCTTGCCGCTGGCGAAGCCGGCCCAGTCGAACACCGCCGCTACTCGTTCCAGCATCCGTCGTTCGTCGAGCGCGGCCAGCGCCGCGTCGAGCGGATCGGTGAAGTGGGCTTCCGGCAGGTCCTTGCCGCGCGCCTCGCAGGCGGCGATCCAGGCGGCGATCACCAGCGTCAGATGCTCCGGGACCAGGCCGGCCTGGATGCGCGCGATGGCGGTAGCGACAATGCGCTGCGGCAATTTCTGGCTGCCGTCATTGGCGATCTGCGCCGTGCGGTGGGCAAGCGCTGTGTTGGAGAAACGTTCGGCAAGTTCGGCCGTATAGGCTGACGTGTCGAGCCCGGCATCCCCAGGCAATGTCGGGATGGCCTCGGCCCAGAGCCGGTCGACGAACGCGCGGATCGCGGGATCCGCGAAGGCGCGGTCGACGGTGACGTGGCCGCTGAGCAGGCCGATATAGGCGATGCCCGAATGGGCGCCGTTGAGCAGCCGAAGCTTCATGTCCTCGAACGGCCGGACATCCTCGACCATGGTGACGCCGAATTTCTCCCAGGCCGGGCGGCCGGCTGGAAACCTGTTTTCGATAACCCATTGCCGGAACGGTTCGGTCATCACCGGCCAGGCGTCCTCGAGGCCGAGTTCGACCGCGATGCGCGCCCGCTCGGCATCGGTGGTTGCCGGCACGATGCGGTCGACCATGCTCGATGGGAATGCAACGTCATCGGCTATATGACCGGCGAGGGCAGCGTCGCCTGAAGCAGCAGCGCCGGCATCGCGCAGTTTTGCAAACCCGACCAGCAGCCGGTGCAGCGTGGCGCCATTGGCCGGAAGGTTGTCGCAGCACAGCACGGTGAAGGGCGGCGTGCCGGCGGCCCGGCGTCGCACCAGCGCTTCCGCCAGGAATCCATGCGCTGTCCTGGGAGATCCGGGATTGCCCAGATCGTGGACGATATCGGGATGGTTTTCGTCGAGGCTGCCGTCGGCGGCCCTGAGATAGGCCTTTTCGGTGATGGTCAGGGTGACGATGCGGGTGCGCGGGTCGGTCAGCGCGGCCAGCACCGCGCCGGGGTCTTCCGGCGCGACCAGCATCGACTGGATCGAGCCGATAATGTGCAGCGCTTCGCCATCGCTGCCGCGCACCGCCAGCGTGTAGAGCCCGTCCTGTGGCGTCAGCGCATCGCGCGTGTCGGGGCTGCGCAGCGAGACGCCGACAATGCCCCAGCCGGTCTCGCCGGCCGCTAGGCAGTCATCGACATAGGCGGCCTGATGGGCACGGTGGAAGGCTCCAACTCCGAGATGGACGATGCCTGGGGCGACACTGGCGCGATCATAGGGGGGGACCGCGACCGAGGCCGGCAAGGATTGCACTGTTGCGTTGGAAAGGCGTCTGCTGGTCATGGCGCGGCTTGTCGCTGGATGGTGTGCGGGGCGGGATCTGCTAGCGGCGTAACATCCGCTCTTCCGCCGCACAATGACCTGACGCCGGTTAAAAGTCATCATACAACAATCCAGTTTTTGTATGTTGACATTACTTCTTTCCAATCCTACCCATATCGCCCCTGGGAGGAACGACGTGGCGGGACTGACCGATCCGGATCTGCTTTTTGCCGCCGAAGGGCGCGCGCTGTCGATCGCGCGCGATCTCCATGCCGGCATCAAGGACCTGCCGATCATCAGCCCGCACGGCCACACCGATCCGCGTTGGTATGCGCTCAACGAGCCATTCCCCGATCCCGCGCAATTGCTGGTGGTGCCCGACCACTACATTTTCCGTATGCTGTTCAGCCAGGGCGTGCGGCTGGAAGATCTCGGCGTCCCGACCCTCGACGGCTCGCCGGTCGAGACCGATCCCAGGGCGATCTGGCGGCGCTTCGCCGAGCACTATTACCTCTTCCGCGGCACACCGACGCGGTTGTGGCTCGACCATGTGCTCGAGCATCTGTTCGGCATCGAAGAGCCGCTCAACGCCAGCACCGCTAGCCGCCATTACGACACCATCGCGGCGCTTTTGCAGCGCGACGATTATCGCCCACGCGCGCTGTTCGAGCGCTTCAACATCGAGGTCATCGCGACGACCGAGGGCGCACTCGACGATCTCCAATGGCACAAGACGATCCGCGACAGCGGCTGGCAGGGCCGCGTCATCACTGCCTACAGGCCGGATGCCGTCGTCGATCCCGACTTCGAAGGATTTTCGGCCAATCTCGATCGTCTGGGCGAGATCACCGGCTGCGACACCGGCACATGGGCCGGCTATCTCGACGCGCATCGCAATCGCCGCGCTTTCTTCAAAAGCTTCGGCGCAACCTCATCAGACCACGGCCATCCGACGGCCGAGACCGCCAATCTTTCCGATGCGGCGGCGGAAGAGCTGTTCAACCGCATCCGCCGCGGCTCGGACGACGAGCGCGAGCGCAAGCTGTTTCGCGCCCAGATGCTGACCGAGATGGCCAAGATGAGCCGCGACGACGGGCTGGTCATGCAGATCCATCCCGGCTCATGGCGCAACCATTCGCCCGGAATTTTTCAGAGATTCGGCCGCGACAAAGGCTTCGATATTCCGACCCGCACCGACTATGCCGCGGCGCTCAAACCCTTGCTCGACTGCGTCGGGTTGGAGCGCGACCTCTCCATCATTCTGTTCACGCTCGACGAGACCAGCTACGCGCGCGAACTGGCGCCGCTGGCCGGCGTCTATCCGGCGTTGAAGCTCGGGCCGGCCTGGTGGTTCCACGACAGTCCGGAAGGCATGCGCCGGTTCCGCGAGATGACCACCGAGACCGCCGGCTTCTACAACACCGTCGGCTTCAACGATGACACCCGTGCCTTTCCGTCGATTCCCGCCCGTCACGATGTGGCGCGCCGGGTTGACTGCGCCTTTCTCGCCCGTCTCGTCGCCGAGCACCGGCTGGGTGAGGACGAGGCGCATGAGCTGGCGCGGGAGCTTAGCTACACGCTTGCCAAGAAGGCGTACCGGCTGTGAGCCGGGCGCGTGGAATTTCAAAAGGGAGGAAGACAGTCATGTTGCATTTTTCAAAACTGATGGCAGCCACATTCGCCTTCGGCTCGCTGATGATCGGCGTTGCCGGCGCCCAGACCGTACTGCGCTCGGCCGACACCCATCCGGACGGGTATCCGACTGTCGAGGCGGTCAAATATCTCGGCGAGCTCATCAAGGAGCGCACCGCCGGCCGCTATTCGGTCGAGGTCTATCATTCGGCGCAGCTCGGCGAGGAAAAGGACACGATCGAGCAGACGCAGACCGGTGTCATCGATCTGAACCGCGTCTCGATGGGTCCGTTCAACGGCATCGTGCCGGAAACCGCGGTGCCGTCGCTGCCCTACATGTTCCGTTCGGTCGAGCACATGCGCCATGTCATGGACGGGCCGATCGGCGACGAGATCCTCAAGGCCTTCGAGACGCATGATCTGGTCGGCCTTGCCTTCTACGATTCCGGCGCCCGTTCCTTCTACAACACCAAGAAGGACATCACCTCGATCGCCGATCTGAAAGGCATGAAGTTCCGCGTCATCCAGTCCGACGTGTTCGTCGATATGGTCAACGCGCTTGGCGCAAATGCCACGCCGATGGCGTATGGCGAGGTCTATTCGGCGCTCGAAACCGGTGTCATCGACGGCGCCGAGAACAACTGGCCCAGCTTCGAATCCGCCAAGCACTACGAAGTCGCCAAGCACTATACCGTCGACCAGCACCAGATCGTGCCGGAAGTGCTGGTGATGTCGAAATCGAGCTGGGACAGACTGACGCCGGAAGACCAGGCGATCGTCAAGCAGGCGGCCAAGGATAGCGTCGTCAAGATGCGCGAATTGTGGGACGCGCAGGAGAAGAAGTCGCGAGAGATCGTCGAGAAGGCCGGCGTCAAGGTCAGCGAGATCGACAAGCAGCCGCTGATCGATGCGATGAAGCCGGTCTACGACAAGTATCTGAAGACGCCGGAGCTCAAGGACCTCGCGACGCGCATCCAGGCGACCAAGTGATTTTCTGGCGGGGCGGCATGGCGCCGCCCCGCCAATCGCTTTTAGGGGACGGAAAGACCGGGAGGATCGGATGACTGCGGGAACGGCCAGGAGCGGAGCGCCACCGCGCTTCAGCGCGGTGCTTTCGAAGATTTGCGACGGTGCGCTCTATCTCGCGGGCATCGGGATGGTCGCCATGACCGCGCTTGTTGCCTACCAGGTGTTTTCCCGCTTCGTGCTCAACGCGTCACCGAGCTGGACCGAAGTCACCGCCATCATGCTGATGAACTGGTTCATTTTCCTGGGCGCTGCCGTCGGCGTGCGCGAGAATTACCATATGGGCTTCGACGTGCTGCTCTATATCCTGCCCAAGGGCAGCAAATGGGCGCTGCGCACCCTGTCCGACCTGATCGCGTTCGGCTTCGGCTTCGGCATGGTCTGGTACGGCTGCAAGCTGGTCGGGCTGACCTGGCGGACCATCATCCCGGCGCTCGAGCTTCCCGGCGGTTTCGACTATCTGCCGCTGGTCGCCGGCGGCTTTCTGATCTGCCTGTTCTCGGCCGAACGCATCGTGCTGCGCTGGTCCGGCGCCGACATCGACAAGGATATCAATCTCGAGGAAGTGCCGGAAATGCCGGCCGTGCAGGAGGCCTAGATGGAACTCTGGATCCTGTTTGGCGTCTTCACGCTTTTGATGTTTGCCGGCACGCCCATCGCCTTTTGCCTGGGTGCGGCGTCCTTCGCCACCGTGCTTTATCTCGGCCTGCCGCCCCTGGTGGTGTTCCAGCAATTGAAGTCGGGCATGTCGGCGTTCTCGCTGATGGCGATCCCGTTCTTCATCTTTGCCGGCGACCTGATGGTGCGCGGCGGCATCGCGCAACGCATCGTTTCCTTTGCCGGCTCGCTGGTCGGTCATGTCCGCGGTGGGCTCGGTCAGGTCAACATCATCGCCGCGACGTTGTTCGGCGGCATTTCCGGCTCGGCGGTGGCGGAAGCCGCTGCCGTCGGCGGGCTGATGATCCCGCAGATGAAAGCGCGCGGCTACGGCGCCGACTACGCCGTTAACGTGACCTCAATGGCGGCGCTGATCGCGCTGCTTCTGCCGCCGTCGCAGAACATGATCATCTATTCGATCGCCGGCGGCGGCAAGATTTCGATCGCCGACCTGTTCACCGCCGGTATCCTGCCTGGCCTGCTGTTCGCCGCTTCGCTGATGGTCACTGCCTATTTCGTCGCCCGCAGCCGAGGCTACCCGGTCGAGGCCTTTCCCGGCTTCTCGCGTGTCGGCGAGCTGGCGGTCATCGCCATCCCCGGACTTCTGCTTATCGGTATCATCTTCGGCGGCGTTCGCTCGGGCATTTTCACGGCGACGGAAAGCTCCTGCATCGCCATCATCTACGCTTTGCTGGTCACCGTCTTCGTCTACCGGTCGATGGCCTGGGGCGATTTCGTCCATGCCACAAAGGGCGCGGTGCGCACGACCTCGATGGTGCTGCTGATCATCGGCACGGCGGCCTCGTTCAGCTGGCTGATGGCCTATCTCAAAGTGCCGGTGCTGCTGATCGCAGGCATGAACGCCATCTCCACCGATCCGCTGGTGGTGCTGCTTCTGCTCAACGTCTTGATGCTGCTGCTCGGCACCTTCATGGACATGGGGCCGATGATCATCATCTGCACGCCGATCTTCCTGCCGCTGGTCACCCATTACGGCGTCGATCCCGTGCATTTCGGCGTCATCACCATCCTCAATCTCGGCATTGGCCTGAACACACCGCCGGTCGGCACGGTGCAGTTCGTCGCCTGTGCCGTCGGCAAGATTACGGTCTGGGAAGCGATGCGCTCGATCTGGCCGTTCTATGGCGCGGGCATCGTGGTCCTGGGGCTGGTCACCTATATTCCGGCGATTTCGCTCTGGTTGCCGAGCGTGTTCAAATAGGCGTCTTCAAACAGGGGTGCGATATGGCATCGGATAGCGCTGTTGATCTCAGGGTCGAGAGAAAACCCAAACTGTCGGAGACCGTCGTTGCGGCGATCCGCAAGCAATTGCAGGCGGGCGAGATCCTGCCCGGCCACAAATTGCCGACCGAGGGCCAGCTGACCGAGACCTTCGGCGTCAGCCGCACCGTCATCCGCGAAGCGCTGGCCAAGCTCGCCGCCGACGGGCTGGTCGAGGCGCGCCAGGGCGCCGGCGTGTTCGTCACCGAGCACATCTCAACGATGTTCGGCGCGCTCGCCGCCGACATGGGCAGCAAGGATTCCATCGCGCTCAATGTGCTCGAAGTGCGCCTGGCCGTCGAAATCGAATCGGCCGGGCTCGCCGCCATTCGCCGCAACGCCGCGCAGGAAGCAGCGATCCAGGAAGCCTTCTTCGAGTTCGAACGGCTGCTGCTCAACAGCGAGCCGACCGGCCCGGCCGATCTCGCCTTCCACCGTGCGATCGCCAGCGCCACCAACAATCCGTTCTATGTCGAGATGCTCGATGTGCTGGGCCGCCGCGCCATTCCTTGCGACGTGACCTCGCCTTGGTCGACCGAACTTGTGCAATCCGACAGCTATCAGCGCGGGCTGCAGCGCGAGCATCTGGTGATCCTGAATGCGATCACCTCAGGCGACGCCGAAGCCGCGCGCGAGGCGATGCGCACCCATCTCACCGCCAGCCAAGAGCGCTACCGCGAGCGGCTGCACGCCCGCCAGGTCTACTACGCCGACTCGGTCAAGGCGTCGGCAACCAAATAGCCATTCATTCAGCTGGAGCAGCAATGACTCAAAGTCACCCGCATACCGAATTCACCTCGCGTTTCGCCATCGGCCCGGTCGCCGCGGCGTCCATGGGCACCGACGAACTGCGGCACAACTTCCATATTGACGACCTGTTCCAGCCGGGACGCGTCAGCCTGACCTACACCCACTATGACCGCATGATCGTCGGCGGCGCCGTGCCGGCGGCAGCGCCGCTGCCGCTGGAAGCGATCAAGCCGACGGGCACCAAGAATTTTCTCGACCGCCGCGAACTGATCATCGTCAATATCGGCGGCGCCGGCTCGGTGACGGCAAATGGCGAGACCCACCAGTTGCAGGCGCGCGACATGCTCTATCTCGGCATGGGCAGCACCGACGTTTCGTTCGCATCGGCCAATGAGGGCGCACTGGCCAAGTTCTACCTGCTCAGCGCGCCTGCGCATCACACCCATCCCAACCGGCTGATCCGCATTGGCGATGCCAAGCGCCTCGATCTCGGCAGCAAGGAAACCTGCAACGAACGCTCCATCTTCCAGTTCATCCATGCCGATGGCGTCAAGACCTGCCAACTGGTGGTCGGCATGACGCAGCTGGCGCCGGGCTCGGTGTGGAACACCATCCCTTGCCATGTGCATGACCGGCGCATGGAGGTCTATCTCTATTTCGACCTGCCGGAGACGGCGCGCGTCTTCCATTTCATGGGCGAGCCGGACGAAACCCGCCACATCGTCATGGCCAATGAGGAGGCAGTGCTGTCGCCGGGTTGGTCGATCCATTCCGGGGTCGGCACCTCGAACTACGCCTTCATCTGGGCGATGGCCGGCGACAATGTCGACTATACCGATGTCGATCCGGTGCCGCTGGGCGAACTGCGTTGAGCGGACCTTCCTCCTTCAGCCTGGCCGGCAAGCGTATCCTGGTCACCGGCGCGAACACTGGCATCGGCCAGGGCATCGCCGTCTCGATCGCGCGCGCCGGCGGCACCGTCATTGGCGTCGGCCGCTCTGTGATGGACGACACGGAAAGACAAGTCGCGGAAGCCGGTGGCCAGTTCGAGGCGGTGCGATGCGATCTTGCCGACCATGCGGCCGCCAAGGCGATGCTCGACCAGGTCTGGGAAAAGACCGGCCCGATCGACGGGCTGGTCAACAATGCCGGCATCATCCGCCGCGCCGATGCGGTCGATTTCTCCGAGGCCGATTGGGACGAGGTCATCGACGTCAATCTGAAGACGCTATTCTTTCTCAGCCAAGGTTTTGCCAGGCGCGTGCTGACCGACCCGAGGCGGCGCGGCAAGATCGTCAACATCGCCTCGGTGCTGAGTTTCCAGGGCGGCATCCGCGTCGCGTCCTACACCGCGTCGAAGCATGGCGCGCTCGGCATAACCCGGCTGCTGGCCTGCGAATGGGCGGCAAAAGGCATCAACGTCAACGCCATTGCGCCCGGCTATATTGAAACCAACAACACCGAGGCGTTGCGCACCGATCCCGACCGCAGCGCCGCTATATTGGCGCGCATCCCGGCCGGGCGCTGGGGCGGACCGGAAGACATAGGCGACGCCGCTGTCTTCCTGCTGGCCCCCGCATCCGACTATATGCACGGCGCCGTGATCCCGGTGGATGGCGGCTGGCTGGCGCGATGAGGAAACAGTCATGATCGAGCATAAGATTTTTGCCCAACCGGGCGAGAGCGCGTGGACGCCGACGCCGGACGGCAACAGGCGGCGCGTTCTCCTGCATACCGATGAGCTGATGATGGTCGAGTTCGGCTTCGACAAGGGCGGCGTCGGCGCGCTGCATTCGCACCCGCATGTCCAGGCCAGCTATGTCGCCGAAGGTCGCTTCGAGGTGACCATCGACGGCCGCACCGCGACCATCGAGACCGGCGGGAGCTTCATCGTGCCGTCCAATCTGGTGCACGGCGTCAAGGCGCTGGAGGCCGGGCGCCTGGTCGACAGCTTTACCCCGCACCGCGCCGATTTCCTGGCCTGAACCTTTTTCGGCAATTCCAGAAACAGGAAACCCGCGCCTCCTGGGGAGGCGCGGGCTGTTGCCTGTGCGCTCGTGGCGCAGCGGTACTCGAAACATCGCCGCAGGGTCGGACGGTGCCGCAACATGGTGAAGATAGGTTTAACGATGCCAACCAGGTCGATCGCCGGTGGGGTGTTGCTGCTGCTTGTTGTGGTCACGCAGGGGCTGCGCTAATCGTTCTGTCCACGCCGCTGCTTCGGGCGGCCGATCGCAAAAACATCAGTGATGCAGATATCGACGACAAGCGTGCCGACGCACGATCCCAAACGGCGCGTCCTCAAGGACGTGTTCGGCTTCGACGATTTCCGTCCCGGACAGGCCGCGGTGATGGAGGCGCTGCTTGGCGGCCGCCATGTGCTGGCCGTCATGCCAACGGGTGCCGGCAAATCGCTGTGCTACCAGGTTCCGGCGCTGGTCAAGGGTGGGCTGACCATTGTCGTTTCGCCGCTAGTGGCGCTGATGCAGGATCAGGTCGCGGCACTGCGCCTCGCCGGCGTCGCCGCCGATACGATCAATTCCTCGATCGACCGTGATGCCAATGTCGCGGCATGGCGCCGCGTCGCGTCGGGCCAGACGCGGCTGCTCTACCTCGCGCCGGAACGGCTGATGACCGAGCGGATGCTGGATGCGCTTGCCAGGCTCGATGTCAGCCTGATCGCCATCGACGAGGCGCATTGCATTTCGCAGTGGGGGCCGGCGTTCCGGCGCGAATATGAAGACCTGTCGCAGCTGCGTGGCATCTTTCCCGACGTACCGATCATTGCGGTGACGGCGACGGCGGACGAGACGACGCGGGCAGACATCGAGAGACGGCTGTTTGGCGGGCGTGTCGAAACGCAGGTGCTTGGCTTCGACCGGCCCAACATCAAGCTTGCCATCGAGCCCAAGCAGGACAGCAAGCGGCAGTTGCTCAACTTCATCGAGCGCCATCAGGGGCGCAGCGGCATCGTCTACTGCCTGTCGCGCAAGAAGACCGAAGAGATGGCGGCATTCCTCGAAAAGAACGGCGTGACCGCGCTCGCCTATCACGCCGGGATGAGCAAGGAGGCGCGTGATGCCAACCAGAACGCCTTCATGACGCTGTCGGGCGTCGTCATGGTGGCGACCATCGCCTTCGGCATGGGGATCGACAAGCCTGATGTCGCCTATGTCTTCCACACCGACCTGCCGGGCAGCCTCGAAGCCTATTACCAGGAAATCGGCCGCGCCGGTCGCGACGGCCGGGCGGCGGAGGCGCATATGCTTTACGGCCTTGGCGACATCCGCATGCGCCGCATGTTCATCGACGACGAGGACGCCGCTGTCGAACACAAGCGCCGCTCGCATGGCCGGCTCGATACGCTGATCGGCTATTGCGAGACGGCCGAGTGCCGCCGCCAGGTGCTGCTCGGTTATTTCGGTGAAGAGGCGGTCCCTTGCGGCAATTGCGACAATTGCCTGGAACAGGCGCCGCGCGCCGACGGCACCGCCGAGGCGCGCCTCATCCTGGCGGCGGTGGCGCAGAGCGGCGAGCGCTTCGGCGCCGGCCATGTCATCGACATCCTGATCGGCCACGAGACTGAAAAGATCGCGGCAAGGGGGCATCACAGGCTGGCAGCCTTCGGCAATGGCGCCGCGCACAAGAAGGATTTTTGGCAATCTATGATTCGCCAGCTGGTCGCGAACGGTTTCCTGATGCCGGACCCGGCCGGCCATGGCGGGTTGGCCATCGCGGACAAGGGCCACGCACTCGGCCGGGGCGAGGTGCCGTTCCAGTATCGGGTCGAGATGCGCACGCGCGCCGCGCGCCGCGCGGCTCGCGCCGGGCAGAGCCCTCAGAGCGAAAATGTCGATGCGTCGCTGCTCGCGGCGCTCAAGACGGTGCGGCTGCGGCTGGCCAAGGAACGCCAGGTGCCGGCCTATGTGGTGTTTTCGGATCGTACACTGATCGACATGGCCGAGCGTCGTCCGCAAGACCTCGACGATTTTGCCGAAGTGCATGGCGTCGGCGCCGCCAAACTCAAGGAGTTCGGCAAGGCTTTTGTGAGCGCCATTGCCGCGCACCTTTCCGAGACGCCAGGCTGAAAGGGTTTTGCTGGACCAAAGCCCGATCCGGCATCAGTACGCCTTCAACTTGCCCGCCCGCTTATCCTTTCATTTTGGCGCTACCCTGCCGTAGGGGAATGGCCTTCTAAATTGTATGGAACCGTGACGACAACACACATTCCTGAATCTATGCGGTCGATTCTTCGGATGTAGCCGTGACTATGGAAACCCGCTGTTGCGCGCGGATGGCGGTTTTCGCGGCCTTGGAGACGCTACGTCGGCAGCCGCTATCCGCTAACCCGAATGGTATGATTCAGACCATCTTTGTTGTTGAAAACCCGCTTTCGACGGGAGTATAAAACTCGAGGTTACCATTGCTTTTCGTATAGAGGCTGTGGTGGAAACGTGGGTCCAATCCGCAAAGCATTGCCTTGCGTGGAAGTGGTCGAAGCCGGCGGCGAATGGTCCGTTCCTGTGGCCAAGGAAGACCAGGAAATTACCCGAATCATTCGTGATTGAACCGTTTGCGCTGTCCTATGCTGAGGGCCAGCGGATACGCCTGCATCTCGACAAGTTCGTTCGTCTGTAGAGAGGCTAAGCCCGACGAAAGACCGGTGGGAACCTGACCACCAGTTCATTGAAAGCGCCCGCTATCGCCGAAACGCGACGCGTCCTAGAGGCTTCACGGAAGCTCTTGGAAAAGATTGCCGAGCGCGAAGACCATACCCAGCCATAGGGAATGGCCGGTGCAGGTTGGGCATGCTTGTGGGGCTTCACCGCACCGGCCACTGCGGGGAGATATGAGGCCCCCTGCGCTGCTTAAGATATAGGCATATTAGCAGCCGCGCAATTAACCGTATTGCGCTACCCAGCCGTAGGGGCATGGAAATCGGAGAAGTTTGTGCCGGTTACCGCCAGCACGCGAGCAAGTCATTCTGGAAGCATGGAAACAGCGATTTTGCTCGTGCCATTGTGCGTCTGAAATCTAGTTCCTGCTGCCGATTATCCCTACGTTAACTGGAATACTTATATTCCCGAAGGGTTGCGAATCAGTCGATTGTCAAGCGCATGCCATGGAGCAAGCAAGGGATCGATCTGAGCAGAAGGGCCGCAGCGGTCGAAGCGCGCTGGGAAATCCGAGCGGCTTCGGCAATTGTCCGCTCTGGCTCGCCCGCTACAACTCGACTCGCGCAGTGTGGACGGAATCACCGGCCATGTGGACGAGAACCATCTGGCGATGTCGTTCACCGAGTTTCGTTCGCGCTACAGCCTTTAAGGGCAAGGTGATCAAGGCGATCGGATCGCCGCCTCAGGCGGCTTCGCGTTCGGCCTGCGCAGTCGGGTCCGGCTCCTGGCGGCTGTACTGCCGCGGCGAATAGCCCATGACGCGCTTGAATGCCGTGCTGAAGGCGCTTTCGGATTCGTAGCCGAGCGCCAGTGCGATGACGGAAACCGGATCGCCGGAATGCATCAGCCGGTCGCCGGCCAGCATCATGCGCCAGCGCGTCAGATAATCCAGGGGTGAGGCCCCGACCGTCTGCTTGAATCTGAGCGCAAAAGTCGATCGCGACATGCCGGCACGCTCGGCCAGCTTCTGCAATGTCCAGCCATGGGCCGGGTCTTCGTGCATGGCGCCGATCGCCGCGCCGATCTGCCTGTCGGTCAGTGCGAACAGCCAGCCGACATTGCCTTGCGCGGTCATATGCAGGCGCAAGGCCTCGATCAGGATCATGTGGGCGAGGTGCTCGACGATGAGAAAGCCGCCGGGACGCCGCTGGCGCAATTCCTGCATCATCCGCTCGACCGGCCAGCGAAGCGCCGAATGGTCGCTCTCGCCGCGGATATGGACGATGGGCGGCAGCATCCGCAACAGGATGCCGGCATGGTCGCCGGACAGCGTAAAGCGACTGCTGACCAGGAGGAAATCGCCGCCGCCATTATGGACGGTGATGCCGCCGGTCCGCGCCGGTGAAAAGATCGTTCGCGCATCGACCGTCGGCAGGCCGAGATCGCTGGCAAGGCGGAAAGGCCGGCCGCGCGGCAACAGGAAGCAGTCGCCCACGTCCAGCCGCACCGCGTCAGGGACGCCCTCGACCGACAGCCAGCATCGGCCGGACACCACGGCGCCGCATTTGATGGCGGCCTGCTGGTCAGGGAACTGGATCGCCCAGTCGCCACCGGTTTCCAGCCCAGCCGACAGGTAATTGCGCGGCTTCAGTAGCGACAGCACGTCTGACAGCGGATCCATGAGCGTTCTCGGACGATTGCGAAGATATCTCGGATTTTACAGTATAGATCGTATGATCGCAACCTTCTATCTCCTTCGGCAACGGGCTGCCTGTACGGCCTTCGCCGAAAACCAAGGAGAAATGATCATGCGTGTGTTCGTTACCGGGGCTACCGGTTTTGTCGGTTCGGCTGTTGTGCGGGAATTGCTCGGGGCGGGCCATCAGGTGCTTGGCCTCGCGCGGTCGGAAGCAGGTGCGGAGTCGATCGTGGCCGCGGGCGCCGAGGCGCATCGCGGCGATATCGAGGATTTCGAGAGCCTGCGCAGCGGCGCTGCCCAATCGGATGGCGTCATCCACACGGCCTTCAACCACGACTTTTCGAGATTCGCCGCCAGTTGCGCAGTTGACCAGCGCGCCATCGAAACGCTCGGCGCGGCGCTCGAGGGTTCCGAGCGGCCGCTGCTTGTCACCTCCGGACTCGCCGGTTTTGCTCAGGGAAGGCCGGCAACCGAAGACGACAAACCTGCGCCTCCATCGGTCTCCATGCCGCGCGCTTCGGAAGCAACGGCCGTGGCGCTCGCAGCGCGCGGGGTGCGCGCATCGACGGTGCGGCTGGCGCCGACCGTCCATGGCGAGGGCGATCACGGTTTCGTGCCGATGCTGATTGCCATTGCGCGTGAAAAGGGCGTCTCGGCCTATGTCGGCGACGGCGCAAATCGCTGGGCGGCGGTGCACCGGTTCGACGCCGCCACCCTGTACAGGCTGGCGCTGGAGAAGGGGGCGGGCGGCGTCAGCTATCATGCGGTTGCCGAACAGGGCGTGGCGAGCAAAGAGATCGCCGAGATCATCGGCCGCCGGCTCGGCCTGCCGGTCGTTTCCATAGGCCCCGAGGAGGCGGCTGCGCATTTCGGCTTTCTCGGGCATTTCATCGGCAGGGACTTGTCGGCGTCAAGTGAGCAGACCCGCACTGCGCTGGGATGGCAGCCGACCGGGCTTGGGCTCATCGCCGATCTCGACCGTCCCGGCTATTTCGAGGCCTGATCAGGCCGGCCAGTCGCGTTGCATTGCACGACCGACAGCCTGGCGATCAGCGGCAGTGCCAGCAACACGGCCAGACGCAGCCCGCCGAGCGGGCAGCACCGTCGTGCTGCTGGAACCGCCGCCACATCTGTATGGCGGCAAGCAGAACGAACACGGCGTAGGCCGACCGCAGCCCGGACGAGCTGCTCGCCCGTCGCCGGAAAGCCGGCGAAGACATGGCCTCGTCATGGCAGACCTACCTTGCTACGGGGATGCGCGCGCGATTCCCGCGCCTAGTTAGAGATCGCCCTTCCTCACCTTGCCGTAAACGATATTCCGGTTCGAGCCATAGTAGACTTTCGCGTCGAAAGGACTCCCGCCGAGGGCGGCATTGATGATGTCCCACATATCGTCGGCCGAACGTAGGATGAGCGGCCAATCCATGAAAGTCTCCATGTAACCATCCGTCGTTATCTCGTCGCTGAAATTGGCAAACAGGAATTCGCCACCGGGCTTGACGAGTTCCATGGCTCTTTGAAGCAGGCGGACGCCGATGGCACGCGGCAGGTAATCGTAAAGCCCCGATGCGTAGACGAGATCGAATGTGCCAAGGGCGTAGGCGCGGCGTAGGATGCCGCGTACGGAACCCTGGACTGCCTCGACTGCCGTGCCGGCAAAGTCGTGGTTCACCGTGGCTACGCTGACGGGGTCCTGATCCAGGCCGATCCAACGTTGCAGTTTATGCCTGGCCAACGCGTCGGAGCGTTCGGCTTCCCTGAGGTGGCCGCAGGCAATCGCCAGCACCTCAGCCTTTTCCACACTGCTGGCCGTCTCGTCCACGGTCCTGGCCAGAATATCCCGCCGCTCGCGCCCCGCCACCGAACTGGCAGCTTCACTGGTGTACGCATAGATTTGCCGACCAAGTAAGGTCGACGAGGCCACGATCTCGTCGGCGATCGGATGCTTGTAGTAAATATCCAGCAGGCCTGCATCGCCCGAATACCCGCGCGGTTTTTCGACCGACCACCGCGTGAACGGGTCCTGGAGCAAATATTCCGCGACCCGATGCTGCTGAGCCAAAGGAACGAGTTTCTGCCAAACCGCGGTAGCAACCTGCCGGCGGAGCTTGTGGAGTCGCCCCGCCAAACGATGGACGACGGGGGCGGCCGGTTTGTTTCGCGCAAAGGCTTGATGAGCAAGGTCCAGTATCAGGGCGAGCTGGGCCGTGCTGTCCCTCAACTCGTCGGAGTCAGCCGCCTCTTCGGAGGTCGCAACATGTTTCTTCATCAGCCTGGTGGTGACCAGGCTGTATTGGTCGAGCTGCAGTTTTGGCTTGATAGGCATGCCGTTTACTCTCCGGTTTACCGCCCCGGTCCCCGGCCAGCAGCATAGGTGCGCCGCCAACCAATGCTAACAATTTTAATAAAATTTTAGTAAAATTTTAATCAACGGAACGGCCATCAATCCTGCAAACTGGCTAAATCCGAACCGCCCGTTTACCCTCGGTTAGCGACATCTGACTTTTCTTGCGGACAGGGACGTCTTCATTCCCCGACCGCAGGCGACGTCGGCTGTTGCATTCGCTACTGCAGATCGCGGAGGAGCGTTGCGATGCAACTGAGCGAGGACGTTGCCCAGAAGGTGGCGGCAGCGATTGGACGTCCGCGGTGGCATTCCGCCGATCCGGAACTCCTGACACTGTTCCTGCAGAAGGATGCCGATGAGAATCGCAGCCTTGTGCGATGGGGTATTGCGGCTGCTGTATTCAGCTATGTGGCCTATGGCCTTTTCGATTGGTTTCTCTTTCCGGATGTCGCCGGCCGGCTTGTTTTGACGCGCGTTACGCTAGGGATCACTTCCCTGGCGCTTGTCGAATTTGTCGCCCGACGGGGCTTTGCCCTTGCCACCTTGCACCTTGTAGCAGCGCTGGCGATTGTCTCCGGTGCCCTTGGGTGGCTCGTCTCCGCTGTTGGAACAGAGCATCAGGATGCCCTCTCCCATTTCATGGTTTTTGGCACAGTGTTCATCCTGGGTGCGAATCTGTTCTTCAACTTCCGTTTTTGGCTTTCAGCCCTGGCCTCCGCGACGGTCGCCGCAAGCTTTGTGTACGCCGCGATGTTCTCCCTTCAGGCCGACATCGCCGGCCGCATCGTGCTGTCGGCCTATTTCGTGAACTGTCTCGTCTTGTCGCTTTATCTTTCCTGGCGGCTGAGCCTGGAGCGGTACCAGACTTTCCTGCACGCGCTTCGGGCGCAGTTCCAGGAGCAGGCTGCTATCAAGAAGGGGCAGAAGCTAACCGAAATCGCCGACACCGATCCGCTCACGGGAATGAAGAACCGCAGGGCGATCATTCGAGAATTCTCGGAGCTGCGCGAAGACTGGGCCGCAGACGACGACGAGATAGGGCTCATTCTGATCGACGTCGACTACTTCAAAAGGTTCAATGACGGACTTGGTCATCAGGCCGGCGACGATTGCCTGATCAAACTCGCCCATGTCCTTTCCGAGATGGCGGCTGCCAACAAGGCCATCGCGGCCCGCTATGGCGGAGAAGAATTCGTCATTCTCTGCAAGGTCACCGGGCGGGCTCACCTTCATGAGATAACGAATAAATTCTGTCGCGCTGTAGAGGATTTGGATATCTATCACCCTGATCGGGGCGACAAGCTCAACATCGTCACGATCAGTGCCGGAGCGTCGTTGACGCGCGCCGATCAGAGCATAGAGCTTAGAATCCTGCTGCAGGAAGCTGACCGCGCACTCTACGCTTCCAAGTTTGCCGGTCGGGCTACGTTCACGATTTACGACCCGCACGCCACCAGCCAGGATCGCTCCGGCGAAAATCTTTCAGAACTGCTGAAGGTGGCAGTTTCCAACCAGCTCGTTTCCGTCGCTTACCAGCCAATTCGCGAGCTGGCGTCGGGGCGCGTGCTGGGGCACGAGAGTCTGATGCGGCTATGTGACTTCGACGGCACCATGATCAGTCCGTCCGTATTCATACCCCTTGCCGAGCAGACCGGAGCGATAGTGGAACTGGGTACGTGGCTGATCGATCGAGCGTGCGGCGACATGGCGGAATACGGTTTGGGCTCGGTCGTGACGGTGAACGTCTCCGTTCTTCAGCTCAAAGCTCCCAACTTTTCACTCCGGATCACCGAGATCCTTGGCAGGCACGGCCTTGCGCCCCAAAAACTGGCCATCGAAATCACCGAAGGCAGTGACATCTTTCTGGAGGCGCAAGCGGTCAGAAACGTGGAGCGGCTGCGAAAATTGGGCGTTCAGATCTGGCTGGACGATTTCGGAACGGGATTTGCCGGCCTTACATGGCTGCGCCGGTTCAAATTCGACGTGGTAAAGATCGATCGCAGCTTCCTCCACGATTGCCAGACCTCTCGCGGCTTGAGCCTGTTGCGGGACATGGTCGGGCTGCTTCGCAATCTTGGCCATGTCGTGCTCGCCGAGGGCGTCGAATCCGAAGAGCAGTACATATTGCTGCAGCGCCTGGGGGTAAATTTGATGCAGGGCTTCCTGACCGGGCATCCAGTCCCGATCGAAGAGGTAAACCAAATGAGGCAAGGCCTTGTTGCCTAGCGGCAGCCCTCCTACGCTGAAGCTTCGGAGGGCATCCTGCTTCGTTCCGGTCCCCCCTGCGCTACTTCGTAGCTTCGGGCGACACTCCTACGCCCAGATGCGGTTCCGGGTGGCGGAGAGGGAGGGATTCGAACCCCCGATGGGCTTGCACCCATGCCGCATTTCGAGTGCGGTGCATTCGACCACTCTGCCACCTCTCCGCGGTCATGGTCGGCCGTTGCCGGCGCGGCGCACTAGATAACGGCTGGGCGGGCAGGTTACAAGGCCAAATTCACTGGGAAATTCAGCTTCCTGTGCGGGCTCTGTCTGGAGGGCTGCGTTGCGGCCACGTCGGCAGATGGGGCCAACCGGTCCTCGACCGGAGGGATCGGGCGCGGCAAGGAGGCCGCATGGCCAAGGAATCCGGCCGTTTGCCTTGACTCGTACCGAACCTTCGGTTAGGGGAAGCGCGCAATCGGCGTGGAGGGTTCTTCCACGCCGCTTGTTTTTCGAACCCGCAGACTGACAAAAAGACGGCCGAACCGCGCGACGCGGCTCATCGAGGCCGACCGAACAGCGAAAGGCAAAAAATGTTCGCAGTCATTAAAACGGGCGGTAAGCAGTATCGCGTTGCCGCCAACGATCTCCTGAAGATCGAGAAGCTCGAAGCCAATGTCGGCGATATCGTCGAAATCGGCAGCGTCCTCGCCCATGGCGAAGGCGAAAATGTCACCTTCGGCGCCCCGTTCGTCGATGGCGCTCTGGTCACGGCGGAAGTCGTCGAGCAGGGCAAGAACCGCACCGTCATCGCTTTCAAGAAGCGCCGCCGGCAGAATTCGCGCCGCAAGATCGGCCACCGCCAGCTTCTGACCACCGTGCGGATCGCCGAGATCCTGCTGGGTGGCGCCAAGCCTTCCAAGAAGGCCGCAGCCAAGGTGGAAGCCAAGGAAGTCAAGGCTGACGTAGCGCCCGAGGCGAAGGCCGAGGCCGCGCCGAAGGAAGCCAAGGCGAAGAAGGAAGCCAAAGCCGAGGCTGCTCCGAAGGATGAAGCCAAGACGGAGACCGCCGTCGCCGCGCCGCTGTTCAAGGCGCCGAAGGGCGAGCCGGACGATTTGGCCGTGATCAAGGGCATCGGCCCGGTTGCCGCCGGCCAGCTGCACGAGCAGGGCATCACCACCTTCGCCCAGCTTGCCAAGCTGTCGGACAAGGACGTGGCCAAGATCGACGCGCACATGCCCTTCAGCTCCGACCAGATCAACGACTGGCGCGAGCAGGCCAAGGAACTGGCGAAGAAGTAAAACGAACCGGCGACAAGGTCGCCGGATCGGACTTGAAACGGAACGCGAACGCGTTCATAAGACCATTCAAGCGCCCCAGGGCGCATCGGAGTTAGTTAGATGGCACACAAGAAAGCTGGCGGCTCGTCGCGCAACGGTCGCGACTCGCATTCCAAGCGTCTGGGCGTGAAGAAGTTCGGCGGCGAAGCCGTCATCCCGGGCAACATCATCATCCGTCAACGCGGCACCACCTGGCATCCCGGCGTCAATGTCGGCATGGGCACGGACCACACCCTTTTTGCGCTCGAGACCGGCGCAGTCACCTTCAACAAAAAAGCCAACGGCCGAACCTACGTATCGGTCAACCCGATTACCAAAGCCGCGGAGTAGCCGGTTCCGCACTATAAAACCGGCGCCCATCTCGGGAACCGGTGTCTGGCCAAACCAGTGAATGGAGCCAGGAAAAGGATCAGGGGAGATGGGTTTTCCATCTCCCCTTTTTTCTTGCCTGGAGGACGTCGAATGGTTGCCGAAGCGGAAGACACCGAAGACGAAAGTTACGCGATAGATTGCCCGGTGCTGGCCACGGAGCGGCTGGTGATGCGCGCTCCCTGCGAAGCCGATATCGGGCAACTGGTCGAGCTTGCCGACAACCGTCATGTCGCCGAGATGCTGGCCCGCATGCCGCACCCCTATGGCGAGGCCGAGGCACGCGCCTTCCTGGCCATGACCCGGTCGCGCCGGGCCGGCATCGCCTACGCCCTGACGCTCGCCGGCACCGACATTTTCGTCGGCTGCGCCGGCCTCAACATGACCGATCGCGGGCTGGAACTCGGCTACTGGATCGGCGAGCCCTATTGGAAGCGCGGCTATGCGACGGAGGCCGCGCACGCGTTGGTCGACCTCGCCTTCCAACGGACGTCGATCCAGGTGCTGCAGGCTTCGACGCGGGTGATCAATCCGGCCTCGCGCCGGGTCATCCACAAATGCGGCTTCCAGTATGCCGGCCAGGGCATGCTGAACTCGATCGTCGCCGGCCAGGTGCCGGTCGAGCGGTACCGGCTGGACAGAAAGACCTGGATCAGCCTGCGCAACTGGGTCCACTTCTGATGGTTTGTTCCGAGCAAGCCGATGGCCGATTATAGCAACGATATCGATGCAGTCACGATTGCGCCGATGACGCCGCGCGATGTCGAGAGTTTTCACCAGGCGCTCGACATCGTTGCGCGTGAGCGGAAGTACCTGTCTTTCCTGGAAGCGCCGCCGTTCGATCAAACCCGAACATTCATAGTGGACCGCATCGGGAGAGGCGACCCAGGGTTCGTGGCGGTTGTTCGTGGCGAGGTTGTCGGTTGGTGCGATATCTCACGGCATGACCGGCAGATACATGCTCATCGCGGCACCCTTGGAATGGGAATTGTGCCGGACTATCGAGGACGTGGTCTGGGACTGCGGCTTATCAATGCCGCCTTGACGGAAGCACGCAACATCGGCTTCGTCCGCATCGAGCTTTCCGTGCATTCCGACAATGCCCGCGCCATCTCCCTCTACGACAAGGTCGGGTTTGTCACCGAGGGTGTGCAGCGTGACGCGGTCAAGATCGACGGCCGATACGTCGATGCGATCATGATGGCGATCGTCGACCGCAAAAACGCCGGCAGATGAACAATCGCCGGTCAGCCCATCTCGACCCAAATCGGGAGATGGTCCGAACCGACCGCTTGCGGGTCGACCCACAGGCGCTTCAGCGATCCGGCGAGCGAGGCCGACGTAAAGATGTAGTCGATGCGCTTGTGGCGGCTTGTGTCTTCGGGTCGCGTGGGATCGACCCAGGTGACGACGTCCGGCGTGTTGAGGCGCTGGGCGACGTCGACGGCGAGATCGGCGGTCAAGGGCATGCCGAATTCATGATCCGGGCGGCCGACGAGTTCGACATATTCGGCCGAGCCGGGCAGCATGTTGAAGTCGCCCATGACGATGAAGGCTTCGGGATAGGGCAGGTCCGGCAGGCCGATCTCGGGAATGCCGGAGAGACCGCCGCCCTCGAAGGCATAGTTCAACAGGCGCTGGCGCAGGAACCGGATCTGGCTGGCGCGCTCAACCGGACTGCGATGGTCAAGATGCGTGGAATAGAAGCGGATGAAGCCGAGCGGGGTCTCGACCAGCGCCTCGAGTGCGCCGCGCTGGAAGTTCATCGCCTCAAGGCTGCGGCTGCGCGGCAAAAGCAGATTGCGCGACAGATGGATCGGCGTCTTCGACAGCACCATGTTGCCGAGCTGGAAAGTGGTGGTGATGGCGCGGCCGGCCTCCAGGCGCGAGCCGACATTGACCTCGAAATTGCTGCCGTAGGCGGCAAAATATTCGGGCAGCGCCTCGCCGATCTCGGCGACCATGTCGCGGTTGCCGTTCCTCGGATTGTTGCGGGTCACTTCCTGCAGCGCGATCACGTCGGCGCCGCGAACCGCCTCGGTGATGCGGCCGAGATCGTAGCGGCCATCCAGACCGATACCGTGCTGGATGTTGTAGCTTACAACCTTCATTCCCGCGCCCCTCAAGCTCCGTCCGCGAACACTGCTACCGCGTCCCCGACAAAAGGGCATCCGGCGCTTTAGTCGCAAAACGGCCTCGCCCTTGGCCGCGCCTTGGTTTAGAGCAAGGCGCAAGATCTAAAGCAAAGCCGCAAGGCCAACAGAAACTGCGTAGTCCAATGAAATTTCTCGATCAAGCCAAGGTTTATATCCGCTCGGGCGACGGTGGCGCCGGCTCTGTGTCGTTCCGGCGCGAAAAATTCATCGAATTCGGCGGCCCGGATGGCGGCGACGGCGGCCGCGGCGGCGATGTCTGGCTGGAAGCGGTCAACGGCCTCAACACGCTGATCGACTATCGCTATCAGCAGCATTTCAAGGCCAAGACCGGCGTCCACGGCATGGGCCGCAACATGACCGGCGCCAAGGGCGCCGATGTGACGCTCAAGGTGCCGGCCGGAACCCAGGTGTTTGCCGAGGACAACGAGACGCTGATCTGCGACCTGACCGTGGTCGGCCAGCGCTTCCTGCTGGCCAAGGGCGGCAATGGCGGTTTCGGCAACCAGCATTTCAAAACCTCGACCAACCAGGCGCCTCGCCGCGCCAATCCGGGCCAGCCCGGCGAAGAGATGAATGTCTGGCTGCGGCTGAAGCTGATTGCCGACGCCGGCCTGGTCGGGCTGCCCAATGCCGGCAAGTCGACTTTTCTGGCAACCGTCACCGCGGCCAAGCCGAAGATCGCAGACTACCCCTTCACCACGCTGCATCCCGGCCTCGGCGTTGCCCGCATCGATGCGCGCGAATTCGTCATCGCCGACATTCCGGGCCTCATCGAGGGCGCGCATGAGGGTGTCGGCATCGGCGACCGCTTCCTCGGCCATGTCGAGCGCACGCGTGTGCTTTTGCATCTGGTTTCGGCGCAGGAGGAAAACCCGGGCAAGGCCTACAAGACCGTGCGCGCCGAGCTCGACGCCTATGGCAATGGGCTGATCGAGAAGGTCGAAATCGTCGCGCTCAGCCAGGTCGATATCCTAGACGCCGATGAGCGCAAGAAGAAGGTTGCGTCGCTGAAACGCGCTGCCGGCCGCGCGCCGATGCTGCTGTCGGCGGCCACCGGCGAGGGCGTCGAAGCGGTGCTGCGCGCGCTGATGGCGGTTGTCGGCGAAGCGCGCGACAGGGCTGCCGCTCCCGTCGAGACCCGCTGGGACCGATAGCGATGACGGCGCAGTCGCTGACAAAATACCGGCGCATCACGGTCAAGATCGGTTCGGCCTTGCTGGTCGACCGCGCCAGCGGCCTGAAGCGCGACTGGCTGGCTTCGCTTGCCGAGGATATTGCGGTGCTGGCCAATGGCGGCGCCGAGATCCTGGTCGTGTCGTCCGGCGCCATTGCGCTCGGCCGGACCATTCTCGGTCTCGGCAAACGGGCATTGAAGCTGGAAGAAAGCCAGGCGGCTGCGGCCGTCGGCCAGATCGCGCTGGCCGGCGCGTGGTCGGATGCGCTGGGCAAGGGCTCGCTGAAATCGGGCCAGATCCTGCTGACGCTCGGCGATACCGAGGAGCGCCGTCGCTATCTGAATGCCCGCGCGACGATCTCGACGCTGCTCAAGATGAAGGCGGTGCCGGTCATCAATGAGAACGACACGGTGGCGACCTCCGAAATCCGCTATGGCGACAATGACCGGCTGGCGGCACGCGTGGCGACCATGATGGGCGCCGACCTGCTGGTGCTGCTCTCCGACATTGACGGGCTCTATACGGCGCCGCCGGCGCGCGATCCCGCTGCGAAATTCATTCCGGTGGTCGACCGCATCACGCCCGATATCGAAGCGATGGCGGGGGCGGCCGCTTCCGAACTGTCGCGCGGCGGCATGCGCACCAAGCTCGACGCCGGCAAGATCGCCACCGCCGCCGGCACGGCCATGATCATCACCTCGGGCACCAGGCTGTCGCCGCTAATGGCGATCGAACGTGGCGAGCGCGCCACCTTCTTCAAACCAAGCCCCAACCCGGTGAAAGGCTACAAAACCTGGATCGCAGGCCAGCTCGAACCGGCGGGCCGGCTTACGGTCGATGCCGGCGCCATCGGCGCGCTGTTGTCGGGCAAATCGCTGCTGCCGGCAGGCGTCAGGCTGGTCAGCGGCAATTTCTCGCGCGGCGACACGGTGGCGATCCTGTCGCCCGAGGGACGCGAGATCGCGCGCGGGCTGGTTGCCTACGATGCCGCCGATGCCGTAAGGATCGCAGGCCTGAAGACAGCGGAGATCGAAACCGTGCTCGGCTACGAGGCGCGCTCGGCGATGATCCACAGGGACGATCTGGTGGTGAGCGATCCGGGTGGCCAGATACGGCCTGCCGGCCAGCTATGGGCCGGGGGCGACGTAAGCGGAGGATGAGCCATGCTGAAACTGCATGAACAATCCGGGGATGACACCGTCGCGCTGATGGCTGATATCGGCCGCCGCGCCCGCGCGGCCGCCCGACCGTTGGCCATTGCGACCGCCGCCGCCAAGAATGCCGCGCTTCTCGCCATGGCCGACGCGATCATCGCGCGCCAGCAGGAGATTCTCGACGCCAACGCCATCGATGTCTCTAACGGACACGAATCCGGGCTGTCCGGCTCGTTCATGGACCGGCTGAAGCTCGATCCGGCGCGCACCCGTGCCATGGCGGATGGCATCCGTGAAATCGCCGAGCTCAGGGACCCGGTCGGCGATGTGATCGCGGCCTGGGATCGCCCCAACGGCCTGCAGATCGAGCGCGTGCGCACGCCGCTCGGCGTTGTCGGCGTCATCTATGAAAGCCGGCCGAATGTGACGGCGGATGCCGGCGCACTCTGCCTCAAGGCCGGCAATCCGGTGATCCTGCGCGGCGGCTCGGACTCGCTCAATTCATCCGCCGCCATCCATGCCTGCCTGGTCGAGGGGTTGAAGGCCGCCGGCCTGCCCGAAGACGCCATCCAGCTGGTGCCGACCACTGACCGCGCCGCCGTCGGCGAGATGCTGAAAGGGCTTTCCGGCAATCTCGACGTCATCATTCCGCGGGGCGGCAAGAGCCTGGTCGGGCGCGTCCAGAGCGAGGCGCGGGTGCCGGTCTTTGCCCATCTTGAAGGCATCTGCCATCTCTACATCGACCGCTCGGCCGATCTTGACATGGCGGTCAGGATCGCCGTCAACGCCAAGATGCGGCGCACCGGTGTCTGTGGCGCTGCAGAGACTTTGCTGGTCGACCGCGCGGTGGCCTCCACGCATCTGGTGCCGATCCTCGACGCGCTACGCGCAGCCGGCTGCGAGATCCATGCCGATCAGGAAGTGATGAAGCTGTTCTTCGACGCCAAGCCGGCGACCGATGCCGACTGGGTGACCGAATATCTCGACGCCATCATCGCGGTAAAGCTGGTAGACGGGATTGCCGGTGCCATCGACCATATCGAGACGTTCTCCTCACATCACACCGAGGCGATCATCGCCGAGGATGCAGAGGCTGTGCAGCGCTTCTTCAACGAGATCGACTCGGCGATTCTCCTGCACAATGCCTCCACCCAGTTCGCCGATGGCGGCGAGTTCGGCATGGGCGCCGAGATCGGCATCGCCACCGGCAAGATGCATGCGCGCGGACCGGTTGGCGTCGAACAGCTGACCTCGTTCAAATACCGCGTGCGCGGGTCGGGACAGGTGAGGCCTTGAATCATTCGCGTCAGGGCTTGAGGCATTGAGCCCAGACACCCCCCTCTGTCCTGCCGGACATCTCCCCCGCAAGGGGGGAGATCAGCTTTTTCTTCCGCTTTCGCCAATCACTAACGTTGCAAGAAAAGTGCCTTTGCCGAAGCTGCTGATCTCCCCCCTTGCGGGGGAGATGCCCGGTAGGGCAGAGGGGGGTGCCTAGCACCATGCTGTCGTCCCTTCAGCCCGCCATCCCCTCGCACTACCTCCGCATGCCGCATGCCGAGAAAGGCCTCGCCGTCGGCCTGTTCGGCGGATCGTTCAACCCGCCGCATGCCGGCCATGCGCTGGTGGCGGAAATTGCCTTGCGGCGCCTCGCGCTCGACCAATTGTGGTGGATAGTGACGCCAGGCAATCCGCTGAAGAGCACGAGGGAATTGGCGCCGCTGAGCGACCGGCTGCTGCAGTCGGAGCAGATTGCCAAGAACCCGAAGATCAAGGTCACCGCCTTCGAGGCGGCGCATCATATCCGCTTCACCGCCGACGCGCTGGCGTTGGTCAAGGCACGCAATCCCGGCGTCGATTTCGTCTGGATCATGGGCGCCGACTCGCTTCGCGATTTCCACCGCTGGCAGCGCTGGCGCCAGATCGTCATGACCTTCCCGATCGCCGTCATCGACCGCCCGGGCGCGACGCTGTCCTTCCTGTCCTCGGTCGTGGCCAAAACCTTCGACTATGCCCGCGTCGACGAGGGTGACGCGCCCCGGCTCGCCCGCATGAAGGCGCCGGCCTGGACTTTTATTCACGGCCCGCGTTCGTCGCTGTCATCGAGTGCTATTCGCAAGCAAGCCAAGGGGTAACTCGTAAGGCCAGATCGCCGATGTCGCTTTTACGGCGGCCTTTCGCGATCCGCTGGGCGATGCTGCGCTGGATATGGCCAATTCAGTGAACCAGACCGACATCGACCACAATCATGGCGCCCCGCCGGCGCCCGTGATCGCCATTGCCAGCGTGATCATGTCGATGGCGCTGATCGCGGTCGGCAACGGGTTGATGTTCGCCTATATCCCGGTCCGGCTTGGCGTCGAGCGCTTCGATCCGACCTGGGCCGGGCTGATCATCACCGGCCTGTCGGCCGGCGGGCTTGCCGGCTGTATCCTGACCGGGCCGCTGGTGCGCCGCGTCGGGCACGCCCGCGCCTTCATGGTGCTGTCGGCGCTGATAGCGCTGTCGAATGCTGCCATTGGCGCCGGCACCTACCCGCTGCTGTGGATCGCGGCACGCGCGCTTTACGGTTTTGCAATATGCGGCCTGTTCATCGTCGCCCAGAGCTGGCTCAACGATGCCGTCGCAAACGCCATTCGCGGCCGGGTGATGGCGGTGTTTTACGTCGCCTATGTCGCCGGACTTGGCGTCGGCTATGCCCTGCTGGCGGCGGTCGACATCGCGACGGCGCAGGCGCCGCTGATCGGCATTGCCTTCACCGCAGTGTCGATCCTGCCGGTCGGCATGACGCGGTTGGCTCAACCGCCGCCACCTCGCGCAGCCTCCGTGGCGCTTGGCCGCGCCTGGCGGATCTCGCCGGTCGGCGTGGCCGGCATGCTGGCCGTCGGCGGTCTGTCGATGGCGATCGCCGGGTTCGCACCGATCCATGCCACGGCCAAAGGCTATAGCCAGGCCGATGTGGCGCTGCTTTTGTCGGCGATGCCCGTCGGCACGCTGATCCTGCAGATACCGCTCGGCTGGATTTCCGACCGTACCGATCGCCGTTACGTGCTGGCCGGCGCTGCGGCACTGGCCATCGTCGCCGGTATTCTGGCCATCGGCTTCGACGGCGGCGCGCTGATGGTGCTCGTGGTGATCTACATCGTCTGGGACGGCGCCTCGGAATCGATCTATTCGCTGGCCAGCGCGCATGCCGCCGACCGCGCCGGCAAGGACGACATGGTGGCGCTGTCGAGTTCGTTGCTGTTTGCCTGGTCGCTGTCGGGGTTCATCGTGCCGGGTATCGTGACGGCCCTGTCGGCTGTCTATGGCACGCAGGCCTTCATTTATGTGGCCATCGTCATCGCCACTGTCTTCTGCCTGTTCGTGCTGTGGCGAGTGGCCACCACGCGCGCCGTCCCCGCTACGGAGACCAGCAGTTTCGCGCCGATGTCGGCGCAGGCGCCGCTGCCGGTGGAGCTCGCCTACGCCCCGGAAGATAAGCGCTGAACGGTTTCACAGCTCCTACTGCCTGGTAGCGGCAGTTTCCTGTCGAGCCTCCGGCGGAGGTGCGGGAACCGAAATGGCTTCGGCGTCGAACGCCTGCTTGACGCGTTTGGTGAGATCGATCTGGGTGGCGAAGAAATCCGCCGCCGTGGTCCAGTAGCGCAAGGTGATGGCGACGCTGGCATCGCCCACCGTGGCGACGAAGGCGATCGGCGCCGGCTCTCGCTTGACGCGGCGCTCGCCGCCGGCAACGCCCAGCATGGTTTTCTGCGCCAGGTCGATGTCGTTCCAGGAGCCGATGCTCAGCGTGATGTCTCCGCGGCGCACACCGTTGCGAGTAAAATTGCGCACCGGCTGGTTCCACAGCGTCGAATTGGGCGCCAGCACATAGACGCCGTCTGTCGTGCGGAGCTTGGTGGCGAACAGGCCGATTTCCTTGACGGTGCCGGAAATGGCGCCGACCTCGACATATTCGCCGATGCGGAATGGCCTGAGCGCCAGAAGCATGATGCCTGCGGCGATGTTCTGCAGCGTGCCTTGCAGCGCCAGGCCGATTGCCAGCCCGATGGCGCCGACGGCGGCGATGATCGAGGCCGTCTGAACGCCGAACTGGCCGAGCACCATGATGACCACCAGGATCAGGATGGCGTAGCGCACGATCTTCGAGAAGAAATGGCGCAGCGTCGCGTCGAAACCATGGATATGGCCGAGGCCGGCTGAGATCGATCGTTCTGCGAGCCCGGCGACGAGATAGCCGACGACCAGCAGGATGATGGCGCCGATGGCGGAGAAGGAATAGGAAACGATCAGTGTGCTGAGTTGCGCAAGGCCAGCCTGCACGGTGAGCAGCGTGTTCTGGGGGTCGATTGGCATCAGGAAAATCCGTTTGGGGGGTGTGTCGATAACCCCTGCCGCGGCCATGGGTTCCGATTTTTCTCAAGGCTCCGGAACCGGAAGTCGTGCACTGCGTTCGCGGTGGCAGGGCCTCCCGTCTTGAAACTGCAAGGGAACTCTGCCTATCTATAGGGTGTCACCTGATTTCGTGGGTGATTTGGTTGTTCTTGCTGCGAAAGGAAATACACTGAGAACAGCATTGCGGAAGAAGGCTGACGTCATGCCTTCGCCGGCCAGGATCAGCGTAGATGACGCCGTGTCCCGTGCCATCAAGACAGTCCTTGCCAGTCTGGAAGACTCCAAGGCCGAAAATATTGTCTCAATCGACATTCAGCGGAAATCGAGCCTCGGCGACTATATGGTCATCGCGTCGGGCCGGTCGCACCGTCATGTCTCGGCTGTCGCCGACCACCTGCTCAAGGCGCTCAAGGATGCCGGTCTCGGCACGGCGCGCGTCGAGGGGCTGTCCGGCGCCGACTGGGTCCTGATCGATTCAGGCGACATCATCGTCCATGTCTTCCGCCCAGAAGTCCGCGAATTCTACAATCTTGAAAAGATGTGGCAGGCGCCGGACCTTGAGGAAGAGACCTTGCACTGAGCTCCGTCTCATGTCGTAACCATCCGGGGTGCGACATGGATTGAAAGCTCGCCGAGGCAGGGATGAAGATAGCAGTTCATGCCGTGGGCCGGATGAAGGCCGGCCCCGAGAGAGAACTCGCCGACCGCTATTTCGAGCGTTTCGCCAAGAGCGGCCCGGCGATCGGGTTCGAATTCTCTGGTGTCGCCGAGATCGCCGAGGGACGAGCCCAGAACGCCAATGAGCGCCGCCGCGAGGAAGGCCAGAAGCTGCAGGCACAGCTGCAGCCGGGCACGGCGCTGTTCCTGCTCGACGAACGCGGCAAAAACCTGTCCTCAGACGATTTCGCCAGCCGTATCGGCCAGCTGCGCGATGGCGGACGCAAGGCGTTGGTCATCGCCATTGGCGGCGCCGACGGGCACGACCAGTCGATTCGCGATCAGGCTGAGCTGATAGTCTCGTTCGGCGCGGCGACCTGGCCGCACCAACTGGTGCGCGTCATGCTGGGCGAGCAGCTCTATCGGGCGGCAACGATTCTTTCGGGACATCCCTACCACCGTTCGTAAATCAGTGGGTCGAGGATCAATCGTCCGGATTTCCGCCCCAATGCGCGGCTGTTTTGTGCTAGGCTTCGGTTCGATCATGGTTGATGGTTCGTTAACGAAGCCACGCATAGAGTCGGGCTTCAATGGCTGACAACGGGAAATCACGAACGGGCTTCCGGCACGCGCGCTGCGGCATCGCTGCAGCAGTGGTTTTGCTGTCGCTCGGGCTTGCGCGGGCCGAAAATACGCTGGACGTGGCGCCCGACCCCGATCTGAGCCGTGCCGAATATGAGAAGGTGTCGGCCGAGATCACGCTGTCGTCCGAACGGCTGGCCAAGCTCGCCGCCGACATTGCTTCGGTCAAGAAGGACCATGCCTCGATCACCGCGGCGCTTATCCAGTCGGCGATGACCGAGCAGAAGCTCGGCCAGGACATCGAGGATATCGGCGCCAGGCTCGAAGGACTGAAGGGCGAGGAACAGAAGATCCGTGTCTCGCTGGCGGCGCGGCGCGACGTGCTGGCCGAGGTGCTGGGGGCGCTGCAGCGCATGGGGCTCAATCCGCCGCCGGCGATCCTGGTCAAGCCGGAAGACGCACTGTCGTCGGTGCGCAGCGCCATCCTGCTCGGCGCAGTGGTGCCGGAACTGCGCCAGCAGACCGACAAATTGCTGGCCGACCTCAGGGAACAGACCCGGGTGACGGCCTCGATCGAGGCCGAGCGGACGCGGCTGACAGCGGCGGTCGGCGAGCAGACGGCGGAAAAGAAACGCCTCTCCATGCTGCTCGAAGCCAAGCAGAAGCTCGAGGCGGACACCTGGACGGCGATGGCCGCTGAAAAGCAGCGGTCCCAGGCGCTTGCGGCCAAGGCCGGCAGCCTGAAAGAGCTGATCGCTTCGCTTGAAGCCGACAAGAGCCGCAAGGCGGCGGATGCCGTCAAGGCAGGCGAACAGAAAGCGGCCGACAGCGATAAGCCGGACGCCGATAACGCCGATGCAGGCACAACCGCGTCGACGGAGCTGGCTTCGCTGCCCGTGCCGGAAGGCAACCGCCTCACCGCCGCCGCGCCGTTTTCGGCACTTCAGGGACAAGTCTCGCTGCCGGTCACCGGCAAGATCAAGCTGCGTTTCGGGGCCGATGACGGTAACGGCGCGGTGATGCTTGGCGACATGGTTGCGACACAATCGGGAGCCATCGTCACGGCACCGGCGGACGGAAATGTGCTTTATGCGGGGCCTTTTCGCTCCTATGGTCAACTCTTGATCCTCAATGCGGGAGACGGCTATCATGTCGTCCTGGCGGGGATGAGCAGAATCAGCGTCGCGTCTGGCCAGTCGGTGCTCGCAGGAGAGCCGGTCGGCGCGATGGGAGAGGCCCGGGTGGCAAGCACCTCGGCCTCGAAGAATGGAAATGCCACGCCGGAACTCTATGTCGAGTTCCGCAAGGATGGAAAACCCGTCGATCCGACCCCATGGTGGGCGGACCGCTTCTCTGGAAGGACGTGAAATGATGCGGAAACTGTCGCTTCTTATTGCCGGTGCGCTGATGGGCGCGTCAGCGATGAGCCTGGTCTATGGCGCCCCCGGCTCGACGGCGAACGCTGCAGGCTCCGAGACCTACAAGCAACTGGCGATCTTCGGCGACATCTTCGAGCGCGTGCGGGCGCAGTATGTGACGCCGCCGGACGACAAGTCGCTGGTCGAAAACGCCATCAACGGCATGCTCACCTCGCTCGACCCGCACTCCTCCTACATGAATGCCGAGCAGGCGCAGGACATGCGCGTGCAGACCAAGGGTGAGTTCGGCGGCCTCGGCATCGAGGTCACCATGGAGAACGACCTGGTCAAGGTGATCACGCCGATCGACGACACCCCGGCTGCCAAGGCAGGCGTGCTGGCCGGCGACTATATCGCCAAGATCGACGGCCAAGAGGTTCGCGGCCTGACGCTCAACGATGCAGTCGAAAAGATGCGCGGCCTGGTCAACACGCCGATCAAGCTGACCATCCTGCGCCAAGGCGCCGACAAGCCGATCGAGCTGACGGTGGTGCGCGATATCATCAAGGTCAAGGCGGTCAAGTTCCGGGTCGAGAACGACATCGGCTACATGAAGATCACCTCCTTCACCGAAAAGACCTATGACGACCTCGAGAATGCCATCGACACCATCAAGAAGCAGGTGCCGAACGACAAGCTCAAGGGCTATGTGCTCGATCTCAGGCTCAACCCGGGCGGCCTGCTCGACCAGGCGGTGAGCGTGTCCGACGCCTTCCTCGACCGTGGCGAGATCGTCTCGACCCGCGGCCGCGACCCGAAGGACGTCACACGCTTCGACGCCAAGGCAGGCGACGACATCGGCGCCAAGCCGCTGATCGTGCTCGTCAATGGCGGTTCGGCCAGCGCCTCCGAGATCGTCGCCGGCGCGCTTCAGGACCTGCGCCGCGCCACAGTGGTCGGCACGCAGTCGTTCGGCAAGGGCTCGGTGCAGACCATCATCCCGCTTGGCGAGAACGGCGCGCTGCGCCTGACGACGGCGCTCTATTACACGCCGTCCGGCAAGTCGATCCAGGGCAAGGGCATCACGCCCGACATCAAGGTCGACCAGCCGCTGCCGCCCGAACTGCAGGGCAGGGACCTGACGCGCGGCGAATCGGACCTCAAGGGCCATATCAAGGGCGCCGACGAGAGCGATACCGGCTCGGGCTCGGCTGCCTATGTGCCGCCGGATCCGAAGGACGATCTGCAGCTGATCTATGCCGAACAGCTGCTGCGCGGCCAGAAGACCGATCCGGCATTCCCGCCGAATCCGGAGAAGGCAGTGCTCAACCAGTAAAATCGACTGGTAGCTCTGGCTGCCCAATCGAAGCGATGCAATGCTGCCGGGACCGTGAGGTTCCGGCAGTTTGATTCGGGGACCGCTGGGCGCTGCGCCTCAAAAGGCGCAGGGGACGCGCCGTCAGTTTTGGATCTGCGCATGGCGAAAAGATTTCGCTGATCACGCGCCCGGGGGATGCGGCTTGGCTGACGTCGGCAAGGACATCGAACGCCCGCTCGGACAGACCGTCCGACCGCGTGCCGCGTCGCGCGGGATCAGCGCTGGCGCCGTCGCGGCGACGCTGGTCGTGCTGGCCGCGGTCGGCATCTCCGGTGCGATCGCGCTGCGCGAGAAGCCGTTCCGCAAACCGGAAGCAATCGCGCTCTCGACGCCGAAGGTGACGGCGGCGGCCGAGCCCGCGGCCGCAGCGCCCACTGCTCAAGCGACGGCGGCAGCGCCGAAGGCGGAAACGCCCAAGGCCAGCGGTCCGCAGATCATCCATGTGCAGTCCCAGGAGGGTGATGGCCCGCCCAATGCAGCCATCGTCATCCACGACCCGTCGACGATCGGCCAGAACCTGAAGATCGCGCATATCCCCGACAGGGCGCTGATCGAGGCCAGCGACACCGGCCCGTTGCCGGTTCGCGCCGCTGACGGCCGGCGGCCGTTCGATGTCTATGCGCGGCCGTGGTCGGGTTCGCGTGGCGCTCGAGTGGCAATCGTCATCGGCGGGCTTGCCGTGTCGCAGACCGGCACGCAGGCCGCGATCGCCAAGCTGCCGGCCGAAGTGACGCTGGCTTTTGCGCCGCAAGGCAACAGCATCGGCCGCTGGATGCAGGCGGCACGGCAGAGCGGGCATGAGGTGGTCATGCAGGTGCCGCTCGAACCGTTCGACTATCCCAACGTCAATCCCGGCCGCAACACGCTGACGGTGGCGGCAAGCCCGGACGACAATCTGAAGAATCTGCGCTGGGCGCTGTCGCGGACCACCAACTATACCGGCGTCATGAACTATATGGGGGCGCGCTTTTCGGCCGACGCGACGGCGATGGGGCCGTTCATGGCCGAGCTTGGCAAGCGCGGCCTTGCCTATGTCGATGACGGCTCGTCCGCGCGGAGCCTGGCGTCCGATCTCGCCTTGAAGGACGGTGTGCCATTCGTCGCCGGCGATACGGCAATCGACGCCGTGCAGGACCGCGGCGCCATCCTGAAAAAGCTCGACGCGCTGGAAGCGACCGCGCGTGCCAAAGGCTCCGCCGTCGGCATCGGCTCGGCCTTCGACCTCACCGTCGATACCGTGGCGTCCTGGGTGGTCGAAGCAAAAAAGCGCGGCATCGAGATCGTGCCGATCTCGGCGGTGGCCATCGACCCGGAAAAAGGCTGATCATGACGAAGAAACCTGTCGACCCCGAGACGCTGCCTTACCGCCCTTGCGTAGGACTGATGATCCTCAATGGCGACGGGCTGGTCTGGGTCGGGCACCGCATCGCCGAACCGGACAGCGAATTTGCCGGGACCACGCAGCTCTGGCAGATGCCGCAAGGCGGCATCGACGAGGGCGAGGAGCCGCTGCAGGCGGCCGGGCGCGAGCTCTATGAAGAGACCGGCATGCGCTCGGTCACGCTGCTCGACGAGGCGCCGCACTGGATCAACTACGACCTGCCGCGCGATCTGGTCGGCATCGCCCTCAAGGGCCGCTATCGCGGCCAGACGCAGAAATGGTTCGCCTACCGCTTTCACGGCGAGACCAGAGAGATCCAGATCAATCCGCCGCCGGGCGGCCACACCGCCGAATTCGATGAATGGGCATGGCGGCCAATGCAGGACCTGCCCGATCTGATAGTGCCGTTCAAACGCAAGGTCTATGAGGACGTGGTGACGGCGTTCCGGCATTTGGCTTAGGCGGCTCGCTGTTGCGACGTCCATGATCTGTCCTTACTGATAGGGTTTGTTTCGTGCTCTGGTCAGGAGCGGGGATGAGCAGCGCCTCAGGGAAGTCATTGCATTCTGCACCGGAAGCCGGCTTGCAGCCGATCAGCGAAGCGGCGGCCGGCGCCGTTCTCACCATCGATCTCGGCGCTATCCGAGAGAATTACCGGCGGCTGAAGGCAAAGCTCGGCGGCGTGCGCTGCGCCGGCGTCGTCAAGGCCGACGGTTACGGGCTCGGCGCGCGGCAAGTGGCGGCGGCACTGGTTGCCGAAGGCTGCGACAGCTTCTTTGTCGCGCATCTCACCGAGGGTGTCGCGCTGCGCGACGCACTCGGACCGAAGCTGGAAATCCATGTGCTGAACGGCCTGCCGCCGGGCTCGGAACCTGAAGCGGTGGCCGCCGACCTTGTTCCCGTCATCAACAGCACCGGGCAACTGAAGGCGTGGAGCGAGGCAGGCCAAAAGGCCGGCCGCAAGCTCAAGGCCGCCATCCAGGTCGACAGCGGCATGTCGCGGCTGGGCATGGCGCCGGCAGAGGTCGAGGCGCTTACGGCCGATGCTTTCGCCGGCGTCGATGTCGTCCTCGTCATGAGCCATCTGGCCCGCGCCGACGAACCGACCAATGCGGCCAATGACGCGCAACTTCGGGAATTCGAACGGCTGCGCAAAATGCTGCCCAGGGCGCCGGCGTCGCTCGACAATTCCTCCGGCATCTTTCTTGGGCCGCGCTATCAGTACGACCTCGCGCGTCCTGGCGCTGCGCTCTACGGCATCAATCCGACGCCTGATGAGGCGAACCCGATGCTGCCGGTCGTGCGGCTCGAGGCAAAGATCATCCAGACACGCGGCATCGATAAGGGCGCGGGCGTCGGCTACGGACATGCGTTTCTGGCCAGCGGTCCCTTGCGCGCGGCCACGATCTCGCTCGGCTATGCCGATGGCTGGCACCGGCGCGCGGCTTCGGCTGCCTGGCTCGACGGCGTGCGACTGCCCTTTGTCGGGCGGGTGTCGATGGATTCGATCATACTCGACATCTCGGCCCTGCCGGCCGGCCGGCTGCGCGAGGGCGACCTTGTCGAACTCCTAGGCCCCTCGCAGAGCGTCGATGACGCCGCCGGTCATGCCGGCACGATCGGCTATGAAATCCTGACCAGTCTCGGCCCCCGCTTCCACCGCCGCTATGTCAACTCATAGAGCCGCGACACGCCGCCCCTTGGCGGACGCCGCAGAATCCGGCAGACAGGAGGCGGCGGCCCTCTGACGGAAGTCGTCGTGGAGAGTGATGCGATGAAGATCTTCGTGTTGGGCGGCGGCGTTATCGGGGTCACCACTGCCTATTATCTCGCTGAGGCCGGCCACGAGGTGACGGTGTTCGACCGCCAGAAAGGGCCGGCGCTGGAAACCAGCTTCGCCAATGCCGGCGAGATCTCGCCGGGCTATGCTTCGCCCTGGGCCGGCCCCGGCATTCCGCTGAAGGCAATCAAGTGGCTGTTGATGAAGCACGGCCCGCTGGTGGTGCGGCCGGCCTTCGATCCGTATATGTGGACATGGCTCATCAAGATGCTGCGCAATTGCACCGCGGATCGCTACGCCATCAACAAGGCGCGCATGGTGCCGCTCGCCGAATACAGCCGCGACACGCTGAAGGCGCTGCGCGAGGCGACCGGCATCGCTTATGATGAGCGGACCAAGGGCACGCTGCAGCTGTTTCGCACGCAAAAGCAGCTCGACGGCACCGGCGGCGATGTCGAGGTGCTGAAGAAATATGGCGTTCCCTACGAGTTGCTCGATCCCGAAGGCTGCATTGGGGCCGAGCCGGCGCTGGCCGGCGTGCGGGAAAAGTTTGTCGGCGGGCTGAGATTGCCCGGCGACGAAACTGGCGACTGCAAGATGTTCACCGATCGGCTGGCCGAGCTCTGCGTGGCGCGCGGCGTCACGTTCGAGTACGGTACGCAGATCCGGCGCTTCTCCAAGAACCGCAATCGCATCGTCAGCGTCGGCACCGACCAGCGCTCGCGCGCGGCCGACGCTTATGTGCTGGCGCTGGGCAGCTATTCGGCGCGCTTCATGCGCCTGCTCAGGCGCCCGATCCCGGTCTATCCGGTCAAGGGCTATTCGATCACCGTTCCGATCAAGGACGCGGTCGCCGCCCCGGTGTCGACGGTAATGGACGAAACCTACAAGGTGGCGATCACCAGGCTCGGCGACCGCATCCGCGTCGGCGGCACGGCGGAGATTTCCGGCTTCGATCTCAGGCTGCATGAATCGCGCCGGCGCACCCTCGAACATTCGGTCGGCGATCTGTTCCCGGATGGCGGCGACCTCAAGGCGGCGTCCTTCTGGTGCGGGCTGCGGCCGATGACGCCGGACGGGCCGCCGCTGGTCGGCCGCACCGAGTTCTCCAACCTCTATCTCAACACCGGGCACGGCACGCTTGGCTGGACCATGGCCTGCGGCTCGGCCAAGGTGCTGTCCGACATCATCTCCAGCAAGGTGCCTGATATCGATGTGCGGGAGCTGGGGCCGGAGCGGTATTTGAGGTAGGGGTGCTTTCTAAAGCTCGCGGGCCAGCACCCCCTCTGTCCTACCGGACAGAGGGGGTGTAAAGGATCGCTACAGAACGGCATTCCTTCAGCCTCGCCAGCCTCTCAAAACGCCTCCTTCACCCAGCCCTTCGAGAACAGCCACCGGTAGGCCCAGGGGATCATTACCTTGGTCGATACCGGATTCGAATGGGCGACATAGTCGTCGTAGACCGGCTGCATCCTGGCGTAGAAGGCAGGGTCGAGCACCGTCATGCCGTTCTCCAGATCGTGGAAGAAACTGCGGTTGTTGAGATTGACCGACGAGATCGTCACCAGCCTTTCGTCGATCATCATGATCTTGGAGTGCAGCACGACATCGGGCGCCTTGAATTCGCGGATGTTGATGCGGTCGCCATATTTCTCGACGAACAGCTTGTTGAGCGCGGTCAGCAGCTTGCCGCCAATATCGCCCTTGAGGTCGATGCGGCCGACAATGTCGATCCTGACGCCGCGCGCCAGCGCCCGCTCGATGGCCAGGCTGAGCTTCGGCGTCAGATTAAGGTAGGGATTGACGATCTCGATATGGTGCCGGGCAGTGTCGATCAGCTCGACGAAATAGGTCTCGAGCGCATGGTTGTCCTCGTAGGGCACGGAAATGAAATGGCGCACCGCGCCCGGCGGGCGCCGGCTGTCGGAGCGCACCGGAATGGAGAAGGGCCTTGCGATGTTGGTGTCGGCGTCGCGCAGCCACAATGTCGAGAGATGCGCGGCCAGCGTCTCGACCGTGGCCGGGTCGGCAAACTCGATGTCGAAATCGCTCCAGTTCGAATAGTAGTTGAGCGAGAGGCCGTCGGTCTTGCCGTATTGCTCGAGGTTCGGATAGCGCGACAGGTCGATCGGCTTGTGGAACAGGAAGCCGTCATGAATGTTGCGGCCGCCGATGATGACGCGCGAGCGGGCGGGATCCTCGGCAAGTGTCGCCAGCATCTTGACGTGATGGGTCTTGTGCAGCTGTGACAGTTGCTCGTCGACCGGCGCGCCGTGGTCGGCCCGCCAGCGATATTCCTGCAACTCGACATTGGGATAATCGGCCGCCAGCCGGTGCAGCAGCGCGTCGTCCTTGTCGCGCTCCAGCACGTCTGTGACCATGATGCGCACTTTGGTGCCGAGGCCTGCGTGATGGCGGATCAGCCGCTCGATGACGCGGCCGGAAAAATCGGCCTTGAACTCCAGCGACGACAGATAGACCAGCTTGAGTTTCGGCGCGCGCGAGAAATCGAGCGGCAGTTCGGGGTCGGCCTTGTCGAAGGCGCTGTCGGGTAAAGGCGCGCCGAGCAGCGCTTCGACCTTGGCGTTGAAGCCGTCGCGCGACTTGCGTAACAGGCGCGGTGACCCGAGCGGCAGCGAACAGCTCTGCGACAGCCAGCGGCCGGCGTAGAAGACGCGGGCGAGTTCATCCAGGCCGGATGGACCGGGCACTGGACAACGCTCGTAGCGGCTGTCGAGCGCGGCTATCGCCGGATAGGCAACCTCTTCGCGGAGGATGGTGAGCGGGGCGCCTGCCGGCGCCAGACTGGAGCTGAGCTTGAGGCTGCAGCGGTTCAAACCATCGCTGGGGAACAGGCTGGCGGTTTGCCCGGCCGACAGGCGGAGGTGGAAGGCGGCACCGCTCGCCACGCTGCGCGAGCCACCGCCGGCGCGAATCGCCAGCGCCCCGTCGCAGGCGCCCGATATCTCAACCGGCTGCTTTCCTGCCTGGCGCATCACGATCTCGATCGAGCGCGCCTGCAGGCCGGAAAAGCTGAACGTCTTTGGCGCGGAGGGCCGCGCGGCGGCGTTGACATAGAGCGTCTGCCGCGACACGCGCCAACGGCCGTTGAAATGGCCTTCGCCGGTCCCCCTACCTGCCGGCATCTGTTCGGCGCTAACCGGCTTCGCCAGCTGTTCCAGCGTCCGGTAGGTGGCCTGGAAATCGCGGTTGGCGATGGCGTGGCGGTCATGGCCGAACGGACCGGTGCCGTTCGCCCTGTCGATGGCGCCGATCTGGTTGTGGGCGAGCAGCGCCAGAAACTGCCTTTCATAGTCGCTGGCACCGGCGTCGCCGAAAAACGCTGCTGCTGCAGTCTGCGGTCCGGGCGTGCCGGCCGATACCGACGGCCGGCCGCAATCCTTCGCATCGGGGAAGAAATCGCAGCTGTGCCGAATCGGGGCGGCGCAAGCGGCAAGGGCCGCCAGCCCCAGCCCGGCCAGAGCCAGGCAGATGGCGCGGTTCATCCCGTGGCCCCGTTCATCGTCTTCAGCTCAGCCGGGTCGCGCGGCGGCATAAAGCCTTGCGGAAAGACCTTGCAGACGGGAAGTGCGAAAGTGGCGATCAAAAGCTCGGCCTCGCCGCGCTCCTTTTTCGGCGCTGTCTTGTCATCACGGATCGCCTTTGCCGAGGCGACGAGCGCGCCGTCGCAGTCGCAATGATTATGGCGCGCGATGTAGCAGGCGTCATGGATTTGGCAGGCGCTGTCGAGGCGATTGACAGGGCGAGCCGAGAGGTCGCCGGTGCGGGTGCCGGGACCGCAGTAATTGCCGAAGACGAAAGGCGACGGGCGGGCCATTGCGATACGGACCGGCTTGGGCAGTTCGGCTTCCGGAACTTCGGTCCATGGATTGGCGCAGGCGGAAAGCGCGACAAGCGGCAAGATGGCGAGCACCGCTCGCATTTTGATCCGCACCAGCTTTGCAAAAAAGTGTCCCACCCGGCGCAGCCAATCCTTAATAATAGGCGACATCGCGCTTGTTGCCACACTGGCCGATTTTGTGGCGAGGGCAAGGCGGCGCGGCCATCAGACAAACAGCCCGCGCTCTCTCTCGACTGCCTTGGTGATGAAGTTGGCGACGATCTGCACGCGGCGCAGAGGCCGGACCGATTCATGATAGACCAGCCAGTAGGCGCGGCGGATCGGCGTCACGATGTTGACGGGGATCAGCTCCGGCATCGAGCGGGCGACAAAGGTGTGCAAGATGCCGATGCCGGCGCCCGACCGCACCGCTTCGGCCTGGCCCAGCGCTGAGGAGATGGCGAAGCTGGTGCGCCAGTCCGGGCTGAACTCCGCCGCATAGTCGAGCGACGGGCTGACGATCAGGTCCGGGACATAGCCGATCAGCGTATACTGGCCGAGTTCGGCAGCGGTCTCGGGTAAGCCGTGCGCCTGCGCATAGTCGCGCGAGGCAAACAGGCCGAGGGTGTAGTCGACCAGCTTTCCCGCCACCAGCCTGCCTTCGCTCGGCCGCTCGACGGTGATGGCGATGTCGGCCTCGCGCCGCGACAGCGAGAAGGAACGCGGCACCGGCACCAGCTGGATGGTGAGTTCGCGGTGCAGCGCGGTCAGCGCGCCAAGACGCGTGGCGAGGAATGCAACGCCGAACCCGTCGGGGGCGCCGATGCGCACAGTGCCTGAGATATCGTCGCCTTCGCCCGACACGGCGGAGCGCGCGGCGATCATGTCGGCTTCCATGCGCTCGGCAATGTCGAGAAAGCGCTGGCCGGCCGGCGTCAGCTCGCTGCCGGTGGTAAGCCGGCGAAACAGTTTTGTGCGTAACGCATCCTCAAGCGCTGCGATGCGGCGCGAGACGGTGGCGTGATTGAGTTCCAGCCGCTTGGCGGCGCCAAGGATCTGCCCGGCGCGGGCCACGGCGAGGAAGATGCGGACATCATCCCAGTTCATGGGGGTGGTCCGGGCTAGCGGCGAAGGCGGCGTTCCCGCCCACCCCCCTCTGGCCTGCCGGCCATCTCCCCCGCAAGGAGGGAGATTGGCAGCTCCGCCGCCTGCGTCTCTTTTGCTGCGTTGAAGATTTGCGAAGGCGGCAGCCACATCTGATCTCCCCCCTTGCGGGGGAGATGTCCGGAAGGACAGAGGGGGGTGTGACGGAGCGCAACCTTCGGGCCTTTCAGCAATCTGTAATTTGCGGCAATTAATGCACACTCGTCCTTCGTTGTCTATTTACCGCACAACGGTTGCGTTTCCCCTCGCGTTGCCTTCGCGCCTGCAAAGGCGTTGAATGCTTCATCACAAACTCAGGGAGAGAAACCATGATCGAATACGGTCATTTCATTGGCGGCAAGCATGTCGCCGGGACCAGCGGACGCAAGCAGGACGTCATGCAGCCGATGGACGGCTCGGTGCGCGGCACGGTGGCGCTGGCGTCGCCGGCGGAACTGCGTGCGGCTGTGCTGAACGCCAAGGAAGCACAGATCAAATGGGCTGCGACCAACCCGCAGCGGCGTGTGCGCGTGCTGATGAAGTTTCTTGAACTGGTTGCTCGCGACTATGACGAACTGGCCGATCTCCTGGCGCGCGAGCACGGCAAGACCATCGCCGACGCCAAGGGCGACATCCAGCGCGGCCTCGAAGTCGTCGAAGTCTGCATCGGTGCGCCGCACATGATGAAGGGCGAGTTCACCGACGGCGCCGGCCCCGGCATCGATGTCTATTCGATGCGCCAGCCGCTTGGCGTCGTTGCCGGCATCACCCCGTTCAATTTCCCGGCGATGATCCCGCTGTGGAAGATTGCCCCGGCGCTGGCCTGCGGCAACGCCTTTATCCTGAAGCCTTCCGAGCGTGACCCTGGCGTGCCGATGCGCATCGCCGAACTGTTCCTCGAGGCTGGCCTGCCGGCTGGCGTTCTCAACGTCGTCAATGGCGACAAGGATGTCGTCGACGCCATCCTCGACGATCCTGATATCAAGGCTATCGGCTTTGTCGGCTCGACGCCGATCGCGCATTACATCTATTCGCGCGGCACGGCCGCGGGAAAACGCGTGCAGTGCTTCGGCGGCGCCAAGAACCACATGATCATCATGCCCGATGCCGACATGGACCAGACCGTCGATGCGCTGATCGGCGCGGGCTACGGCTCGGCCGGCGAGCGCTGCATGGCGATCTCGGTTGCCGTTCCCGTCGGCAACGACACCGCCAACCGGCTGATGGAAAAGCTGATCCCGCGTGTCGAAAGCCTCAAAGTCGGCCCGTCGACGGATTCGTCCGCCGATTTCGGCCCGCTGATCACGGCGCAGGCATTGGAACGCGTCAAGGGTTATGTCGACACCGGCGTCAAGGAAGGCGCCAAGCTGGTCGTCGATGGCCGCGGCTTCTCCATGCAGGGCTACGAGGATGGCTACTATATGGGCGGCTGCCTGTTCGACAATGTGACCGCCGACATGCGCATCTACAAGGAAGAGATTTTTGGCCCGGTGCTGTCGGTGGTGCGTGCGCCGACCTATGAGAGCGCCATCAAGCTCGCCAACGATCATGAGATGGGCAATGGCGTCGCCATCTTCACCCGTGACGGTGATGCTGCTCGTGATTTTGCTTCGCGCGTCCAGGTCGGCATGGTCGGCATCAACGTGCCGATCCCGGTTCCGATCGCTTACTACACGTTCGGCGGCTGGAAGGCGTCGTCCTTCGGCGACCTCAACCAGCACGGCCCGGACGCGTTCCGCTTCTACACCAAGACCAAGACGGTGACCTCGCGCTGGCCCTCCGGCGTCAAGGACGGTGCCGAGTTCGTCATCCCGACGATGAACTGACCGGACGATTTCGAAGATCGGCAAGAAGGCCTGGGTTCAACGTCCCGGGCCTTTCCTTGTACGAAACCGACATTGGCCATCACGTTAAAGCGATGGAACCAAGAGCCTGTCATCTGCCTTAAATTGCATTCCTGCCGTGGTGCAGGCCATCAAAATAGCGCCGGTTGCAGCCGGGGTTCTCGTCTGGCGCAAGGAGGTGTCAGATGACACGACGTCTTGTGGCGGCGATGTTCTTTGCGGTGTTCGCGATGTCCGGCATCGCCCAGGCCAAAGCCGATCAATGCGCGGCGCGGACCGACCTGGTCAAGGCGCTCGGCGAGAAGTTCCACGAAAGCCAAGCCGCACGTGGCCTGGTGAACCCGAATGTGGTGCTTGAGATCTTCGTCTCCGACCAGGGCACCTGGACCATCCTGGCCACCGACACACGCGGCCAAAGCTGCATCATCACGGCTGGCGAAGGCTGGGACGGGGCGGCTATGGCAGCAGTCTTGCCGGGCACCTGATAAAAGAACCGGCCGGAAGTCTGGAGCAGACGGAGTTCAGCGTGTGGTCGCTATTTCGGCATGGCCGCGCAGCAGTGCCATCAGGCGTTTGGCGTCCTTGGCGGCAGCCTCTTCGTCGCCGGCCAGGATCGAGCGGATTAGCGCGACGTGGTGCTCGGCCGATTCGGCCAGTCCTGTGTCGGCCTTGTAGCGGAACCAGAAGCGGCGGCTGTGGGTCTGCAGGGGCGCGGCCAGACGGGCCGCAAACGGGTTGTCGGCGGCCATCGCCAAGGCCTCGTCGAGCGCCTTGTCCGCCTGGATGAAGGCCAGCACATTGCCCGAGATGACGGCCTTCTGCATGGCAAGGGCTGCCTCATGAAACAGGTCGGCGGCCTCACGGGTGACGAAGCGGGCGGCCGAGCGCGCCAGCACCACCTCGACGCCGCGCCTGGCATCCAGCACGCGCAGCCAGTCGCCGGGATGAAGCGGGGCAATGGCGATGCCGGCGCGTGGCCTGACATCCAGCAGTCCTTCCCAGGCGAGGCGCTGGATCGCTTCGCGCACCGGCGTGCGTCCTAGCGCCAGCTTCTCGATGAGGGCGCCTTCGGTGACAAAGCTCGCCGGCGCCAGTTCCAACGTCACGATCATATGCTCGAGTACATGGTAGGCCTTGGCGGCGACCGGCTCGGGGTATGCTGTCTCACTGGATATCAAAGGTGGGCTCCTGATATATCTTACATATATCATAACGAATTCCGCGTTGACAGCCGGTTTTCAAATAGATATACGGCTGATATATCAGATGGAGAGACGATCATGTGGACCGGAGTTTTCCCCGCCGTCACGACCAAGTTTACTGATGACGACCGCCTCGATCATGCCGAGATGGAGCGCTGCTTTGCTTTGCAGATGGAGGCAGGCTGCGACGGTATCATCGTCTGCGGTTCGCTCGGCGAAGGGCCGATGCTGTCGCATGACGAGAAGATCGAGGTGCTGAAGACTGCCCAGAAAGTTGCAGGCAACAAGCCGGTGCTGCTGACGGTCAACGAGGCGGGCACCCGCGAGGCGGCGAGCATCGCCAGGCGCGCCGCAAAGGAGGGTGCCAACGGCCTGATGGTGGTGCCGAGCCCGATCTATCACACCAACCCGGAAGAGACGGTCGCCGCCTTGCGCGCCGTCGCTCAGGCCGGCGACCTGCCGGTGATGATCTACTCCAACCGCCTCGCCTACCGCGTCGACGTCACCGTCGACCAGATGGAAGAACTGGCCGCCGACAAGCGCTTCGTCGCCATCAAGGAGTCCTCCGACGACATCCGCCGCTCGACAGAGATCATCAACCGCTTCGGCGACCGCTACGATCTGTTCACCGGCGTCGACAATCTCGCCTTCGAGGCGCTGTCGGTGGGCGCCATCGGCTGGGTGGCGGGTCTGGTCGTCGCCTTCCCGCGCGAGACCGTCGCCATCTACCAGCTGATGAAGCAGGGCCGCCGCGAGGAGGCGCTTTCGATCTACCGCTGGTTCCGGCCGCTGCTCGATCTCGATGTCTCGACCTATCTGGTCCAAAACATCAAGCTTGCCGAAGTGCTCGCGATCGACACAAATGACCGCGTGCGCATGCCGCGCCAGCCGCTGTCGGGCGAGCGCCGCAAAGCGGTCGAGAAGATCGTCAAGGACGCGCTGGCGGTACGGCCGAAGCTGCCGCAGTTCTGAAGGCTTTCTTCTCCCCGTGCACGTGCACGGGGAGAAGATGGCGGCAGCCAGATGAGGGGCAGCGCCGACGTGCAAGGAAATTCCAGGGACACAGAGGAGGGCCGCCGCCCCTCATCCGCCCTTCGGGCCCCGCAGCCCTTCGCTGGCGCTCCGGGCGTTCGTCGTTCGGAAAGCCAAGCAGTCGGCTTTTCCACCGCTTCGCGGACCACTCCTCACCCCCGTGAACGGGGAGAAGGGGTAGATATCGCCATTGTCGGTGGCGGCATTGTCGGCATCTGCGCGGCGGCCATGCTGGCCGAGGCCGGGCGCAGCGTCACGGTCTTCGACCGCACCGGCATCTGCGAGGAGACGAGCTCCGGCAATGCCGCCGCCTTCGCCTTCTCCGACGTGCTGCCGCTGGCGCATAAGGGCATGATGCGGCACTTGCCGAAATGGCTTGCCGATCCGCTCGGGCCACTCAGCATCCCGCCGGCCTACTTGCCGAAGCTGTTGCCTTGGCTGTTGCGCTTCTGGCGCGCTGGCGCACCAGAAAAATATGAGGCGAGCCTTGCTGCTCAGGCAGGCATGATGAAGCTCGCCGAGGCTGAATGGATGGGCCTGCTCGACCGTTCCGGCACGCGGCTGATGCTGCGCGAGGACGGCTCGCTGGAGCTTTATGAAAGCGAGGCCGAATTTCAGGCCGGGCTGCCGGGCTGGGCGGCGCGCGAGCGCTTCGGCATCGGCTTTCGCCATGTCGAAGGCGACGAACTGGCGCGGCTGCAGCCGGGACTGTCGCCGCGCTTCATCAAGGGCACCTTCGTGCCGGGCTGGAAGACCGTCGCCGATCCGAAACTGCTCGGCAAGGGGGTGTGGGCCTATGCCGAAAGGCTGGGCGCGCGTTTCGAAAAGGCGCGCATAGAGCGCGTCGCCGCCAATCCTGATGGCGCGACGCTGACGCTGACGGACGGCACGACTAGGCAGGCAAGACATCTTGTCGTGGCCGCCGGCGCATGGTCGCATCTGCTGACGAAGGCGCTTGGCGACACCATCCCGCTCGAAACCGAGCGCGGCTACAACACGACACTGCCGAAGACCGCTTTCGACGTGCAGCGGATGCTGATCTTTTCCGGCCATGGCTTCGTCATCACGCCACTCGAGACGGGCTTGCGCGTCGGCGGCGCCGTCGAGTTGGGCGGTCTCGACCGGCCGCCGAATTTTGCGCGTTCGAAGGCCATGCTGGAAAAAGCCAGACAATTCCTTCCGGGGCTGGACGCGTCAGGTGGCCGCGAGTGGATGGGGTGTCGCCCGTCGCTGCCGGATTCGTTGCCCGTCATCGGCACGGCGCGCACCGCGTCCAACGTCGTCTACGCCTTTGGCCATGGCCATCTCGGCCTGACCCAGGCGGCGGCCAGCGGCCGCTTGATCCGCGATCTTGTTCTCGGGCAAACTTCGCCGATCGATCTTGCTCCCTTCAGCCCGCAACGGTTTTGAGTTCGAGGAAATCATGGCCAAAAAATCCTTCTTTTGCATCGACGGCCATACCTGCGGTAATCCGGTGCGGCTGGTCGCCGGCGGCGGCCCTTTGCTTCAGGGGTCGACGATGATGGAGCGGCGGGCGCATTTCCTGGCGGAGTATGACTGGATCCGCACCGGGCTGATGTTCGAGCCGCGCGGCCACGATGTCATGTCGGGCTCGATCCTCTATCCGCCGACGCGCGAGGATTGCGACATAGCCATCCTGTTCATCGAGACGTCGGGCTGCCTGCCGATGTGCGGCCACGGCACGATCGGCACGGTGACGATGGCCATCGAACATGGGCTGATCAAGCCGAAGACACCCGGCGTGCTCCGGCTCGACACACCGGCCGGGCTGGTCGTCGCCGAATACAAACAAGTCGGCGACTATGTCGAGGAGGTGCGCATCACCAATGTACCGTCCTTCCTTTATGCCGAGGGACTGACGGTCGACTGCCCGCAGCTTGGCGAGATCACTGTCGATGTCGCCTATGGCGGCAATTTCTACGCAATCGTCGAGCCGCAGGCGAATTTTCGCGACATGGCTGATTATTCCGCCAGCGATTTCATCGCCTGGAGCCCCGTGGTGCGGCAGCGGCTCAACGAGAAGTACTCGTTCGTGCATCCGGAAAACCGCGGCATCAACCGGCTGTCCCACATGCTGTGGACGGGCGAGCCGACAATGGCGGGCGCGGATGCGCGCAACGCGGTCTTCTATGGCGACAAGGCGATCGACCGCTCACCTTGCGGCACCGGCACCTCGGCGCGCATGGCGCAGCTCCATGCCAAGGGCAAGCTCAAGGCCGGCGACAGTTTTGTCCACGAATCGATCATCGGCTCGCTGTTCAAGGGCAAGGTCGAGAAGGACGTCACTGTTGCCGGCAAGCCGGCCATCATTCCCTCGATCGGCGGCTGGGCGCGGATGACCGGCCTGAACACCATCTTCATCGACGACCGCGATCCGTTCGCGCACGGTTTTGTGGTTAAGTGATACGGTAGGCTGCCGATCATCCACCGAGACCCAAGACTTGGACCCAGGGCGGGACCTCTTGGCGAAACCAGTCAGCGAAAGGTTAGCGCGTTGGGCGAGGCATCCACCGCCATAGTCGGAAGTAACCCATGTTGCAGCTGGTCAGTACGGAATGTGGCTAAAAAACGAAGCCCGCCAACAACGCAAAGATTCGTCTCATCACCTAATTTTGACCGGGATTTCTTCGAAATGAGGTCGCTGGTCCGGCTGAATCGTCAAAGACATTGCGTTATGCCAATGATAGGGTCCGCGATAGTCCAGGGGTGGGGAGCAAAAAAACGGGCAATCGGAAGGCGTGCCGGCAAAACACGCTCGACGTTTGAAAAATCACGTTGCAATCCGGGCTCGAAACTTTACGACTAGGGGAAATACGAAAAGGAATGCGTCTGCATGGGCGACATTCCAGGGGAGCCATGTACACATGCAGTACTTTGTCCAGCAGCTTATCAATGGGCTGACGCTGGGATCGATCTATGGGCTGATCGCAATCGGCTACACGATGGTCTACGGCATCATCGGCATGATCAACTTCGCCCACGGCGACATTTTCATGGTCGGGGCCTTCGCCGCCCTCGTCGTCTTCCTCATCCTCGGCTCCTTGTTCTATTCGGTGCCGGTCGTCCTGGCGCTGCTGATCATGATGATCGTGGCGATGCTGCTCACCAGCCTCTACAACTGGACGATCGAGAAGGTGGCCTACCGGCCGCTGCGCGGTTCGTTCCGGCTGGCGCCGCTGATCACCGCCATCGGCATGTCGATCGCGCTGTCGAACTTCATCCAGGTGACGCAAGGCCCGCGCAACAAGCCGATCCCGCCGATGGTCAGCCAGGTCTACAACATCAACGGCATCAGCGTGTCGCTGAAGCAGATCATCATCGTCGTCGTCACCGCCCTGCTGCTGGCGCTGTTCTGGTACCTGGTCAACAGGACTTCCCTCGGCCGGGCGCAAAGGGCGTGCGAGCAGGACCGCAAGATGGCGGCGCTGCTCGGTGTCGATGTCGACCGTACGATCTCGATCACCTTCATCATGGGTGCAGCGCTTGCGGCCGTCGCGGGCACGTTGTTCCTGATGTATTACGGCGTCATCGCCTTTTCCGACGGCTTTGTGCCGGGGGTCAAGGCCTTCACCGCGGCCGTTCTCGGCGGCATCGGGTCTCTGCCGGGCGCGGTGCTTGGCGGGCTTTTGATCGGCTTCATCGAGAGCATGTGGTCGGCGTATTTCTCGATCGACTACAAGGACGTCGCGGCGTTCTCGATCCTGGCGATCGTGCTGATCTTCCTGCCTTCCGGCATTTTGGGCCGGCCAGAAGTCGAAAAGGTCTGAGAGACAATGGCGGTTTCCGTATCCTCGGAGCGCGACACCGTCGCCTCCCCCGTGCAGCGTGCATTGCGCGAAGCGTTCTATGCCGGCGCCATCTCGCTGGGGTTGTTCATTCTCTTCATCGGCCTGAAGACCGACCAGAACATAAGCAACCAGCTGATCCTGGTGCAGCGCTGGTTGCTGCTCATCACCGTGGTCGTGCTGACCATGCTTGGCCGCTTCTTCTACATTGCCTATGGCCAGCCGTTCATGGCCAATCAGAAGATCACCAATGTCGCCACCGGCCTGTTGCCGGCGAGCGTCGCGTCGCGCTTCTTCCTGCTTCCGGCCTTCATCGTCGCCGTCGTGCTGGCGGTTGTCCTGGTTGCGTTCGGCAGCGCCCTGCCGGTGTTGGTGGGACCCGATCTGGCCGGCTACCTTCAGTTCCTGCGCGCATTGGCCGTCATTTACGCGCTCGCTTGCGTGATCTTCTATTTCCGCTCCTTCATCCACGCCAATTTCACCAAGCTCGGGATTGCGGCGCTGGTGCTATACCCGATCCTCGTCGTCGTGGTGCTGTCGATCTACGCGTGGTCGATAACCGGCGGCCTGCAGGGCTCGTTGAAGTGGGTCGACAATTTCGGCATCCAGATCCTGATCTATGTGATGCTTGCCTGGGGGCTGAACATCGTCGTCGGCCTCGCCGGCCTGCTCGATCTCGGCTACGTCGCCTTTTACGCGGTCGGCGCCTATGCCTATGCGTTGCTCGGTTCGCAATACGGCCTGTCGTTCTGGATCCTGCTGCCCGCCGCCGGCGCCATGGCCGCCTTCTGGGGCGTTATGCTCGGCTTTCCGGTGCTCAGGCTTCGTGGCGATTACCTGGCGATCGTGACGCTGGCCTTCGGCGAGATCATCCGCCTGGTGCTGATCAACTGGCGTGAAGTCACCAACGGCTCGGCCGGCATCTCCGGCATCCCGAAGGTCACCTTCTTCGGCCTGATGACGTTCAATTCGACGGACCCGAACTACATCGGCAAGGTGCTGCACATCGCCCAGTCGAGCGCCTACTACAAGATCTTCCTCTACTATCTGATTCTCGGGCTGGCGCTGCTGACCGCCTTCGTCACCATCAGGCTCAGGCGCATGCCTGTCGGCCGCGCCTGGGAGGCGCTGCGCGAGGACGAGATTGCCTGCCGCTCGCTTGGCATCAACACCACCACCACCAAGCTCACCGCCTTTGCCACCGGCGCCATGTTCGGCGGTTTTGCCGGCGCCTTCTTCGCCGCACGGCAAGGCTTCGTCAGCCCTGAATCCTTCGTCTTCCTGGAATCGGCGATCATCCTGGCCATCGTGGTGCTCGGCGGCATGGGCTCGCTGGTCGGCATCGCGGTCGCCGCGCTGGTGATGATCGGCGGCACCGAGGCGCTGCGCGAACTCGATTTCCTGAAAAGTGTCTTCGGAAATGATTTCACCCCGGAGCTTTACCGCATGCTTTTGTTCGGCATGGCGATGGTCATCGTCATGCTGTGGAAGCCGCGCGGCTTTGTCGGCAGCCGTGAACCGACGGCCTTCCTCAGTGAACGAAAAGCGGTCTCCTCCTCCTTCACCAAGGAAGGGCACGGCTGATGAGCGCGACCTCCATTCAGAAGACCAATCCGGGTATGAAAGACGCCATCCTCCAGGTCGAGCATCTTTCGATGAAGTTCGGCGGCCTGATCGCCATCGGCGACCTGTCGTTCCAGGCCAAGCGAGGCGAGATCACCGCGCTGATCGGACCCAATGGCGCCGGCAAGACCACCGTCTTCAATTGCATCACCGGCTTCTACAAGCCGTCGGAAGGCATGATTACGCTCAACCGGGCCGACGGCTCGAGCTTCCTGCTCGAACGGCTGCCCAATCATGAGATCCCGGCGCGTGCCAAGGTGGCGCGCACCTTCCAGAACATCCGCCTGTTCTCGGGCATGACGCTGCTGGAGAATCTGCTGGTTGCCCAGCACAACAAGCTGATGAAGGCATCCGGCTATACGATCCTGGGCCTGTTCGGGATCGGCGGCTACCGCAGGGCCTCGGCTGAATCGGTGGAGCTTGCCAAGCACTGGCTGGAGAAGGCCGACCTTGTCGATCGCGCCGACGATCCGGCCGGCGACCTGCCCTATGGCGCGCAGCGGCGCCTCGAGATTGCGCGCGCCATGTGCACAGGGCCCGAACTTCTGTGCCTCGACGAGCCTGCGGCCGGTCTCAATCCGAAGGAATCGGCAGCGCTGAATTCGCTGCTGATGGACATCAAGAGCAGTACCTCGATCCTGCTGATCGAACATGACATGTCGGTGGTCATGCAGATTTCCGACCATGTCGTGGTGCTTGAATATGGCCGCAAGATTTCCGACGGCAGCCCGCAATCGGTGCGTACCGACCCGCGCGTCATCGCCGCCTATCTCGGCGTCGACGACGAGGAGGTCGAGACGGTGCTGACCGAGGTCGGCGATGAAGATGTCATCGAGCAGCTGGACATCGGGCCGGATTCGGCTCACGGACCAGGCACATCGTCTTCCTATCTCGCCGGCCCGTTAAGCGACACGATCGGCCACAGCCAGGGCGAGCGGGTCACAGTGTCGAAGGGAGCTTCAAAGGCCACCCAATACGATACAAGAGCCAACTCCGCGCCAAGAGCACCGTCCGAGCGTCTAACGGCCAAGTCCAAACCGGCGGCCACCAAATCCCCGACAGGCAAGCCGCGCGGAGGGCGTAAGTGATGGCCGAGACAACGCTGCTCGACATCAAGGGCGTCGAGACCTACTACGGCAACATCAAGGCGCTGAACGGCGTCGATGTCCACGTCAACCAGGGCGAGATCGTCGCGCTGATCGGTGCCAACGGTGCCGGCAAGTCGACGCTGATGATGACCATCTTCGGTGCGCCGCGCGCTCGTGCCGGCTCTATCACTTTCGCCGGCACCGACATCACCCAGATGCCGACGCACGAGATCGCCCGCATGCGCATTGCGCAGTCGCCGGAAGGCAGGCGCATTTTCCCGCGCATGACGGTGATGGAAAACCTGCAGATGGGCGCCGGTCTCGACAATCTCAAGCACTATGACGAAGATGCCGAGAAGGTGTTCGCGCTGTTCCCGCGCCTCAAGGAGCGCATTGCCCAGCGCGGCGGCACGCTGTCGGGCGGCGAGCAGCAGATGCTGTCGATCGGACGTGCGCTGATGGCGCGGCCGAAGCTGCTGCTGCTCGACGAGCCGTCGCTGGGTCTGGCGCCGCTGATCGTCAAGCAGATCTTCGATGCCATCCGCGAGCTGAACCGCACGCAAGGGCTGACCGTGTTCCTGGTCGAGCAGAACGCCTTCGGCGCGCTCAAGCTCGCCACGCGCGGCTATGTCATGGTCAACGGCAACGTGACCATGAGCGGCACAGGCAAGGAATTGCTCGCCAATCCGGAAGTGCGGGCGGCCTATCTCGAAGGCGGCCATCACTGATTTTGGAGCGGAATGTATGCATACGGTATTCCGCTCCAACTTGTTTGTTTGTCGCATGACCTTTGTCCGAAAAGTCTGCAACTTTCGGGATCATGCTAGGGAGTCTTCATCATGCAAGGCATTCTTCACGAGGAACCTTCCATCTGGCAGTTCTTCTTCGTCACCTGTCTGCTCGGCGGCTGGGCGGCATGGATGACCGGCAAGGCCAGCGCCCAGACATGGCGCAGCCTGCCGGCGCTGTTCGCCTATCTGCTGGGCCTCGGCATCGGCATCAGGTTCATCCATCATGCCTTGTTCGGCGGCACGATGTTTTCGCTGCAATACTATGTCGTGGACACAATCGTGCTCATGATATTGGGATTTGTCGGCCATCAATACACGCGTACGAACCAGATGGTGACGCAGTATAATTGGCTTTACGAACGGGCTTCGATCTTAAGCTGGAAACCGAAAGGTTGACGTTCATCATTAACGCCGTTCCGGGGATGAATCGGCGTGACAAGGGCCTGAAAATCGGCAAAGTACGCTTTCTGCGATAAGGGTGGGCATCGCATGAAAGTTTCATCCACGCCCACCTCGTAAATGGGAGCGTTTAAATGAAGAAATCACTTTTGTCCGCCGTTGCCCTGACCGCGCTTGTCGCGTTCGGTGGCAATGCATGGGCTGACGTTATCGTCGGCGTCGCAGGTCCGATCACCGGTCCGAATGCGGCCTTCGGTGCGCAGCTGCAGAAGGGTGCGGAAGCGGCCGTTGCCGACATCAACGCAGCAGGCGGCATGAACGGCGAGCAGATCAAGCTCGAAGTCGGCGACGACGTCTCGGATCCGAAGCAGGGCATTTCGGTCGGCAACAAGTTCGTCGGCGACGGCGTGAAGTTCGTGATCGGCCACTTCAACTCGGGCGTCTCGATCCCGGTTTCGCAGGAAGTCTACGTCGACAACAACATCGTCGAAGTGACGCCTGCGGCGACCAACCCGAAATTCACCGAGCGCGGCCTGTGGAACGTGTTCCGCACCTGCGGACGCGATGACCAGCAGGGCGGCATCGCCGGCGGCTATATCGCGACCAACTTCAAGGACGCCAAAGTTGCCGTCATCCACGACAAGACCCCCTATGGTCAGGGCCTTGCCGACGAGACCAAGAAGGCGATGAACGCAGCCGGCCTGACCGAAGTCATGTATGAAGGCGTCAATGTCGGCGACAAGGACTTCTCGGCGCTGATCGCCAAGATGAAGGACGCCGGCGTCACCTTGATCTATTGGGGCGGCCTGCACACCGAAGCCGGCCTGATCATCCGCCAGTCGGCTGACCAGGGCCTCAAGGCTACCCTGATGTCGGGCGACGGCATCGTCACCGACGAGCTGGCTGCGATCGCCGGCGATGCGGTTATCGGCACGCTCAACACCTTCGGTCCCGATCCGCGCCTGATCCCCGAGAACAAGGCACTGGTCGAGAAGTTCCGCGCTCAGGGCTTCGAGCCGGAAGCCTACACTCTCTACTCCTACGCCGCCATGCAGGTGATCGCCGAGGCTGCTGCCGTGGCCAAGTCGAACGACCCCGTGGAAGTGGCCAAGGCGCTGCACGAGAAGGGCCCGTTCAAGACCGTTCTGGGCGATCTCGCCTATGACGCGAAGGGCGATCCGAAGCTCCCGGGCTACATCATGTACGAATGGAAGAAGGGTCCGGACGGCAAGATCTCCTGGTTCCCCAAGTCGTAATTCGGAACGCAGCTCTATGGAATGCCCGGCGCTCGCGCCGGGCATTTTTGTTGGTGACAGGGCGGCAGCGAGGGTGGCTGGACAAGCCGTTAGCCGGGGTCGAATTTGTGCGGGCACGACAATTAGCGTCACCTCGCGGCGCCAATCGCACGCAGCTTTTCGAGCCGTGGTGCTAGAATCGCATTTAAATCGGTTTAATCTCTCCTCGATTTTGGTTGCACTGCAGCATTTTCGCGTTAATCATGCCTCCGCCCCATCCTCCCTGTCCGGAGCCTCCTTCCTTGGCCATCACGAAGATCCTCGTCGCCAACAGGTCCGAAATTGCCATCCGCGTCTTTCGCGCGGCCAACGAGCTCGGCCTCAAAACCGTGGCGATCTGGGCCGAGGAGGACAAATATTCGCTTCATCGGTTCAAGGCCGATGAAAGCTACCAGGTCGGGCGCGGGCCGCATCTGGCCAGGGACATGGGGCCGATCGAAAGCTATCTGTCGATCGAGGAAGTGATCCGGGTCGCCAGACTGTCCGGCGCCGACGCCATCCACCCGGGCTATGGCCTCCTGTCGGAAAGCCCTGAATTCGCAGATGCCTGCGCCGAGGCCGGCATCACTTTCATAGGGCCGAAGCCCGACACGATGCGCCGGCTCGGCAACAAGGTCGCCGCGCGCAATCTGGCCATCGAGGTCGGCGTGCCGGTGGTGCCGGCAACCGAACCGCTGCCGGACGACATGGAAGCAGTCAAGCAGCTCGCCAAGACAGTCGGCTATCCGGTGATGCTCAAGGCATCATGGGGCGGCGGCGGGCGCGGCATGCGCGCCATCCGCGCGGAAGCCGACCTCTCCCGCGAGGTGATGGAAGGCAAGCGCGAGGCGAAGGCCGCCTTCGGCAAGGACGAGGTCTATCTCGAAAAGCTGATCGAGCGCGCTCGCCATGTCGAGGTCCAGGTGCTCGGCGACACGCATGGCAACGCTGTACATCTGTTCGAGCGCGACTGCTCGATCCAGCGCCGCAACCAGAAGGTCGTCGAACGGGCGCCGGCGCCCTATCTTGGCGAGGCATTGCGCCAGGAGCTTTGCGGCTATGCGCTCAAGATCGCGCGCGAGACCAGCTATATCGGCGCCGGTACGGTGGAATTCCTGCAGGACGCCGACACCGGCAAATTCTACTTCATCGAGGTCAATCCGCGCATCCAGGTCGAGCACACCGTCACCGAGCAGGTGACCGGCATCGACATCGTCAAGGCGCAGATCCACATACTGGACGGCTTTGCCATCGGCACGAAAGAGTCGGGCGTGCCGGCGCAGGCCGATATCAGGTTGAACGGTCACGCGCTGCAGTGCCGCATAACGACCGAGGATCCGGAGCATAGTTTCATTCCGGACTACGGCCGCATCACCGCTTATCGCGAAGCCGCCGGTTTCGGCATCCGCCTCGACGGCGGCACCGCCTATTCGGGCGCGGTCATCACCCGCTTCTACGATCCGCTGCTGGAGAAGGTGACTGCCTGGGCGCCGACACCGGCCGAGGCGATCGCCCGCATGAATCGGGCCCTGCGCGAGTTCCGCATCCGCGGCGTGGCCACCAACCTCACCTTCCTCGAGGCAATCATCAACCACCCGCGCTTCGCCGACAATTCCTACACGACCAGGTTCATCGACACGACGCCGGAGCTGTTCGCGCAGGTGAAGCGGCAGGACCGCGCCACCAAGCTGCTCAACTATCTGGCCGACGTCAGCGTCAACGGCCATCCCGAAACCCGCGGCCGACCGATGCCCAAGACCGATGCGGCAGCGCCTGTCGTGCCCTATCTCAACGGCAATGTGCCTGATGGCAGCAAGCAGAAGCTAGACGCGTTGGGGCCGGAGAAATTCGCTGCCTGGATGCGTGAGCAAAAAGAGGTGCTTGTCACCGACACGACGATGCGCGACGGTCACCAGTCGCTGCTCGCCACCCGTATGCGCACGCATGACATTGCCGGCATTGCCGGTACCTATGCGCGCGCGCTGCCGCGGCTGCTGTCGCTGGAATGCTGGGGCGGCGCCACTTTCGACGTCGCCATGCGCTTCCTCACCGAGGATCCGTGGGAGCGGTTGAGCAAAGTGCGCGAAGCGGCCCCCAACCTTTTGCTGCAGATGCTTCTGCGCGGCGCCAATGGCGTCGGCTACACCAACTATCCCGACAATGTCGTGCAACATTTCGTCAGCCAGGCAGCGGCCGGTGGGGTCGACCTGTTCCGCGTCTTCGACTGCCTGAACTGGGTCGAGAATATGCGCGTCGCCATGGACGCGGTGGGCGCGGAGGGCAAGCTGGTCGAAGCGGCGATCTGCTACACCGGCGACATCCTCGATCCGGCGCGCGCCAAATACGACCTTAAATACTATGTCGGGTTGGCGAAAGAATTGCAGGCAGCCGGCGCCCATATCATCGCCGTCAAGGACATGGCCGGGCTTTTGAAGCCTGCCGCCGCCCGCGTGCTGTTCAAGGCGCTGCGCGAAGCCACCGACCTGCCGATCCATTTCCACACCCACGACACGTCAGGCCTGTCGGCGGCGACGGTGCTGGCGGGCGTGGAAAGTGGCGTCGACGCCATCGACGCGGCGATGGATTCCTTCTCCGGCAACACCTCGCAGCCTTGCCTGGGCTCGATCGTCGAGGCGCTGAAGGGAACCGAGCGCGATCCCGGCCTCGATCCGCAATGGATCCGCAAAATCTCCTTCTACTGGGAAGCGGTGCGCAACCAGTATGCCGCCTTCGAAAGCGACCTCAAGGGGCCAGCCTCGGAAGTCTATCTGCACGAAATGCCGGGCGGCCAGTTCACCAACCTCAAGGAGCAGGCGCGTTCGCTCGGGCTGGAAACGCGTTGGCACGAGGTGGCACAAGCCTATCACGACGTCAATTTGATGTTCGGTGACATCGTCAAGGTGACGCCGTCGTCCAAGGTGGTCGGCGACATGGCGCTGATGATGGTGAGCCAGGATCTGACCGTTGCCGACGTCGAAAACCCGGCCAAGGACATCGCCTTCCCGGACTCGGTCGTCTCGATGCTGCGCGGCGATCTCGGCCAGTCGCCCGGCGGCTGGCCTGCGAAGCTGCAGAAGAAGGCACTGAAGGAAAGCAAGCCGATCACCGAGCGGCCGGGCTCGCTGCTCAAGCCAGCCGACCTCAAGGCCAGCCGCAAGGAGATCGAGCAGAAGCTGGAGCGCAAGCTCTCGGAGTACGAATTCGCCTCCTGGCTGATGTATCCGAAGGTGTTTACCGACTTCGCCGCCGCGCAGGAAACCTACGGGCCGGTCAGTGTGCTGCCGACGCCGACCTATTTCTACGGCATGAAGTCCGAAGACGAGATCTTCCTGGACATCGAAAAAGGCAAGACGCTTGTGGTGCGCTGCCTTGCGATCGGCGACGTCGATGAGAAGGGCATGGTCACCGTGTTCTTCGAGCTCAACGGCCAGCCGCGCCGTGTCCGGGTGCCGGACAGGGCGCATGGCGCCTCGGCGGCCAAGGCTCGGCGCAAGGCCGAGCCCGGCAACGAGGCGCATGTCGGCGCGCCGATGCCGGGCGTGGTCTCCGCCCTTTCGGTTGCCGCCGGCCAAGCGGTCAAGGCCGGCGACGTGCTGTTGTCGATCGAAGCCATGAAGATGGAGACGGCCCTGCATGCCGAGCGCGACGGCACAGTGGCCGAAGTGCTGGTCAAGGCCGGCGATCAGATCGATGCGAAGGATCTGTTGATCGCGTTTGGCTGACGCGCGGATCCATCACACTGGGACGGCTGGCAGCAGCCGTTGATGGAGCATCGATAATGGCTTGACCCGCCGCGCCTGCTCGGGCATCGAACCCGCTCCCAATTTACCGCGCCAGAATCGCGGTGCTTAAAAAGTAAGCGGAGAAAAAACATGGCCGACGACATCACAGATACCAGCCAGACTGTTGCCGCCGGCCAGTTGCGCGCCTTCATCGAGCGCATCGAGCGGCTCGAGGAAGAAAAGAAGACCATCGCCGACGACATCAAGGAAGTGTTCGCCGAGGCCAAGGGCACCGGCTTCGACACCAAGGCGATGCGGTCGATCATCCGGCTGCGCAAGAAGGACCAGGCCGAGCGCCAGGAAGAGGAAACCATCCTCGATCTCTACAAGGCCGCGCTCGGCATGGTGTAAGGCTGTCTGGAAATTCTACTCCGGCTGATATCGCCGGAGCGAATTTCGAAACAGTCTCGGGCCAAGGAATGATGCTGGAACGGGCATCGAACCATGAGCGAATTCGACTTCGGCGCCCGCCGCGCCTCTGAATTCCGCCAACGCAGCTTCTGGGCGCTGTTCGCCGAACGGCATCCGGAGGAACGCGCTTCCATGGCGCGGCGCGGACCCTGGTTCTGGCAGCGCGGGCTGCCTGACTTCGCTCTGGTCCTGTCCATGTATGTCGCGCCGGCGCAAAGCCAAGTTGGCGTCTTTTTCGGCCGTAACGAGAAGTTCGGCGCGACCGGGGTCTGGTCGCGGCTGAAGCCGCTCCAACCGGCAATCGAAGACTGGCTGAAGCTCAGGCCGGAGCAGAGCTGCGAGGGCCTCGGCATCAATTCGATGTGGCGGGTGAACTGCTATGCCGAGGACAACTGGCCGGCCATGGCCGACTGGCTGGTGACGGAATGCTCGCGCTTCGAGCGCGCCGTCACCGACGTGCTGGGAGAGGGATAGCTATCAGGTGTTGGTGCAAAGCATCGGATCCTTCTTCGGCTCGCGCTGGCAAGGCGCGGTGCCGGTCGAGCGGTTGTTCTGGCGCGATCTAGTCCTTGTCGGCACGGCGATCAACATCGCCTCGTCGGTGGCCGCGCTCATTCTGCTCGGCTTGAAGCTGCCGCTCGCCGTCGTCCTGGCGGTGCATTTCGCGCCCGTGCCCTACAACATCTTTCTGACCTTTGCCGTCTGGCGAACCACGGAAAAATCCAGTGGCGCCAAGGCTTCGTTGATGACGCTCGGGGCTACGCTTTGGCTGATCCTGGTGGTGGTTGTCTGAGAAGATTGACACGAAAAAGGGCGGCCGAAGCCGCCCTTTGAAGATGGTGGTCAAGCTGCGGCTTAAGCCGCCGGCTCGAATTTCAGCGCCACGCCGTTGATGCAATAGCGCAGGCCGGTCGGCGGCGGGCCGTCCTCGAAGACATGGCCGAGATGGCTGCCGCAGCGGGCGCAGTGGCATTCGGTGCGGACCATGCCGTAGCTGCGGTCGACGGTGTTTTCGACCGAACCGGGCACCGGATCATTGAAGCTCGGCCAGCCGGTGCCGCTCTCGAACTTGAGCTTGGATTCGAACAGCGGCTGGTCGCAGCCGACGCAGGAAAAGGTGCCGGCGCGCTTTTCGTAGAGCAGCGCGCAGCTTCCGGGCCGTTCGGTGCCGTGGCCGCGCATGACGGCATATTGCTCCGGGGTCAGCCGGGCTCGCCATTCAGCGTCGGTGCGGGTAACGGGGTAGGTGTGGGTGTGGGTGTCCATTTGATCTCCTCAGCCTTGGCGGCTTGTTGTTGGTTGCAATCTGTTTTCGTCCCAACATAGGCATTTGTTACATGTCTGCCCAGCACCGAGATGTGCTCGAATCCTCAATGCTAGCGTGAAAGCTGCTTGGTCGCGGCTTCCAACCCGGCCAGCGTCAGTGGGAACATGCGGCCGCCGAAGAGATCGCGGATCATCGCGATCGAATGGGTGAAGCCCCAGTTTTTCTGATTTTCGGGGTTCAGCCAGACCGCATTCGGCCATTGCTGGATGAGGCGGCCAAGCCAGACACTGCCGGCTTCCGTGTTCCAATGCTCGACCGAACCGCCGGGATGCGCGATCTCGTAAGGGCTCATCGAGGCATCGCCGACGACGATCACCTTGTAGTGGGGGCCGTATTTGTGAAGCAGATCGAAGGTCGGGATGGTCTCGGCATGCCTGCGCCGGTTGTCCTTCCAGACGCCCTCGTAAAGGCAGTTGTGGAAGTAAAAATATTCGAGCTGGCGGAATTCGGCGCGGGCGGCCGAAAACAGCTCCTCGATGCTTTTGATGTGGTCGTCCATCGAGCCGCCGACATCGAAGAACATCAAGAGCTTCACGGCGTTGCGCCGTTCGGGGCGCGTCTGCACGTCGAGATAGCCGTGCTCGGCGGTGGCATGGATGGTGCCGGGCAGGTCGAACTCTTCCTCCGCACCCTCGCGCACCCAGCGACGCAGGCGCTTCAGCGCCACCTTGATGTTGCGGGTGCCGAGCTCGACGGCGTCGTCGAAATTTTTGAACTCGCGCTTGTCCCAGACTTTCACCGCACGGCGATTGCGGCTTTCATGCTGGCCGATGCGCACGCCTTCGGGATTGTAGCCATAGGCGCCGAAAGGCGAAGTGCCGCCGGTGCCGATCCATTTCGAGCCGCCCTGGTGGCGGCCTTTCTGCTCCTCCAGCCGCTGCTTCAGTGTCTCCATCAGCTTGTCGAAACCGCCGAGCGCCTCGATCAGTTTCTTCTCTTCCTCGGTCAGGTGCTTTTCGGCGAGCCGGCGCAGCCATTCCTCAGGGATGTTGGCGACACCGACGGCATCGGGGCCGGTGAGCGCCTCGATCCCCTTGAAGACATGCGCAAACACCTGGTCGAAGCGGTCGATATGGCGTTCGTCCTTCACAAGCGCGGCGCGGGCGAGGTAGTAAAAACCCTGGACGTCATAGTCGACCAGCCCGGCCTCCAGCCCTTCCAGCAGCGACAGATATTCCCTGAGCGAAACGGGAACCCGCGCGGCCTTTAGTTCGAGAAAGAAGGGGAGGAACATGGTTGGCCGTTATCTATGCCGAACGGTCACGGCGGAGTCGCCACGGGCACTGTCGATTTCGCCGGATTGCAGAAGATTTGCCACAGTACGTGGGTTGGGCATGGGCAAGTGCTTTGCGATGCGGGCTTCCGCCCCATTCGCGCATAGCCGACGCGGCATCGGCTATCGCTTCAGCCGGGTTTGCGCCGGCCCCGTGGCAGCCGGCGAGATAGGGCATCCGCACTCCCCAAACGCCGTCACTGCCATCCACGATTCCGACATAGCGGATCATTCGGCTCCTTCCGCGTTATTTCGATCGCGCTCGCATCATAGCAGATCATACTCGATAAAACCTGTCCGCCGCGCGACATGGTCGTAGAGCTTGCGCGCTGTGGCGTTGGTTTCGTGGGTCATCCAATAGACGTTCTTGACGCCGATCTTGCCGGCTTCCTGCTTGACCGCTTCAATGAGGGCCGCACCGATGCCCTTGCCGCGCACATCAGGGTCGGCGAACAGGTCCTGCAGGTAGCAGTTGTTTTTCTCCGACCAGCCGGAGCGGTGATAGAGATAATGGGTCAGGCCGACCGCCTTGCCGTCGAGCGTGGCGATAAACCCCTTCGGTTCGAATTCACCTTCCGTGAACAGTCGTTTCCAGGTGATGTCGTAGACCTCGTCCGGCAGCTTGGTCTCGTAGAAGGTGAGGTAGGCAGTCCACAGCCGCCGCCAGTCGGCATGGTCGGCCAGCGCCAGCGGACGGACGGTGATCTCCGTCATTTCGGTTCCTCCAAAGCCTTATCGGATTCCGGCGGAATCAGATCGGAAACACCATCGCCTAATCCACCGGCGAATTGTACTCGCGAAATGCGGTCGCCAGCATTTGCAGCGCGTCACGCGCCCGCGGCGCCAGATTGTGCGAATGCAGGACCACTTCGGAGGGGTCAAGCGACGGCAGGCCGAGCTTGCGGCCAACCTCGATCAGGCCGGGCGGAGCGACGCAGTGAGCCAGCGCCGAAACGGCAAAGCCCGCCGATATCGCAATGTTGACGGCCGCGCCGCCGCCGCCGACGAAGGCCTCCTCCCAGGCGATGCCTGCTTTGTCCAGCGCCTCGACCGCCCGCACACGATCCGGACAGTTGCACACGGTGCTTAAGAGCGCGAGGCGCAACGGCGTTCCGCGCTGCCACTCGAAGGAAGGTGCTGCGAACCAGCCATAGTGGTTGCGCGACAAGGTCCGGCCAGGACGGCTGTCGCCTTCGCGGTGCACGATGACTGCATCGAGCTCGCCGTGATCGAAAGCTTCCTTGAGCACCGTGCTGGTATCGATCCTCAAACTGAGCGTCAGCGATGGATCGTGCGCATGGAGCTGGGCAATCAGAATGGACAGCGCCGGACCGGCGGCATGATCGACAAAGCCGAGCGCAAGCCGGCACGGTGCTGACGCAAACTCCGCCATGGCGCGCTCGTGCGCGGCAAGGAAGTCACGCGCGGCGGGGAGGAAGACGGCGCCTCGTGCCGACAGGCTGACGCGGCGCGGCGTTCTTTCAATCAATCGCGCGCCGAGCTTCTCCTCAAGGCGGCGCAGCTTGACGCTGATCGTCGCCTGCGTGCTGCCCAGCGCCGATGCCGCCTGGGTGAAGCTCTGCAGATCGGCCACCATCACAAAGGTTCGTACGGCGTCCACATCAAGACTGGTCATCGCAGCACTCCATTGGGCCGATCATTCCGTTTTGTCATTTCTGATATAGCCGAGCATAGCCTTTTTTCATGGTCGAGTCTCCTCTATCTCAAACTGGTCGCGGTTTGAAGAGCGCCTCATGCTCGGATGGAAAGAGATCGATATGCCAATTCAACGAAACACCATAGCGCTCACCGGCGTGTGCCTGGCGTCGCTGCTGTTCGGGCTCGAAATCTCCAGCGTGCCGGTGATCCTGCCGAAACTGGAAAGCGTGCTCGCCGGCAATTTCAGGGATTTGCAGTGGATCATGAATGCCTACACCATCGCCTGCACGACAGTGCTGATGGCGACAGGGACATTGGCCGACCGTTTCGGCCGCAAGAGCGTGATGGTGATCACCACCGTCGCCTTCGGCCTCGCCTCGCTGCTGTGCGGCCTGGCTCCGAGTGCTGCACTGCTGATAGCCGCCCGCTTCCTGCAAGGCCTCGCCGGCGGCGCGATGCTGACCTGCAGCGTCGCCGTGCTGTCTCACCAGTTCCAGGACGGCCGCGAACGCGGCAAGGCTTTCGTCGCCTGGAGCGTCGTCTCAGGCATCGGGCTCGGTTTCGGGCCCGCCATCGGTGGCTTGATCGTGGCGCTGTCGAACTGGCAATGGGTGTTCCTCATCCACGTGCCGCTGGCGATCCTGGCGCTCGCCTTTATCGGCGCCGGTGTCACGCAATCGCGCGATCACAACGCCCAGAAGCTCGACTGGGCCGGCATGCTGACGCTGTCGGCGGCGGTGTTCGGCTTTTCCTATCTGATCACGCAAGGTGCGGATCTCGGGACCAGCGCCCGCATCGGCGTGATATCAGCCTCCGTGGCTGCGTTCATCGCTTTCCTTGTGGCCGAGAGGGTCAATCCCTATCCGATGTTCGATTTCTCCGCGTTCCGCATCCGCCAGTTTTCCGGCGCGATCATGGGCGCCATCGGCATGAATTTCAGTTACTGGCCGTTCATCATCTATCTGCCGATCTATTATTCGGGCGTTCTCGGCTATGACAGCACGACGACCGGCCTGCTGTTGCTCGTCTACACGCTGCCCTTCATGGTGATGCCGCCGATCGCCGAGCGCATTCGCGCGCGCTATCAGGCACGAATTGCCATCCCGCTCGGTCTGCTGACGCTAGGGATCGGTTTCATCGCCATGTGGATCGGCTCCAGGCTCGAGGGCGCCACCTGGCTGACCATGCTGCCCGGCACGCTGATTGCCGGCATCGGCATCGGTCTCACCAATTCGCCGACCACCAATACCACGACCGGCGCGGTATCGCCGGATCGTGCCGGCATGGCGTCCGGCATCGACATCAGCGCACGCCTGATCACGCTCGCTATCAACATCGCGGTGCTCGGCCTGCTGCTGACGCAAGGTATCGTTTCCCACCTGCGGGCCACACTCGGCGCGGCTTTGGAGCCGGATGAGTTGCGGGCACTGGCGGAAAGGGTCGCCACCGGCAATCTGGAGGGCCTTGCGCAGGGGACGCCGAAGCTCGCAGCCCTCGACCCATCCGGCGCCATCGTGCATGCCGCGCTGGTCAATGGTTTCGGCTGGGTCATGCTCTATTGCGGGATCGGCGTTCTCGCCCTGTCGGTCATCGGCTTCGTCATCTTCGGGCCGAAGCGCGTCGCGCCGCAGGAGAGAGGGTTTGCTCCCGCGGAGTAAGCGGCCAAAGCCGCCCGTAGCTGTCAGCCAACCCTCGATCCTCACCCCTGCCGTCTGGCCATGAAGGCCAGGCGTTCAAACAGATGCACGTCCTGTTCGTTCTTGAGCAGTGCGCCGTGCAGCTTCGGCAGCGCGCTCCTGGGGTCGGCGCGCAGATCCTCGGGTGCGATGTCGTCGGCGACCAGCAGGCGGATCCAGTCGAGCGCCTCGGAGGTCGACGGCTTCTTCTTCAACCCCTGCACATCGCGGATCTCGTAGAACTGGGTCAGGGCAGCACGCACCAAATTCTGCTTTATGCCGGGATAGTGCACGTCGACGATTTTGTGCAGCGTGTCGACATCGGGAAAGCGGATGTAGTGGAAGAAGCACCGGCGCAGGAAGGCGTCGGGCAGTTCCTTCTCATTGTTGGAAGTGATGATGACGATGGGGCGCACAGCGGCGCGGATCGTTTCGCCGGTTTCGTAGACGAAGAACTCCATCCGGTCGAGTTCCTGCAGCAGGTCGTTGGGGAATTCGATATCGGCCTTGTCGATCTCGTCGATCAACAGCACGACCTTCTTACCGGCCGCGAAGGCGTGCCAGAGCTTGCCGCGCTTGATGTAGTTTTTGATGTCGTTGAACCTGGCATCGCCGAGCTGGCTGTCGCGCAGCCGCGAGACAGCATCATATTCATACAGTCCCTGCTGCGCACGGGTGGTCGACTTGACGTGCCATTCGATCAGGTCGAGGCCGAGCGCCGATGCCACCTGGCGGGCAAGCTCGGTCTTGCCGGTGCCCGGCTCGCCCTTGACCAGCAACGGCCGCTCCAGCGCGATCGCGGCGTTCACCGCCACCATCAGATCCTTGTCGGCGACATAGGCCGCCGTGCCTTCGAAACGCATACTTGCTCCTCGGTTGGTCAGCGCGAGCGTAAGGACGCTGCTTGACCTGTGCAAGGGCGAGCCGGCTGCGACCAAAGCGTGTGAGATCGAAATGGAAACATCGGCTCATGTCACTAGCGCTTGACCGACCAGCCGCCTATATTGGGCTTGGCGGTCTGCGCTTCCCGGCAGGAGAACATTTTCCCCGGGGCCTTAACGATCCTTAGGGAGCTGTCCCTGGGAAGACCCGTGGGTTTTCTCATACGGCGCCCACCTACTTTGTAGGTTCCCGGGATCGCTCTCTCCACCGGTTGTGTGGATCGTCACTTACCTCTATCCGCCCAGTTTGGCGGATGATGTGGTAGAAAACGTCGCTCATGAAACGTCACCCAGATCCGACCTTTTCTATCGTCCGCGCATGACATCTCCCAAAGACCTGAAAAAGCAGTTGCGCCTCGAGGCACTCGGCCGTCGCGATGCGCTCGATCCGCTGTGGCGGGTGGAGATCGCGCTTGAAATGGCCGAGACGGCGCGCGACCACCTCGCCATCGAGCCGGGTCAGATCGTTTCAGCTTTCTGGCCGATGCGATCGGAAGTCGACGTCAGGCCGCTGATGTTCGCCTTGCGCGAGAACGGGGCCAGGCTTTGCCTGCCGGCCATCCTCGACAAGACCACCATCGTCTTTCGCGAACTGGTGCGCGGCGCGCCGATGGTCGAGATGGGTTTTGGCACGGTCGGTCCGCATGCGGAGGCCGAGGTTCTCGATCCCGCGGTGATGCTGGTGCCGCTCGCGGCCTTCGACAGCCGCGGTCATCGCATCGGGTATGGCGCCGGCTATTACGACCGCGCCATCGCCAGGCTGATCGACAAGGGCCAGCCGCCACGACTGATCGGCATCGCTTTCGATTGCCAGGAGGTGGGTCTGGTGCCGGATGAGGCGCACGACGTCATCATCCCGGAAATACTCACCGAGAGCGGTTTGCGCCGCTTCGACATCGCTTAAAAGACCGCGATCCCGCTTAACGCGTTTCCAAGACGTGCCGGATAGTATTCCGGCAACACAGTCCGAGCCGATGGCGGCCATCATGTTTGTCTTCGCACGCTTCCTGCTGATGCCGTTCGTCCTCATCGCGGTAACGCTGTTCGCGATGGCATTGCACATTTCCGGAACGGCCCTGCACCACCAGTTCGCCTGGCATCAGACGGTTGCCACAGTGACGGATGTCAGTTCCTACAGCGAAGCCCAGGGTAATGGCCTCACCGCGAAAGGCATCAACGTCGCTGTCACCTATGTCGCGAACGATGCACCGATGACGTGGTCCGGCAAGGGAAAGGACATCGGCCTCTACACGGCGTCCAAAGGCGACGCGGTGAAGTTGTATTACAACCCTGCCAATCCATCGATCCTCGATACCGCGGCGATGAAGGGCTGGCGCGGCGGGCTGTTGCTCCTGGCCGCTACTGGTGGGTTCACTGTTTTTTACGTGTGGTTCTTCTGGCTGCGCGGACGCACCGCACCGCCGGCGTCACCGATGATGCCTTCGGCAGTTCGCGTTGCGGGCGCGAGCGCCAAGCCGCCTCAACAGCAGCGTGGTACTTTCGGCCGGCGTTAGCGCCAATCGCCCGGGTAGCGCTTGCCTAGCGTCCGTGCCTCTGGATAGAAGTGGGCATGAGACTTCTCTTCCTCGGCGACATGGTGGGCAAATCGGGACGTACGGCGGTGTGGGAACAACTGCCCGGCCTGATCTCGGATTTCAAACTCGACTTCGTCATCGTCAATGGCGAGAACGCCGCCGGCGGCTTCGGCATCACCGAAGACATTTTTCGCGACACCATCGCCGCCGGTGCGGATGTCGTCACCACCGGCAACCATGTCTGGGACCAGCGCGACGCACTGGTCTTCGCGCCGCGCGAGGAGCGCTTCTTGCGCCCGTCCAACTTCCCCAAGGGCACGCCGGGGCGCGGTTCCGGCGTCTATATCGCCAAAAACGGCGCGCGCGTGCTGGTCGCCAACATCATGGGCCGGGTGTTCATGCATCCCGAGCTCGACGATCCGTTCCAGGCCGGCGAGCGCGAGCTGGCCGCCTGTCCGCTGGGCGAGCAGGCCGATGCCGTGGTCATCGACTTCCATGCCGAAGCGACCTCGGAGAAAATGTGCTTCGCGCATTTCGTCGACGGCCGCGCCAGCCTCGTCATCGGCACCCATACGCACCAGCCGACGGCCGACCACCAGATCCTCAACGGCGGCACCGGCTACATGTCCGATGCCGGCATGTGCGGCGACTATGATTCCTCGCTCGGCATGGACAAGGAAGAGCCGCTCAACCGCTTCCTGTCGAAAGTGCCGAAAGGCCGCTTCGAGGCGGCGACCGGACCGGCGACATTGTGCGGCGTCGGCGTCACTATTTCCGACCGCACCGGCCTGACCGAGAAGATCGCGCCTTTTCGTCGCGGGCCGCGGCTCGAAGAAACCGCGCCATCCTTCTGGTCTTGACATTGATATAGTCGAGTAAAGTACCTAACTGGCGACGAAACTGCTCTAGATCGTTAAAGAGGGGACGACCTCCATGCAGCTGATCGAGTTCTTTGCGCCGCATTTTCAATTTGTTTCCGATCCAACCGCGTGGGTCGCGTTGCTGACGCTGATCGTCCTCGAGGTCGTGCTCGGCATCGACAATCTGATCTTCATCTCGATCCTGACCAACAAATTGCCTGAGGCGCAGCGCGCCCGCGCCCGCCGTCTCGGCATCTCGGCGGCGCTGATCATGCGGCTGGTGCTGCTCGCAATCATCTCCATCATCGTGCAGCTGACGACGCCGGTGTTCACAGCGTTCGGCCATGGCTTTTCCTGGCGCGACCTGATCCTGATTGCCGGCGGCCTGTTCCTGGTCTGGAAGGCGACCAAGGAAATCCACCACACCGTCGATCCCGACGACCACAAGGATACGATGATGGGCGAGACGCTGCAGATCTCGCTTGCCGGCGCCATCTTCCAGATCCTGCTGCTCGATCTCGTCTTTTCGATCGATTCGATCATCACCGCCGTCGGCATGACCGACGAGATTGCCATCATGTACATCGCCGTGATCGTGGCGGTGAGCGTGATGATGCTGGCGGCCGGGCCGCTGGCCAATTTCATCGCCAAGAACCCGAGCATCGTCATGCTGGCGCTGGGCTTCCTGCTGATGATCGGCATGACGCTGATCGCCGACGGCATGGGCTATCATGTGCCGAAGGGCTACATCTACGCCGCGATGGGCTTTTCCGCCCTGGTCGAGGGCCTCAACATGCTGGCGCGGCGAAGGAAGAAATCCAGCGGTGGGCATTGAGGCTGGGCGATCGGGGCGATCCTAGCGCCCCGGCACGCCCTTCGGATAACGGTCGCCGATCAGGCCAAGCGACAGGCCCTGTTCCAGCCATGCCTTTGCGCCGGCAAGAACCAGTGCGAAGCCGTCGGTCGAGCCGACCGCCTGCTTGACCTGCTCGTCGGCGGTGCCGGCGAAGCCGAAATTGCTGACCTCAAGAAAGGTCGCACCGTCAGGCGTTTCGGCGCCGGGCATCTCCGTGAATGTCCAGACCACAGTGGTCGGCGGATCGCTCCATTGCATGACGATCTTCTTGTTCTCGACGATCTCGCTGACATTGACCATCGCCGAGGCCCCGTACATGCGCCACTCCCAGCGAACCTCTTTGCGGCTATCCAGCCGGCCGCTACTGTGGGTAAACCAGAATTTCGTGGTGATGGCCGGGTCGACGATCGCCTCGAAGACCTCGGCGACCGGCCGCCTGATCAGCATGCCGGCTTCGGCAGTCGGCGTTTTGTGAATTTCCATCGATGCTCCTTTCCTTGTCCGGTTTGCGCTCACCAGGCGTCAGGCTCGCGCACCATGTGAACGATGCTGGCCGGGTTGGCGATCCAGAAGCCGCGAAAGCCTTCGCCCAGGGGCTCGACCGCGTCGCAACGGACGACGCCGGCCTTGGCGAGATGATCCGCAATGGCTGCAGAATTGTCGGTGAAAAGCTCAAGCCAGACTTCGGCCTGGCTCAGCATCGGCGCCTCGTCGATCCACAGACGGTTTGGGCCAAGCTCGAAGCCGATGGCCGGCGTCTTGGCGGTGAATGGATTCAAGCCGACGACGTCGCGATAGAAGGCGATCGTCGCCTCGTACTGATGTGACGGGACTTTCATGGCGATGTTGATTCCACCTGTCATTTTCGCGGTCATTGCGGGCTCCGTTGCGCTGTTCATCTGTTTGTCTCGTTGGCCGGCTCGCCCCTCATCTCGCCGCGGTAGTAGCCGTCGCGCAGATTGATGCCGTATTCGACATAGGCCTTCATGCAGGCCAGCATCTGCGACCAGCCCTCGCAATTGAGGTAGGATTTCTGCAGGCCGACCACGCCTTCCGGCCAGCCGGATTCAGCAATGGTCACAAGGGTGCCGCCATCGTCCAGCGGCTCGAAGTTCATCTCGATGCGTGTCTTGTAGGCGGGCTTGCCTTCGGCATCGGTGGCATCCCAGCGCAGCACGATATGGCGGTCCTTGATCACCTCATCGACTTCGACGGGCACCTTGCCCCACCAGACCACCCCGGTGCCGGCCTTCAGCGGCGCGCTGGCGCCGCCGATGGTGGTGAAATAGCCACTCAGCTTTTTGGGATTGACGACGGCGTCGAAGACTTCGGCGACCGGTTTGCCGATGCGCCCGGAAACTCTGAATCCAAGAGACATATCCACAGCTCCTCCTTGATTGGCTCGACGATATGTTATAGAAACATAACATGTCAAGCCAAACCGCAGACGATCACGTTTTCAAGGCGTTGGCGCATCCGCGCCGTCGCGAATTGCTGGATCGGCTGAAGGATGCGCCGCAGACGACCGGCATGTTGTGCGAGGCGTTTCCCGACATCGATCGCTGCACCGTCATGCTGCATCTCAAGGTGCTGGAAGAAGCCGAACTGGTGGTGGCAAAGCGCCAAGGGCGAGAGCGCTGGAACCATCTCAACGCGCTGCCGATCAAGCACATCCACGACCGCTGGATCAGCCAGTATGCCGGCCATGCGCTCAGCATTATCGACCGGCTGAAGTCCGATCTGGAGGACTGAACCGGCGCGGCTGGACGAATTGAGCCGATTTATCTATAAGCCGGCCATTCCGACAGAGAACGCCGTGCATCCATCGCGTTGCACCTTGGACGGCTCTGAAAATTTGAATTCGAGTACCCGGGAGGACGAGGTGAGACCACCTCGCTTCGGGATGCTCTAGCCGAAGACGACAGGGGTGCCATGGCCGGCCATTCACAGTTCAAGAACATCATGCACCGCAAGGGCCGGCAGGACGCGGTGCGGTCGAAAATGTTTTCCAAGCTGGCGCGCGAAATCACCGTCGCCGCCAAGAGCGGAACACCGGATCCGTCGATGAACCCGCGTTTGCGCCTGGCCATTCAGAACGCCAAGGCGGTGTCGATGCCGAAGGACAACATCCAGCGCGCCATCAACAAGGCATCGATGGGCGATGCCGAGAATTACGAAGCGGTGCGCTATGAAGGCTATGGGCCAGGCGGCGTGGCGCTGATCGTCGAGGCGCTGACCGACAACCGCAACCGCTCGGCCTCGAACGTGCGCGCCGCCTTCACCAAAGCCGGGGGTGCGCTTGGTGAAACCGGCTCGGTGTCGTTCATGTGGAACCGCGCCGGCGAGATTTACTATCCGGCCTCCGCCGGCAGCGCCGACAAGGTGATGGACGCGGCGATCGAGGCCGGCGCCGATGACGTCGAGTCCGACGAGGAAGGCCACACCATCTACTGTGCGTTCGAGAGTATGGGCGAAGTGTCTAAGGCGCTGGAAGCCTCGCTTGGCGAGGCCGAATCGGTGAAGCCGATCTGGCAGCCGCAGAACAATGTCCCGGTCGACGAAGAGCGGGCGCAATCGCTGATGAAACTGGTGGCAACGCTCGAGGACGATGACGACGTGCAGAGCGTCTACGCCAATTTCGAGGTCGACGACGAGACCATGGCCAAGCTCAGCGCGGCATGATCGACCAGGACATTGGCGGAACTCAATCCGACATGAGCGAGCTGCACATCATCCGCATCACCTATTGCACCCAGTGCCAGTGGCTGCTGCGGGCCGGCTGGATGGCGCAGGAACTGCTCTCCACCTTCGGCACGGATCTCGGTGGAGTGACGCTGGTGCCGGGCACAGGCGGCATCTTCACCGTTTCCTGCAACGATGTGCTGGTCTGGGACCGCAAGCGCGACGGCGGCTTTCCCGATGCAGCCAAGCTCAAGCAGCAGGTGCGCGACGTCATCGATCCGGACCGCGATCTAGGCCATTCCGACCGCAAGGCCTAATCTGCGTCGAGATTCAGGTGAGGCCGGCCTGCAAATGACGCCTTCCTGCGCTTCCGGTGCACACGTACTTGAGTACGCTCCGCTCCGGTTCTCGGAAGCCACCATTTTCGACTCGACCTGACCTGAATCTCAACACAGCTTACCTTGCTTGACGACTTTCAGAGCAATGCGAAGATGAAGCAGGCCATCGACACGATGGCGTTGATGGTGCGGACGTGGTTCCACATCACCCATTGATTCAGATGGTTCGCCCACACGGCTGCGCCATTGGCGCTGGCCGGGTCGACGGCGGCGAGCGCATCGTTGAGCGGCACATTGAAGACCATGGTCACGATCGGGTTGCCGATCAAATAGATCACGGCGCCGGCAAGCAGCCAGTATGAACCGGACTGGCTCCAGCCCATGATAACGGCGGCGATAAGCACCAGACAGAGCAGGCCGGTGCCGAACAGCGCCGTCATGAAGGTGGGCGTGATCACCGTGATGTTGATCGAATTCATCGCTGCGATGCCTTGGGGGACCGGCAGCCGGGCAAGCGCCGCCATGATAAAGTTGGAAAAGGCGAAGAACACGCCGCCGACGACGCCCGAGCCGATGGCGGCGATGATGGTGAGGGTGGGAAGAAGCTTGATCATCTCAGTTGCTCCAGATGCCGGTTGCAGCGGTTTCATTTGCGTAGGCGGAAAAGTCTTTCGGCGCGCGGCCGAGCACACGCTGGACGCCGTCGGTCAGCGTCTCGTTGCGGCCGTCAAGCACTTCGGTGAACAGCTCGTTGAGCAGCCAGGCGATTTCGGGCGGCAGTTCGTATGCCGCCGTCGCGGCGGTGAATTCGTCATGCGAGATCTTGATATAGCGGATGTCGCGGCCGGTCGCCTTGGCGATCTCGGCAACCGCGTCGGCGAAGCTTAGCAGCCGCGGCCCGGTCAACTCATAGAGCTGGCCGACATGACCCGGTTCGGTCAGCGCAACGAAGGCAGCATCGGCGATGTCGTCGACATCGACGAAGGGCTCGCCAACAGGGCCGACAGGCAAAGCCACTTCGCCTTGCCGCAAGGACTCGACGAGAAAACCTTCACTGAAATTCTGCGAAAACCAAGCGCAACGCAGGATCGTCCAGTCAGCGCCCGAGGCTTTGACCATCTCTTCGGCGCGCTGGGCTTCGGTCTCGCCGCGGCCGGAGAGCAGCACCATGCGGGTGACGCCATTTGCCACCGCAAGCCTGGCGAAGGCGCCGACGGTCTCGGCGGCGCCCGGCACGGCGATGTCGGGATAGTAACTGATGTAGACGGCGCCCACGCCCTGCATGGCAGGCTCCCAGGTCGCCGGAACCTCCCAGTCGAAGCGGGGGCTGCCGGAACGCGAGCCGATGCGCACGGGAATGCCCTGTGAGGTCAGCCGCCCGGCGAGGCGACGGCCGGTCTTGCCAGTGCCACCGAGAATCAGGACTGGTTTGGTGTCGGTCATGGTGGTTTTCCTTTGTTACAAATATGAATAATCCTCACATTTGCAAAATGTGATAAACCCTCGTATTTTGGGAGTCAAGCCGTTTGTTGGCAGATTTTGTCGAGACCGGAGGCCGTCATGGAAGACACAGCAACGCCCGCATCTGAGGAGCAGGTCGCATCGCCGCGACGGGCGCCCACCCAGCAGCGCAGCCGCGAGCGGGTCGAGCGCATGCTGGCCGCAGCCTCGGCGCTGATTGCCGAGCAAGGCAGCGACGCCATGCGCATGGGCGAGGTAGCGGAACGGGCCGCGGTGTCGATCGGTTCGCTCTACCAGTTCTTTCCCGACAAGCGGGCGATCGTCTGGGCGCTGGCCGAGCGATACACCGCCGAAAGCCAGGCCTGCATCTCCTCGGCGCTCAAGGATGTCGTCGACGCCGAGGGCCTGCGGCAGGCGTTTTCGGAGCTGGTGGATATCTACTATCAGCTGTTCCTGGCCGAGCCGGTGATGCGCGACATCTGGTCGGGCACCCAGGCCGACAAGGCGCTGCGCCAGCTCGAACTCGCCGACAGCCGGGCGAATGCCGAATTCCTGACGATGGTGCTGAAGCGGCTGCATCCCGGCGCCGATCCGGTGGCGCTGGAGACCACAGCGTTTCTGGTTTGGCAGATGGGCGAGGCTGCCGTGCGGCTGGCGATCTCGGTCGACCGGCAGGAGGGCGACAGGCTGGTCGCCGCCTACAAGCGCATGGCGCTGCGGGAATTGGTGGACGGGTAGGCTCGCACCACTCTGGGAAGGGTCGCTTCGAAGCAGCAGGGTGGAGGCGTCGGACCGCACCCGACCCTGGGCGACCTCCCCACAAGCGGGAGGTATCGGCGCGTTAGCTCGAAGCGACTGACTTTGGCGGCAACAAAAAAACCCGCCACAAAGGCGGGTTCTTGATTCAGCGATACAGGTAAACTTTAGAGGCCGAAGCCTTCGAAGCGCTTCTTGAACTTCGACAGGCGGCCGCCGCGGTCGAGCAGGGTCTGCTGGCCGCCGGTCCAGGCCGGGTGCGTGGTCGGGTCGATATCGAGGTTCATCGTATCGCCTTCCTTGCCCCAGGTCGAACGGGTCGAGTATTCGGTGCCATCGGTCATGACGACCTTGATGGTGTGGTAGTCGGGATGGATATCGGCCTTCATTGTCGTGCTTCCTGGCTTGCGGCGCTACAGACGGGCCCGCGGCCTGCGTCGATGCGCCCCTTTTTAAAACTCGAAGCCGCAGCTATTGAAAAGCCACGGCTTCTAAAACGGTCGGCGAGCCTATACATCAGCCGGAATTGAATCACAAGGCCACGGCAGGCGCATATTGAACGCGCCCACCTGGAGCGGCCAGAGGAAACGGTCATGGCGGACATCAGCGGCGAGCAAGACGGGCGCAGGCGCTCGCTCGGGCCGCTCAGGCGCCTATATCCCTACATATTCCGCTACCGCAAACTGGTCATAGGCGCCCTCATTTCGCTCGCCATCGCCGCAGCGACGACGCTGGCGCTGCCGCTGGCCGTGCGGCGCATGATCGACCACGGTTTCAGCGCTTCCGGCACCGTCTTCATCGCCGAATATTTCGCCGCTTTGGTGGCGATGGCAGCCATTCTGGCGGCGGCATCGGCCGGACGCTACTACTTCGTCATCACGCTCGGCGAGCGGGTCGTTGCCGACATCCGCAGCGACGTGTTTTCGCATGTCACGACGCTTTCGCCGTCCTTCTTCGACACCGCCCAGTCGGGCGAGATCGTCTCGCGGCTTGCCGCCGACACCACGCAGGTGAAATCCGCCGTCGGCGCCACCGCCTCGGTGGCGCTGCGCAACGTCATCCTCGGCCTTGGCGCGGTGGCGATGATGGTCGTCACCAGCCCGAAACTGTCGGGCCTGGTGATCGCGGCCATTCCGCTCATCGTGCTGCCGCTGGTCGCGTTCGGCCGTTCGGTGAGGCGCCGGTCACGGCAGGCGCAGGACACGCTGGCGCAAGCGACCGCCTATGCCAGCGAGCAGATCGGCGCGGTGCGCACGCTGCAGGCGTTCACCAACGAGACGCTGGTCACCGGGCGGTTCTCGGCCGCGGTGGAAGCCGCCTTCCAAGCGGCGCGCTCGTCGATCTTCTCCCGCTCGCTGCTCACCTTCTTTGCCATCTTCATGATCTTTTCCTCGGTCGTGGCGGTGTTGTGGTTCGGCTCGCGTGACGTGCTTGCCGGCACGATGTCGCCCGGTACGCTCGGCCAGTTCCTGCTTTACTCCGTGTTTGCCGCAGGCGCGCTGGGCGCACTGTCGGAAGTCTGGGGCGAGCTTGCCCAGGCGGCGGGTGCGGCCGAAAGGCTGACCGAGATACTCGACGAGACGCCGGCGATTCAACCGCCGGCCAATCCGCTGCCGCTGCCCGCCAAGGCGACAGGCGCGATCAGCTTCGACGACGTCTCCTTCTCCTACCCGGCAAGGCCGGACCGTGCCGCCGTCCACGGCTTGAGTTTTCAGGTCAAGCCCGGCGAGACGGTGGCGATCGTCGGCCCGTCGGGCGCCGGAAAGAGCACCGTCTTTTCGCTGATCCTGCGCTTCTACGATCCAGAAACCGGCCGCATCGCCATTGACGGCGTCGACGTGCGCGAAGCCGATCCGGCTGAAGTGCGGGAGCGCATTGCGATCGTGCCGCAGGATGTCACCATCTTTGCGGCAAGCGCGCGCGACAATATCGGCTTTGGCCGGCCGGGCGCGACGAATGCCGAGATCGAGGCCGCCGCCAGGGACGCGCTGGCCGACGAGTTCATCCTCAGGCTCGACAAGGGCTACGACAGCCAGGTCGGCGAGCGCGGCGTCACCTTGTCCGGCGGCCAGCGCCAGCGCGTGGCGATCGCCCGCGCCATCCTGCGCGACGCGCCGATCCTGCTGCTCGACGAGGCCACGTCGGCGCTCGACGCCGAAAGCGAAACGCTGGTGCAGACGGCGCTGGAACGGCTGATGCAGGGCCGCACCACCATCGTCATCGCCCACCGGCTGGCGACCGTGCTGAAGGCCGACCGCATCCTGGTCATGGATGGCGGCCGCATCGTCGAGGAAGGCACGCACCAGAGCCTGGTCGCCAAGGGCGGAATCTATGCAAGGCTGGCCAAGCTGCAGTTCGAAACCGGAGCAAGCGCCTTCAGGGGTGCCGCGGAGTAGCAACCCGCAATCAGGCGGGACCATACCGCTTGCGGAGATGCTCGGTGAAATGCGCGGCATTCAGTTTCTCGCCGGTGGCGCGCTCAAGCAGTTCGGGCGTCGACCAGCGCGATCCCTGCGACCAGATCTTGTCGCGGCGCCAGTCATTGATGGCGGCGAAATTGCCCCTGGCGAGATCGCTGTCGGCTGAAGGATGGTCGCGCGTCAGCGCAGCCCATTGCTGCGCCGCCATCATGGCGCCCAGCGTATAGGACGGGAAATAGCCGAAGGCGGCGCCCGGCCAATGCACGTCCTGCATCGGTCCGTCGGCTGGGTTGTCGATGGTCGAAAGGCCAAGATACTCCCGCATCTTGGCGTCCCACGCTTCGGGCAGGTCGGCCGCCTGCAGCCGCCCCGAGACCAGCTCCTGCTCCAACTCGTAGCGCAGGATGACATGCAGCGGGTAGGTTACCTCGTCGGCGTCGACGCGGATCAGGCCGCGCTCGACCCGGTGCACATGCGGCAGGATGTCGTCGAGCGACCAGGCTTCGCCGAGATGCTTTTCGACCACGGGCAGCGCCCAGCGCCAGAATTCGGGGTTGCGGCCGACCTGTTTCTCGACGAACAGGCTCTGGCTTTCATGCACCGCCATGCCGCGCGCCTTGCCGAGCGGCCAGTGCGCCCAGGCCTTCGGCAGATTCTGCTCGTAGAGCGCGTGGCCGGTCTCGTGCAGCACGCCCATCAAAGCCGACAGGAAATCGGACGTTTTGTAGCGGGTGGTGATGCGCACGTCGCTCGGCACGCCGCCGCAGAAGGGATGGTGCGATACGGACAGAGAACCGTGGGTGAGGTCGAAGCCGACCGAAGCCATCATGGCGAGACCAAGCTCGCGCTGCCGGTCGATCGCATAGCTGCCGGAGAGCGGCTTCACGGGATGCCTGGCCAGTCGCGCTTCCTGCGCGGCCAGGGCTTCCGGCACGAAGCCCTTCAGGAATGTCTTCAGCTCGGTGAACACCGGCGTGATGTCGGCGGCGCGGTTGCCAGGATCGTATTGCTCCATCAGCGCGTCGTAGGGATCGAGGCCGAGCGCGTCGGCGCGCAGGGCGGCTTCCTCGCGCACCAGCGCGATGACACCTTCGAGCGCCGGCAGGAATCCGGCCCAGTCATTCTTGGCGCGCAGGTCGCGCCAGAGCTGCTCGGAGCGCAAACGCGCCACCGTCTGGCGCTCGACGAATTCGACCGGCAGGCAGGTCAGGTTGGTGTATTGGCGACGCAGTTCGCGGACCGCCGCCTGCTGCTCCTCGTTCAGCGCCTCCTGTTCGGCGGCGGCGAGCCAGCCAGGGATCTCCGGCGCCGTTGCCCTGATATGCAGCATCCCGGCCAGGGACGACATGGCTTCGGCGCGCTTCTCGCCGCCGCCGACGGCCATGTGGGTCGCCTCGTCGGCGCCGAGGATAGCGAGCGCATGTTCCAGCGCTTCGAGCTTGTGGCCGAGATCATCGAGCTTCTGAAAAGACATGACAGGTTCCGCGTTTTGGACCGCGGGAAAAGATACCAACGCGCCAGGATTGGCAACCCTCAAAGGTGGCTATGCAGCTTGCGCCGGTGAGCTGGTGCGTGGAATGCTGGCTGACGGTGGAACACCGCCATGGAGGGGAGACTAAGATGATCGGCAATATCCTGGTCGGGCTGGTGGCCCTGATCCACCTCTTTATCGTCTATCTGGAGATGGTGGCGTGGGACACACCGCGCGGGCACAGGGCGTTCAACCTCAAGCCGGACTTCGCCAGCGCATCGAAGGTGCTCGCCGCCAATCAGGGGCTCTACAACGGCTTCCTTGCCGCCGGGCTGATCTGGGGCCTCCATCTCGGCGCGGCGGGATTCCAGATCAAGGTGTTCTTCCTGCTTTGCATCGCCGTCGCCGGCCTCTATGGCGCGGCGACTGCCAGCCGGAAGATCCTCTATATTCAGACCGTGCCGGCGGTGCTGGCCCTCGCTGCGCTGTGGCTGGGCTGGTGACAAAAAAGACGCCCTCGGAGCCAGATCCGGGGGCGTCAGACAGTCCCTTCCTCATTCCTGGAGATATCAGAGCGGATCTCAGCCGTTCGGATAATTTCCGCCGTCGGAGCCATCACCGATCATGAAGCCGCTGCCGGTGTCGGACATCAGCCTCTGATCGACATTGTCGAGGCGGCGCAGCAGATCGTGATATTGCGCGGCCGGGATCCGGCCATGGTCCGAAGCGGCGACCCGTTCGGCGGCCTGGCCGATATGCGCCGCACGCAGATGCAGCCACTGCGCTTCCGAGGTCGAGATGCCCTTGGTTTCGCGCGCATCCGCGATGCCCTGTTCGACGCCCCGCACCTGCTCGATCAGGCCGGTCACACGCGGACCGGTCATGTCGGTCGGGTCGCTGGCGTCGAGGGCGCCCTTGTGATGTCCGGCGGCATAGGCGCCGGCGAGTGGAACAGTGATCAGAAGTGTCGTGAGGGTTGCGGTCCTGAGAGTCTTCAAAGAGCGCATGATGTGCGTCTCCTCCTGCTATGGAAGGGGCAAGCGCTTTCGCTCCGCCTTCCGGAAGCGGGCCGTCCGGTTCCGTCGCGTCGCGATGGGAGGCATCGCCGGCGGTTCTCGGCCCTGCGCGTCAAAGTAGGAGCCCGGAAACGCGAAGTGTAATTAAAGAAAGATAATGTTCAGGCCTTGCCGGCCTGGCGTTTCGCCCTAGAGTTGAGCTGGCAAACAATTTCGCGTGACTGAAAATCACCGTTCGGTGAGTTTCAGTTCAATGCGTCGGTTCTTGTTGCGGGCGTCTTCGGTGTCGGCGGGGTCGAGCGGCTGGAATTCGCCGAAGCCGGCCGCAACCAGCCGGTTGGCGGGCACGCCGTTCTCGATCAGGAACTTGACCACCGAGGTCGAACGCGCCGTCGACAATTCCCAATTGTCGCGATAGCGGCCGGCGCCGGACAGCGGCTTGTTGTCGGTGTGGCCGTCGACGCGCAGCACCCAGTTGATCTCGGGCGGGATTTCCTTTTGCAACTCGATGATGGCGTCGGCGAGCTTCTTCATCTCGACCTTGCCGGCATCGTTGATCACTTCGGAGCCGGTCGGGAACAGAACTTCCGACTGGAAGACGAAGCGGTCGCCGACGATGCGGATGTTCTCGCGATCGGCGAGGATTTCGCGCAGGCGGCCGAAGAAGTCGGAGCGGTACCGGTTCAGTTCCTGCACGCGCTGCGCCAGCGCGACGTTGAGCCGACGGCCGAGATCGGCGATCTTGGTGTTGGAATCGCGGTCGCGCGTTTCGGACACGTTGAGGGCGTCCTCGAGCGCGCCGATCTGCTTGCGCAGTGCCGCGATCTGCTGGTTCAGGATCTCGACCTGGCTCAGCGCCTGCTGGCTGATCTGGCGCTGGCTGTCGAGTTCGCCGCCGAGCTCCGCGGCGCGCTGGTTGGCGGCGTCGCCGGCGCCGGCGCCTTGCGCCAGCAACTGCTCGAGCCGGCTCCTTTCTGCTTCCGCCGCCGACAGCGACGCCTGCAGATTGGCCAGCGAATCGTCCTTGTCCTGCGCGGTCGAGCGCTCCAGCGCCAGCAGCTGCGTCAGTTCGTTGATCTGCGAGTTGAGGCGCGTGAGCGCCGTATCCTTGCCGGAGAGTTCGCGGCCGAGCAGGAACTGCGCCAGCACGAAAACGGTAAGCAGGAACATGATGGCGAGCAGCAGCGTCGACAGCGCGTCGACGAAGCCCGGCCAATAGTCGATCCGGCGATCGGTGCGCCGGCCCCTGGCGAGAGCCATGCTAGTGGACCCCGGGTTTCTTTAGCGCGTCGGCGATCTTTTCCAGCGTGTTGCGCATCGCCTTCTGCTCGTCCGACTGGGCCTCGACCCAGTCGCGCATGATCTGCTGCTCGGAGCGCATGTTCTTGACCAGGCCGGAAATGCCGTCGGCGAGATTGGCCATGGCGGTGGCGACGCGCGGATTGGAGCCGCCGCCGCTTTCCTGCATGCTGCGCAGCCGTTCCGACAGGACCCGGATCTCGTCGGAGGATTCAGTCTTGGCCGGGTCGGCGACGGCGATGTCGGAGGAGAGATCGGTGACCGAGGACAGCCAGTTTTCAAGCTCGGTATAGAATCGGGTCTGGGCGCGGCCGGCCTGCAGGTCGAGGAAGCCTAGCACCAGCGACCCGGAAAGACCGAACAGCGAGGACGAAAAGGCCGTGCCCATGCCGGCCAGCGGCGCCGACAGCCCCTGCTTCAGCGAATCGAGCACGGCGGCGGCGTCGCCGGTGCCGGGATCGAGCGATTCGATGGTTTCGCGGATCGAGCCGATGGTGTTGAGCAGGCCCCAGAAGGTGCCGAGCAGACCGAGGAACACCAGCAACCCGACGAGATAGCGCGAGGTGTCGCGGCTTTCGTCGAGGCGGGTGGCGATCGAATCCAGCATGGTGCGCATCGAAGACGTCGAGAAGGCGACCGTCGAGGAGCGGCCGATCATCGCCTTCATCGGCGCCAGCAGCACCGGCTCGGTGGTTTCGGAACCGGCGCGGAAGGAATTGACCCAGCGCACTTCGCGAAACAGTCGTCCGACCTGGGCGAAGGCGAGCAGGATGCCGACCACAAGGACGCCGACGATGAGGCCATTGAGGCCGGGATTGCTCCCGAAAGCGGTCGAGATCTGGCGGGTGAGGATGGCGGCGATGAAGGCGACGATGACCAGGAAGATGACCATGGTCAGGAGGAAGACCTGCGGGCTCGACAGTTTGTGCGGATCGTACATCAGGACATCAGAACGCCTGCCCACGCCGAAGGATCTGAGAAAAGCCATCCGTGCCCCGTTTCCGATGCTCTATTTGCCTTGACGCAATTCCGAACGGGAAGCCGCTCATACTTCCCTGGAACCGCTCCATTGCCGCCGATCACGTAATTCGCGACTCTAAACGGAATTGTGACCAAATTGAATGGCGCTTGGCAATATTGCCCGACTGTCGGGCCGCACCACGCCGTTCAGAGGCGGTTGACGACCAGGCAGTCGACCATGGCGGCAAGATGCAGCCCGGCGCCGGTGACGACAAAGCCGTGCCAGAGGGCATTGTGGAAGCGCAGGCGTTTCCAGGCGAAGAAGATGACGCCGCAGGAGTACACGATGCCGCCGGCGACAATCAGCGCGATCGAGGTCGTCGGCAACGTCGCCACCAGCGGCTTGACCAGGACGACGCCGCTCCAGCCGATGGCGAGATAGAAGACAATGGCCAGACGATCGAAGCGGCCGGGCAGGAAGACTTTCATGGCAATGCCGGTCAAAGCAGCGGTCCAGACAAGGACAATCATCGGCAGCGCCAGCGGCGAGCCGTCGAGCTGGGCCAGAAAGGGCGTGTAGGTCGCGGCGATCAGGAGATAGATCGCCGCATGATCGAAGCGCCGCAAGATCCACTTCGCCGGCGACGTCACCGGCCACAGATTGTAGGTCAGCGAAATCGACAGCACAGTCAGCAGCGACACCACGAAGAAGGCGGCGGCGATGTATTCGCCGGGACCGGCATGGAAGGCGGCCAGCGCCAGCAACGCCGAGCCGGCGGCTATTGCCAGCACGATGCCGACCGCGTGGACGATGCCATCGGCGATCATCTCCGCACGCGAATAGTGCCAACGCCCGACAAAAGGGATTTCAATTGGCTGGTCTGGCTGCGCTTCTCGCGAGGATAGTGAAGGTATGCTCGTCATAAAGATCCTGCGTCACCCTTATCTGGGCGGCCGCCGGGCAGTATTTCAAGCTTTGATTGCGGTTTTGCGACTGCGGCGCTTCAGCGCGCCGCGCCGGCATGCCAAGTGATCAGCGCGCCGAGATCGGCTTCTTCACCGCCTTGAGCAGCGCGCGCTGGATGACCTCGTTGCCGGCGACGAGCGAACCCGCCTCGAGCATATCCTGGCCGCCATCCATGTCGGAGACGAAGCCACCGGCCTCGCGGATCAGCAGCAGGCCGGCGGCAATGTCCCAGGCCGAAAGGCCGGTTTCCCAAAAGCCGTCCATGCGGCCGGCGGCGACATAAGCGAGATCGAGCGCGGCGGAACCCAGGCGGCGCACGCCCGAGACCTCGGCCATCACATTGCGCAACTCGACGAGGAAATTGCCGTGCTGGCCGCGGCCGAGATGCGGCACGCCGCAGCCGATGACGCAGTCGGTGAGCTTGCTGCGGCCGGCAACGCGCAGCCGGCGATCGTTCATGAAGGCGCCGCCGCCGCGCTCGGCGGTGTAGAGCTCATCCATTGCCGGGTTGTAGATGACAGCGGCGACCAACTGGCCCTGTCGCTCCAGCGCGATCGAGATGGAAAAGATCGGAATGCCGTGCAGGAAATTGGTGGTGCCGTCGAGCGGGTCGACGATCCAACGGTGCTGGTCGTCGTCCCCTGCGATCATGCCGCGCTCTTCCATCAGGAAGGCATAGCCCGGCCGTGCCTTCGAGAGTTCGGCAAACAGAATGTCCTCGGCCTTGCGGTCGGCTTGGCTGACATAGTCGCCCGGTCCCTTCATCGACACCTGCAGGTTCTGCACCTCGCCGAAGTCGCGCGACAGCGAGCGGCCGGCCTTCATGGCGGCCTGGACCATGACATTGAGAAGTGCGGAGCGTGCCATCGTATCTGTTCCTGCCTACGCGTCAGTCTGCGCGGCGCATGTAGGTGAGTTCGTTGGTGTCGACGACGATGCGTTCGCCGGCGCCGATGAATGGCGGCACCAGCACGCGGATGCCGTTTTCCAGCACCGCCGGCTTGTACGAGGACGCGGCCGTCTGGCCCTTCACCACCGGGTCGGCCTCGGTGATGGTCAGCGTCACCTGGTCGGGCAGCGAAATGCCGATCGGCCTGTCCTCATAGAGCTGGACCGTCACCATCATGCCGTCCTGCAGGAAGGCGGCGCGGTCGCCGACGAAATCCTTCGCCAGCTCGAGCTGCTCGTAGCTCTGCGTGTCCATGAACACCAGCGCGTCATCCTGGGCGTAGAGGAAGGAAAAATCCTTCAGATCGAGCCGGATCTGCTCGACGGTCTCCGCTGAGCGGAAGCGCTCGTTGAGCTTGGTGCCGTTGATCAGGTTCTTAAGTTCGACCTGGTTGTAGGCGCCGCCTTTGCCGGGCTTGACGGTGTTGGTCCTGACCGCCACCCAAAGGCCGCCATCGTGCTCGATGACATAGCCGGGACGGATTTCGTTGCCATTGATCTTGGCCATGATGAGATTGATCCGGGATGCTAGCAACGGCTTGGCCGTTGGTATGAGGATGGTCGCTGGATAAGCGATTTCGGGCTCCCAAGACCACAAATCGGCAGGAGAGGCAAGGGATGCCAGATCGCCCGACAAGGGCTGGTAGCCTCAAACCTGGGCCGCAATGACTTTGCCGACGGCCTCGACTATGGCGTCCGCAGCCTCAGTCTGCCGGTTGAGATGAGGCGAACGAAGTGCGGCGACCTGCAAGGAAAGGTCGACATCTTCCGTGTTGACCAGCATGAGGCCGTCGGGAAGTCCGCGCCTTGCAAGACGCAACGGCACTAGCCCAAGGCCGTGCCCCCGACGGACCCATTCCATCTGCAAGGCCGGATCCTGTATCTCCGCCGCGATCTCGAAATAACGCCTTCCGCCGACCAGAACGGACATGAGTTTCTGGCGCGCGTCGCAAGGGGCCGGACTAAGCACCCACGGCATGGGTGTCCGGCCACCGTCTTCCGGATCGGGGACGGTGGACGCAGCTATGACGCCAAGACGTTCAGTGCCAAGCGCTTCCGGACCTGGCTTATCCGACGATCGCAGAACAATCGTCACATCGAGCTCGCCGCGTTCGAATTGATCGATCAGTTCGGCGCTCCAGCCGGTCTTGAGCCGTAGCGACACTTTCGGGAACGCCGCCGCGGCGTTGGCGATGGCCCCGGCGATGTCGCGGTCCGAGAGGCCATGGGCGAGGCCAAGGCGGAACAGACCTTCCGGCTCGGTCTTTCCGGCGAAGGATTTCAGCGCTTCTACGGAAGCGATGATATCGCGTCCGCGCGCCAGCACTTCCAGCCCCGTCGGCGTCAGTCGCGGCGGCTTTTGCCGGCGGTCGAGCAGCGTCGTGCCAAGCATGTCCTCCAGCCGCTGGATTTGCCGGGTCACAGCCGGCTGCGTCAGCGGCAGGCGCCGGGCGACCTTCTGGATCGAGCCCTCCTTGGCAAACAGGGCGAGCGTGCGCAATTCCTCAAGCATAGCTAGAACCATGTCTCGTAAGCATAATCATTGTAAACATTATGAATTTGAAATCCATCGCCTGGCAAGCAATTTTCCTTTCAAACGAAAGGACGACGACAATGAAGGCAATCGAACTGCAGAAGCCGGGCGGCATCGACAAGCTCAAGATGGTCGAACGACCAATGCCGGAGCCCGGCCGTCAGGAGATGATCGTCAGGGTCAAGGCGACGGCGCTCAACTATCGCGATGTCGAGATCGCGCGCGGCAGTTATCACACGACATTCCCCTTGCCGCTGGTGCCGCTTTCCGACGGCGTCGGCGAGGTCGTCGCGCTTGGCCCCGAGGTCAGCCGCTTCAAGGTTGGCGACCGGGTCTGCGGCACGTTCTGGCAGCGATGGGTCGGCGGCAGCTTCGCCATGGCCGAACCTTCCTACCAGCGCGGCGGCCCGATCGACGGTTTGCTGAGCGAATTCGCCCGGCTGGACGAACAGGCGGCTGTCATCGCGCCGGCGCATCTCAGCGACGTAGAGGCGGCGACATTGCCTTGCGCCGCCGTCACTGCCTGGCATGCGTTGTTCACCGAGGGCAAGCTCAAGGCAGGCGAAACCGTGCTCAGCCTCGGCACCGGCGGCGTGTCGCTGTTTGCCGTGCAGTTGGCAAGGGCGGCCGGCGCGCGCGTCATTGTTACGTCGAGCAGCGATGAGAAGCTTGCCCGGGCGAAGGGGCTTGGCGCGCATGATGGCGTCAACTACCGCGACAATCCGGATTGGTCGTCGGCCGTGCTGGCGCTGACCGATGGCCGCGGCGCCGATCACATCGTCGAAGTCGGTGGGCCACAAAGTTTCGCGCAGTCGCTCAAGGCGTCGGCGCGCGGCGCCCAGATCAATGTCATCGGCTATCTCGGCGGCAGCGAAGGGGTGATCAATCCGCTCGACATCTTCCGACGCCAGGTGAAAGCACGCGGCATACCGGTCGGCTCGCGCGAGTCCTTCGAAGCGATGAACCGGGCGCTCGCCGTCAATCGGCTGCGGCCGGTGATCGACCGGGTCTTCCCATGGGCAGAGGCAGCGCAGGCCTTTCGCCATCTCGAACACGGCTCTCCCTTCGGCAAGGTCGTGCTGGATCATACACAGTGACGTTGCGTGTCAGGGCAGGCGGTTGGCCTTCTGCAAGGCTTGCTTTGTCTGATCGTCGGTCAGCCCTTGCAGGAAATCGTCCATCTCCGGATCGATAAGGCCGGCGCGGCGGGCGACCACATACCAGGCCCCGGCCAGGATCAGGTCGGGGTCGGTTCCGATGCCGCCCATATAGAGCTTTGCCAACCGGTTCTGGGCAGCGACATTGCCGCCTTCAGCTGCCTGCTTCATCCAGTTGAAGCCGGATTTCAGGTCGCGAACACCGCCCCGGCCCTCGATCATCCAGGCGGCAAGATCGATCTGCGCGGTGTCGTAGTTCTGCCTGGCAGCCTGTGCCAGCAAGCTGCGGGCCTTTGCATCGTCGCGGGTTTTGCCGCCGACGCCATTGGCATAAACCTGCGCCATCGCATACTGGGCGTCGGCAAGCCCTGTCGCCGCGGCACGCTCATAATAAGGCACCGCCCGGGCTCGCCCGGCAGCGCCCGGATCCTGCTGCACGAGCAATTGCGCGAAGTTGAACTGCGCCAGCCGGTTGCCGGCCTCGGCGGCGGCCTGCATCAGCGCATAAGCTCCCTTCTCGTCCTTCTTGACGTAGCGGCCGTCGAGCAGCATCAGCGCATACTGGAACTGCGATTCAGGAATCCCCTGCTCGGCGGCCTGCGCATACCATTTGGCGGCTTCCGCTGGGTTGAGCGGCACGCCCAACCCGCGCGACAGGATCTCGGCCACCAGCGTTTGCGCCGCCGGGTCGCCATTCTGAGCTCGCACCAACGCCAGATTGTAGGCCGTCTTGTAAAGGCCGCGCTGGAAAGCGCCATAGGCGGGGTCCGCCGGCTTGGCGCCGAAACGTTCGGGGTTGATGGCGTCGGCCGACGGCAGCGGCGCGGTTGTCGCCGGCTGCGGCAGCGGGGTGTCGATCGGCTTGTCGATATGGACGCCGGAATCCGTGGCACCGGCTTTTGGAGCACCCGCATCGGGAGCGATCGCATCCGGCACGCTGAGGGCGGGCGCGCTGGTGTCCGGCCTCGGCTGCGGCAGCGGAACGGTCTCCGCCGCGATCGCTGCCCCGCTCATCAAGGCCGCAACGAGAACCGCGAGAGGAAGTCCATGTCGGCGCACGTCAGCCCTCGAAGCGCGGCGCGGTTTGGTCGAGCAGCGCATTGGCGGCGGCAATCGCCGCCTTCGGATCGGCGCCTTCGGCCAAGACGGCGCTGGACAGCGCCACGAACTCGGCGCCAGTGGCGGCCACCGCTTCTACCGAAGCGATGGCGGAACCGGCCATGACGACGCAAGGGATCTCAATCACGTCCGCCCACCATTGCCCGAGCGACAGGTTGCGCGGATGCGGTTCCGGCTTGTTGTCGTAGCCGAAGCGGCCGAAGAAGATGTAGTCGGGCCTGGTTTCGCCGAGTTCCAGCGCGTCGTCGCGCGTCTTGGCGCCGCCGGCGCCGACCATCATCTTGCCCTGGAAGTGTTCGATGGTCTCGGCGAGCGCGTCCTTGGAAACCTCGACATGAATGCCGTCGGCCTGGACACGGCCGGCAATGCGGGTATCGCCGGCGATGATGACGGCGATGCCGGCCGCTTGCGCGGCCGGTACGATCTGTTCTGCGAAGGCCTGGAAGGCAGCCTCGTCCATGCCGTTCTCAGGCAGGATCAGGGAAGCGATATCACCGCCGTCGAAGGCAGCCGCAATGCGCTGCGCCGGAGCGTCCTTGGGTGCGATCAGCACGATGCGGCAGCGGTTGGGGGGTGTTGCGTCGTTCATGGCTTTCGATCCCGGGTTTCGCCTATGCCGGGCGAAGATGGTTGCATTGCGGCATAGAACAAAGCGCCCGCCTTGAACAGGCGGGCGGGGATCGATGCGATGGCTTTGGTTTACGATCGCCGGCGAGCCGACGCTCTGCGGCTCATTTGACGGCTTGCGGGCTTTCGGCCGGCGATTTGGCCCTCCACAAAGTCCAGCCGAGATTCATGCCGGCGGCGGCGATCAGGATGGCGGCTGCGCCGACGAGCTGGGCCGGATGCAGCCGGTGGCCGAAGGCCATGACATCGACCAGGATCGCAACGACAGGATAGATGAAGGACAGCGACCCCTGCAGATGCGTCGGCAGTTTCTGGATGGCGGCGTACATCAATATGTACACCAGGCCCGTGTGAACGACGCCAAGCGTGGCCAGCATGGCCCAGCTCCAGGCATCGGCGGGCAAATGCGAGAGGTTGGCGAAGGGCGCCAGCATGACGACGCCGACGCAGACCTGGATCAGCGCGATCAGATGCGGCGGGGTGCCCTTGAGCTTCTTGGCGACGATTGCCGCGACAGCCCAGAAGAAGGCCGCTCCGAGCGCCATGACGATGCCGATGACATAATCCGTGCCGGTTATGCCGGAACCGACACCCGCATCGGGCCCTGTCTGCACGATCAGCAGCATGCCGGCGAAGGCGATGCCGAGCCAGGTCAGCTTGGCCAGGGTCAGCCGCTCGCCGAAGAACAGCGCGCCGAAGCCGACCAGCATGAAGGGCTGCGTGTTGTAGACCGCCGTGGCAATCGAGATCGAGGCGCGGGAGAAGGCGCTGAACAGCAACAGCCAGTTGATGACGATGGCCGCGCCGCCAAGAGCGGCGATGGCAACAATGCGCAGCGTCAGCCTGCCGCGCAGCAGCCCGAGTGCCGCGCAGGTGATCAGCAGCGCCACCGCTCCGAAAGCGCAGCGCCAGAACACCACGTCCATGACGGGCTGGCCCGACATGACGACAAACCAGCCGATCGTGCCGACGATCGTCATCGCCGCCGTCATCTCGATCGTGCCGCGTACCGTGTTGTCCATGACAATACCTCTATCTGTTGAGGCCATAATCTCATGCCGCCTTGAGGGTTTATATGCCTTATGAAAGGTGATAAGCGCACAACACCTTATTTAATAAGGCCTGCGCCGCCCTTTTGCCAGGAGATGAAAATGCTGGACGAGTTGGACAGAAAGCTTCTCGACATCCTGATCCTGGATTCGCGGACTTCGTTGAAGGATCTGGCGCAGCAGGTCGGGCTGTCGTCGCCGAGCGTCTCGGAACGGCTGCGGCGGCTCGAGGAACGCGGCGTCATCCGCGCCTTCACCATCGAGATCGACCCGGAGGCGCTGGGGTTTCCGCTGCAGGCGATCGTGCGGGTGCGGCCACTGCCGGGCAAGCTGCATATCGTCCAGAAGCTGATCGAGGAGATCCCGGAATTCGGCGAATGCGACAAGGTCACCGGCGACGACTGTTTCGTGGCCCGGCTCTACGTGCGCTCCATCGGCGAGCTCGACAAGCTTCTCGACCGCATCGCCGACAAGGCGGAGACCAGCACCGCCATCATCAAGGCGCAGCCGATCCGGCGCCGTCCGCCGCCACTGAATTAAGCTCCAGCTTGTAGCCGATGTGGCTGGCCTTGAAGCCGAGCCGGTCATAGAAGCGATGCGCGTCCTGGCGGCTCTTGTTGGTGGTCAGCTGGACAATCTTGCAGCCGCGTTCACGGCACTGTTCGATCGCCCATTCCAGCAGACGCTGTCCCAGCCGTTCGCCGCGGCGGTCTGCGACGACGCGCACAGCCTCGATCTGGCCGCGCAAGGCGCCCTGCAGCGACAGCCCGGCGAGATAGCTGATCTGCAACGTGCCGATGACGCGGCCGCTATCCGTCATCACGGCAAGAAACTGGTTGGGGTCGGCGTCGATTGCGGCAAAGGCGTCGCGATAGGCCTTGGCGACTGGTTCGGTCGCATCCTCGCGGCTGCGGCCAAGCGGATCGTCGGCGAGCATGACTACGATGGCAGACAGGTCGGCCGCTTGGGCGCGGCGGATGTGGGGTTCGCTCATTGTCAAAACCTGGAGTCAAAAACCTGGGGTCAAAAACCTGGGGCCAAAACCTGATGCAGAGGGGACGGCGCCCTTATGCATCGGCGGCGATCTTGCCGCAAATCCGGAACCGTCGCTTTACGCACAGTTGATCGACCCGGCCCGGCATTTTCCCGGTCGCGGCGCAAGGGTTTCTGGGCTATTGCAGGGCAACCGTCTTCCCTCCAGCCATTTCCAGCTCATGTCAGGTCTGCTCGCCGATCCGTGGTTTTATGCCGCCGCCATTCCGGCGGTGATACTTGTCGGGCTGTCGAAAGGCGGCTTCGGCGGCGCTGTCGGCTTCGTTGGCGTGCCTTTGATGGCGCTGGCCATGCCGCCGGTGCAGGCGGCGGCCATCCTGCTGCCGATCCTGTGCCTGATGGACATCGTTTCGGTGTGGACGTGGTGGGGTGTGTATGACAGAAAGATGCTGGTCGACATGATGCCGGGCGCGGTGATCGGCATTGGGCTCGGCTGGCTGACGGCAGCGCTCGTCACCGAAGAGATGGTGCGGCTGATCGTCGGCGCTGTCGCGCTGATCTTCGTGCTGCGCTGGCTCTATCTCCAGTTCCGCCACGGTTCCGACCATGCGGCGGCGCCCAACCGCATCGCCGCCGCCTTCTGGGGCACCGTCGCCGGCTTCACCAGCTTCGTCGCCCATGTCGGCGGGCCCCCCTTCCAGGTCTATGCGCTGCCGATCCGGCTCGATCCGAAGGTGCTGTCAGGGACATCGGCGATCTTCTTTGCCGCCACCAACGCGCTGAAGCTGATCCCCTACTTCGCGCTTGGCCAGTTCGACACCGCCAACCTGACGGCGTCGGCCGTGCTGATGCCGCTGGCGCCGCTGGCCACCATCGCCGGCGCCTGGCTGGTGCGGCGCATGCGGCCGGAGATTTTTTATCCCTTCACCTACGCGACCGTGGCCGTGGTCGCGGTCAAGCTGCTTTGGGACGGGATCGCCGGCCTGCTCTAAATCCCGCTCAGGCGGCTGCCGGTTTGGTTCGCGGGGCGCTCGCAAAAGTCAGCGATGCACCACCAACGACCACGACCGCCATGGCGCCGAGAGTGGCGATGTCGTGCGCGGTCGGCTTCAGCACCATGTCGGCGACGACGACGATCATGATGACGAAATCGAACTTGACGATCCGTATCATGCGGCGCCCAAACGCTATGGCAGCCGGGGTCATGCCGTCCGCGGCAAGCATTGTGGCAAGCTTTTCGAACGAAGGCTTCAGCACGAGGATACCGGTCAGAAACGCGGCGGCGTAGCCGCAAAGGCCGATGACGACCCAAAGGTCGGAGAAGCCGGTCCATAGCGAAGTCAGCACCAGACCAGAAGCCAGGGTCGCGATAGACGCCGGCACGAACAGACGCAAGCCGAGTTTGTCCGTCGTTCTCAGCATGACCATCAGCGTCTCGTCGTCGCCGGCGCGATCGGCGAGTATCGAAACCAGCAGCATGGCGAAACCGCCGCCGAGCCAGAGGATCGCTGCCATGACATGCAGGAATTTGAAGAGAGAATACCAGTCCATTGCCGCTCCTTGTGCATCGTTCCGGGGGTAAACGCTGCTTTCGCGCGTCTGCTTCCGAAGGAGGGCGGATTATCTCCGTACATGTATCCAGAAGATGCCGCGTGGGTGCCGGCTTGTTGCGGTGGCGCCGTCGCCGGATTTTACCGCCAGCCCGCACAATACCCGGCATTTGCCGGATAAACGCCGTGTCGGCATTGGCTGGTTTCGCGGCATGATCCTGAAACCTGCGGGGACTAAGCCGCTCGCGACCGACGCTCCATTTTGGCCGCGCGCGGTCGGACCAAGTCTGCAACAACCAACGAGGGTATCCCATGCAAGGCGTAGCACGAAATTTCTTCACCCTGGCCGTCATCTATTCCCTGTGCGGCATGGCGCTCGGCCTGCATATGGCGATCTCCAATGACCATGGGCAGATGCCGACCCACGCGCACACCATGGTGGCGGGCTGGCTGATGTCGGCGGTGTTTGCCTTCTTCTACCACCTGTTTCCAGCGGTCGGGCAAAAGACGATTGCCGTCGTGCATTTCTGGCTGACGGCAATCTGCGGCATCGCACTGATGATTGGGCTTTACTTTGAACTTGCCGGCCATCCGGAGATCGAGCCGGTGCTGGCTTCCTCCTCGATGGGGTTTTATGCGGCAATGCTGCTGTTCGCCTTCATTTCCTTGCCGGCTGTGTGGAAGAAGGCATGAACAAGCCGACGATCAGGCTTAGGGCACCGTTGTGCTGATACGGCACAGAAGGGCAGCGGTCGATCAAGAAATATCCGCGCCGTTAAGGGTTCATTAAGCTTTACAGGTGTTTACTATGTCCATCCAGTGATCTGGATTCTTACCGAGTGGTTGGAGCCACTTCGTTTGACGCCTCCCTGTTAAACTCCTGAGAGCCGCCTTATCCGCGGCTCTTTTTTTGTCTGCTTTTGGTCCGCTTGGCGCCCCTGCGCAGGCGTTAACCGTTTGTTAAACATGTGCTTGCCTTCGCCGGCGGCGAAGCGCATTTTCAAGCTTCAGTCATCTAGGGTGCCGGCGTGACGGCGAGAAGCCGAATCAGCCGACGGGGCAGTGCAGGGGCGTATCGATGAACGAGCCTTCGAAGGGCATCGCGAAAACCATCAAGCTGGCGGAACGCCGGGTTTTCTCCCAATCCTTCAAACCGCTCTACCAGGAAGGCATGGGCCTGGTCGAACAGGCAGCCGAGTATCTTGACGGCAAGGGCCGGGCCGAGGCCAAGAAGCTGTCCAGGCTGGCGGCGACGCTCTATGCGGCCGAATCGATGCGGCTGACCACAAGGTTGATGCAAGTCGCCTCCTGGCTGCTTTTGCAGCGGGCGGCAAATTCCGGCGAGATGACCCGCGACCAGGTCGCTTCGGAAAAATCCAAGGTGCGTCTCGACACCGCCTCGGCGCATGACGAAGCGGTCGGCTGGGGCGAACTGCCGAAGGATTTCCTCGACCTCGTCACCCGCTCGCTGCGCCTGCAGGCGCTGGTGCGCCGCATGGACGAAGAGATCTATGGCGGCGCGTTTGCCGAGACGCCTGCCGCCGCCCGCCGCGCCAATCCGGTTTCCGACCAGATCACGCTGCTGAACACGGCTTTCGCTCGAGGTTAAACGCCTCCGTTTCCGGTTTGTTCACATTTCGCTGACATCGCTGTGCGCCGGAGGTAGACTTCGCGCATGAGGGAAGCGATTCGCATTATCGGTATCGATCCGGGGCTGAGGCGCACCGGCTGGGGCATCGTCGAGAGCCTCGGCAACTCGCTGCGCTTTATCAGCTCCGGCACTGTACGCTCCGACGACAAGGCGGCGCTGGCGACACGGCTCTGCCAATTGCATGACGGGCTGGCCGAGATCCTGCATGCGGCCATGCCCCAGGAAGCGGCCGTCGAGCAAACCTTCGTCAACAAGGATGCGGTGGCGACACTGAAGCTCGGCCAGGCGCGCGGCATAGCCATGCTGGTGCCGGCGCGCGCCGGCCTTGTTGTGGCCGAATATGCCCCCAATGCCGTCAAGAAGGCGGTGATCGGCGTTGGCCATGGCGACAAGAAGCAGATCCACATGATGGTAAAGGTGCTGTTGCCGAAAGCCGTTTTCGACACCGAACATGCCGCAGACGCGTTGGCTATCGCCATCTGCCACGCGCATCACCGGCAAAGCGTCGCCTACAGGATGGCGCTGGCATGAGGGATCACGCATGATCGGCAAATTGAAAGGCACGCTGGACGAGATCGAGGAGGATTTCTGCCTCGTCGATGTGCACGGCGTCGGCTATGTCGCCTATTGCTCGGCGCGCACGCTGGCCGCGCTGCCTTCGCCCGGCGAGGCGGTGGTGCTGTTCATCGAGACCTATGTGCGCGAGGACATGATCCGGCTCTACGGTTTCCAGTCGGTGCTTGAGCGCGAATGGTTCCGGCTGTTGATGAGCAATGTGCAAGGCGTCGGCGCCAAGGTGGCGCTGGCCATCCTGTCGACGCTGGCGCCGGCAGACCTCGCCAATGCGATCGCGCTGCGCGACATCGCCATGGTCAGCCGCGCGCCCGGCGTCGGCAAGAAGGTGGCCGAGCGCATCGTCACCGAGTTGAAGAACAAGGCGCCGGCCTATGCCGGAACCGCCTCCGGCACCATCGGCCTTAAGCAGGAGCTCGGCGAAGGCGTGGCGCCGGCGCCGATTACCGACGCCGTCTCGGCGCTGGTCAATCTCGGCTATTCGCGCGACACAGCAGCCAATGCTGTCGCGGCGGCGCTGAAGACGGCCGGCGAGGACGCCGATGCCTCGAAGCTCATTCGTTTCGGGCTGAAGGAACTGGCGCGGTGAGTGATTGCTTGTCCGGTCCTTTGCCCTGTGCGAGGAAGGCCGCATGAGCCTTTCACCCCGCCTCATTGCCCCGGAAAAGCGCGGCGAGGATGCTGAGCAGACCTTGCGGCCGCAGACGCTCGCCGATTTCGTCGGCCAGGCCGCAGTGCGGGCCAATCTCAAAGTCTTCATCGAGGCCGCCAAGGGCCGCAGCGAGGCGCTTGACCATGTGCTGTTCGTCGGGCCGCCGGGGCTTGGCAAGACAACGCTGGCGCAGATCATGGCGCGCGAGCTCGGCGTCAATTTCCGCTCGACCTCCGGTCCGGTGATCGCCAAGGCCGGCGATCTCGCCGCACTTCTCACCAATCTCGAAGACCGCGATGTGCTGTTCATCGATGAGATCCACCGGCTCAATCCGGCAGTCGAGGAGATCCTTTACCCGGCGATGGAGGATTTCCAGCTCGACCTGATCATCGGCGAAGGTCCGGCGGCACGCTCGGTCAAGATCGATCTTGCCCGCTTCACGCTCGTTGCCGCCACCACCAGGCTCGGCCTTTTGACCAACCCGCTGCGCGATCGCTTCGGCATTCCGGTGCGGCTTAATTTCTATTCGGTCGAGGAACTGGAGCAGATCGTGCGCCGCGGCGCCCGTATCCTACAAATGCCGCTCGGCGACGACGGCGCGCTTGAGATTGCGCGCCGCGCCCGCGGCACGCCGCGCATCGCCGGCCGGCTGTTGCGCCGCGTGCGCGATTTCGCCTCCGTCGCCGGCGACGGCCACGTCGACAAGCAGATTGCCGACGAAGCTCTCACCCGGCTCGAGGTCGACGCGCTCGGCCTCGACGCACTCGACCGCCGCTATCTCTCGATGATCGCGCGCAATTTCGGTGGTGGGCCGGTCGGCATCGAAACCATCGCCGCCGGCCTCTCCGAGCCGCGCGACGCCATCGAGGACATTATCGAGCCCTATCTGATCCAGCAGGGTTTCATCCAACGCACGCCACGCGGCCGCGTGCTGACCGCCAACGCCTGGCGCCATCTCGGCCTCGACGCGCCAAAGGATCTGGCACAGCAGCAGATCAACCTGTTCCAGGAAGAGTAACGGACATTTGTTCTTCGGAACGGATTTCTGTGCAGAATCTCCTCAAACCTGCCAGCGTGAAGGCGCATTCCTCGATTGTATCGGGCGTCGCAATGTCGGCGCGAACTGCTCCGATCAAGGTCGGAGCCAGAAAAGTGATCACCAGACGCGGGTTCCTGAAATTCGCCGGAGGTTCGTTCCTCTCGCTGGCTTCGCTCAGTGCCTATGCGGTCGGCATCGAGCCGATGCTGTTGACACATGTGAAGCGCTACCAGCTGACGCCGCCGCATTGGCCTGCAGATCTCAAGCTGCGCGTCGTAGCACTTGCCGATATTCACGCCTGCCGTCCCTGGATGACGCCTGAGCGGATCGCTTCGCTCGTCGAAGATGCGAACGTGCTGAAGCCCGATCTGATCGTACTGCTCGGCGACTATTTCTCAGGCATGTCCCTGGTGACGAACCGGGTGGAGGCCCATGAATGGGCGCCGGCCTTGTCAGGACTGAAGGCGCCGCTTGGTGTGCTGTCGATCCTCGGCAATCACGACTGGTGGCACGATCCTTTCGCGCAGCAGGCCGGAGCGGGGACTGTGGCGCGCAAGGCATTGGAGGAATCCGGCATCTCGGTTCTGGAGAACGACGCCGTGCGCCTGCAAAAGGATGGATACGGCTTCTGGATCGCCGGGCTCGCCGACCAGCTGGCACTGTTACCGAACAAGGCCGCAGGCCGCGACAGATTTGAAGGCCTGGACGATCTCGACGGCACGCTGGCCAAGATCACCGACCAGGCACCGATCATCCTGCTTGCGCATGAGCCTGACATTTTCCCGAAAGTGCCGTGGCGGGTTTCGCTGACGCTGTCGGGCCACACACATGGCGGGCAGGTCAGGCTGTTCGGCTATTCACCGGTGGTGCCGTCCCGCTTCGGCAACCGCTTTGCCTATGGCCATGTCGTCGAGAATGACCGCAATTTGATCGTGTCAGGCGGACTCGGCTTCAGCATCGCGCCGGTGCGCTTTGGCATGCGGCCGGAGATCCTGCAGATCGACCTCGGTTAGGGCATGCCGGTATTCAGGTGATGCCGGCCTGCAAATGAGGTGTTCCTGCGCTTCCGGTAGTCACGGACCAAAGTCCGCTCCGTTCCGGTTTTCGGACCCCTCATTTTCCCTCGGCCTGACCTGAATATCGACATGCCCTAGGGCGAATGGAGCGAGCGGATCGCATCCATCACGGCGGGTTCGGCCTTTTCGCCGTTGAAAGCGTCGACGATGCCGAAGGCGCCGCCAAAACTCCACACCGACCATGAGAAGCCATGCGCCTCGGCGCGCGCGATCATGTCCTTGACATAGGCCGCGCGGTATTTGGGCGGCATCACATAGGGGTTGCCATACTCCTGCCGGATCATGCCGAACTCGCCCAGCGTGATGTTTTCGGGCTTGATGGCGTTGGCCTTCGCCCAGGCCTCGACCTTTTCGAACGGCGCATCCATGACGCCGAGCAGCTTTTCCTCCGTGTCCATGCTGGCGACTTGTTCATCGAGATAGGCGAGCAGGCCGTTCCGTCTGGTCCATGGCGCCTCGGCTTTTATCTTGGCGCGGATCGCATCCAGCGTCGCATCGAGCTCGGCGCGCGGCACCGCGGTCAGCGGATAGGGCAGCCCGGTAACATAGAGAATGAAATCGCCGGCCCAGGTCGCGCCCTGATGGGTCAGCAGGAACGGCTCGTAGGAGTGGAAGGTCCAGATGATGTTGTCGTCGGGGATCGACTTTGGGTCGATCTTGACCAGCGAAGCCGCATTGGAATAACAGGCGCCGGTCAGGATCAGCGTCAGCCTGGTGGCCGAGGCGCGCGCGGCCGCGAACAGCTTTTGCTGACGCTCCGGCCACAGGCTGGTGCCATCGCTGTCGCAGTCGACGATAGGCTCGTTAATCGGCTCGAAAGCGACCTGCGCCGGGTCCTCAGTGGCAAGCGTGCGCGCCATTTTGCGGACGACCTCGACATAGGCGTCGAAGGTTGCGGGATCGTCCATCACCTGGCCTATGCCGATCTCGCGGCCGCCGCCGGCCGGGATCAGGTGCATGTCGACGATCACTTTCAGACCGGCCCGGTTGATCATGCGCGCCGAGTCCCGCACGCTGGCATAAAGGTCGTCACGCAGCGCCAGTGTCTGATCCGACATAAACGGCGAGGGATCGACCGGCATGCGCAGAAAGTCGAAACCGGCGGCCTTCAGCGCCTTGAGGTCACCCTCGTCGAGGAACTTGCGCCATTCCGGATAGGGCAGGATGGCTTGTCGGTCGTTCCATTTGTCTTCCCCGACCCAGGTCGTCCACTGGTCGAGGTTGAGGCCGCGCTTCATCGAAAAGCTCGCGGCCTGACCGGGAAGCGCAGACGCCGCCAGCACCAGCAGCGCTGCCATCAAGGTCTTGATCCTCGCCGTCAACAGTGCCATCCGGTTTGCTGCGCTGGTGATTTTGGCAAGACAGGTGCCCCGCCGGGGGCAAAAAGGAAAGCGCGATGGACGATCATGGTGAATCGGCGCAGCTTGCTGCCGGGCTTTCCGGAGCCTTGACGGAATTCGGCCATCGGCTGATAGCGCGAGTCTATTATGCCGACACCGATTTTTCCGGCGTCGTCTACCATGCGCGCTATCTCGAATTCTTCGAGCGCGGCCGCTCGGACTATCTCAGGCTGGCCGGCGTTCACCACACTGAACTTCACGAAGGCAAGCACGGCGAACGCATCGTCTGGGTGGTGCGGCGCATGGAGATCGACTTCCGCTCGCCTGCCCGCATGGATGATATTCTGACCATCGACACATCGACGCAGGATATTTCCGGCGCCCGCATCGTCATGGCGCAGCAGCTGAAGCGCGGGACAGAGGTACTGGTCGAAGCAAAGGTCGAGGCGGCGATCATCGGCGACAACGGCCGGCCGAAACGCTTTCCGAAAGAATGGATCGCGGCCTTTCTACCAAGAGCAAGCTGATATCAAGGCCTGCCGGCCGGCAACGAGCGGCCAATCGGCAACGCATTCGATTGTGGATGGACGGCCAGCGGCGTCGCTGGGCGCGGCAATGCGCCGCGCCATATTTCCTAACCCATCCTTAACCATAACGGTTCATGAAGAGATTGATGAAGATTGGAAGAATCCGCGCGCCTTCCTTTCACCAATATTTGCCCTGAAAAGGCCGCCAACGGTGCATTTTGGGGTTAATCCGGAAGCCAAGCGCGAACGGACCACAAGGGATGCCCATGGGCCAGCCGCCAGCGATGCCCGGAAAATCTTAAGGACTGAAGCATGGAAACTACCGCACTCGCCGATCCGGCAGCGCAATTGTCGATTTGGGCGCTGTTCACACAGGCCAGCTGGGTGGTCAAGCTGGTCATGATCGGTCTGCTCTGCGCCTCGGTCTGGACCTGGGCGATCATCGTCGACAAGCTGGTCAGCTATGCCCGCATGCGTCTGTCGCTCAATCGCTTCGAACAGGTGTTCTGGTCGGGGCAGTCGCTGGAAGAACTCTATCGCACGCTTGCCGACCGCAAGACCACGGGCATGGGTGCGATCTTCGTCGCCGCCATGCGCGAATGGAAGAAGAGCTTCGAGAAGGGGGCCAAATCGCCGCTCGGCCTGCAGACCCGCATCGACAAGGCGATGGACCTGGCGTTGACGCGCGAGATGGAGAAGCTGGAGGGCCGTCTCGGCTTTCTCGCTACCACTGGTTCGGCCGCACCCTTCATCGGCCTGTTCGGCACCGTCATCGGCATCATGACCTCGTTCCAGGCGATTGCCGGTTCGAAGAACACCAGTCTCGCGGTTGTCGCACCCGGCATTGCCGAAGCGCTGCTGGCGACGGCCATCGGTCTGCTCGCCGCCATTCCGGCGGTTATCGCCTACAACAAGCTGTCATCCGACGCGAACAAGATCGCGGTGCGGATGGAAGGGTTCTCGGACGAGTTCTCCGCCATACTCTCGCGCCAAATCGATGAAAAAGTAGCGCCTAAGGGCTGAGGTAAGAAGATGGGTATGTCGGTTGGCATGGCAGGACGCGGCGGACGCGGGCACAGGCGGCGCGGCCGCCACCATGCATTGATGTCGGAAATCAACGTCACGCCGATGGTCGACGTGATGCTGGTGCTCTTGATCATCTTCATGGTCGCCGCACCTATGTTGACGGTCGGCGTGCCGGTCGACCTGCCGGAGACTAAGGCCAAGGCTATGAACGCCGACACCCAGCCGATCACCGTTTCGATCGACGCGGCCGGCAAGATTTTCCTGCAGGAGACCGAAATCCCAAGGGAAGAGCTGGTCGCCAAACTGCAGGCGATTTCCAAGACCGGCTACGAAGAGCGCATCTTCATCCGAGGCGACAAGGCGACCAACTATGGCGCCGCGATGGAGGTCATGGCCCTCATCCAGGCCGCCGGCTACAAGAATATCGGCCTGATTTCACTGCAGCAACAGGATCAGTAGACGCACGATGAAGACCGGCCTCACCACATCGGTGATACTGCATACGGTGGCACTGGCTTTCGGCCTGTTCACCCTGTCGGCGCCGGCCGCGCTGCCGTCCACGGATGTCGAGTCGATAGCGGTCGACATCGTTCCCATGGAAGCCATTGCGCAGACGCTGCAGGGCGACAAGAAGACGGTGATGCATGAAAAGCCGGCGCCGATGCCGACCAAGCGTCCCGACATCGTGCCAGATGCACAGAAGATCGGCGAGAACAGCGTTGATACCGACAAGCCGGTGACGGACGAGCCCAAGCCGAAGCCGGTGGAGAAAACAGCGGCCCTTGCCCCGGCTCCGACGCCGACCGAGAAGCCGAAACCCGAGGACGCGCCGAAACCGAAGGAAGTGCCGAAGCCGACGCCGGCGACGGAGGTGGCACCAACGCCGCAGCCGAAGGAAGAGGTCAAGCCCGAGCCGGTGAAACAGGTTGAACCGAAGCCGACCCCGGTGAGGGAGCCTGCACCAACACCGCAGCCGGACACGACCGCCGCCATAGAGCCGAAGCCCCGCGTGAAGCCCGACGCGGTCGCCGAAGCCATATCGGATCAGCAGCCTCTGGAAGAAGCGCAGCTTCCGACTTCCGCTCCTGCTCCGGAAGCACGGCCGAAGCCGCAACCGGCGCAGGCTGAAAGCGCGAGGGCTCCGGACCGCAAGGACGCCGACAAGCCGGTCAAGGAAGCCTCGTCGAAGCCGAAGTCCGAGGAAAAGCAGTTCAATGAAGGTGAGATCACTGCTCTGCTCGACAAGCAGAAGCCTTCTGGCGGCGGCGCCAAGCGCTCGACGCAGCAGGCGTCGCTCGGCGCCGACAAGACCCAGGGCCAGAAACTGTCGCAGGCCGAAATGGGCACTTTGTCGGATCAGCTGGGCAATAGCTGGACCCTTCCGGTGGGGGTTGAGGGCTCGGAAAACTTCGTCGCCGTGATCGTGTTCAATCTCGATGCCTCCGGCAAGCTCGAAGGCCGTCCGACCGTCGAAAAATCGAGCGGAAACCGCCAATTCGACGAGAGTGCGGTACGTGCCGTCCAGAAGGCAAACATGGCTGGCTTGCAAGTTCCTGCCGGCAAGCATGATATCTGGGCCCAGGTTCGAGTCACTTTCGACCCCAGGGAGATGCTGGGGCTCTAGGCCTGGTATCCACAAAATCAGTTACGAGAAGCGAGAAGACATGAAATCCATCCTCAAGCCGCTCCTGACGATTGCAGCCATGGCGCTGGGCATGACTGCCGTTGCCACCTTGCCGGCGCGAGCACTCGTCGAGATCAACGTCAACAAGGGCAATGTCGAACCGTTGCCGATCGCAATCACCGATTTTCAAGGTGAGCTTGGCGCCCAGATTTCCGATATCGTCAGCGCCGACCTGAAACGCTCAGGCCTGTTCGCACCGATAGACAAGAACGCCTTCATCGAGAAGATCGCCAATCCGGATGCGCAGCCGCGCTTCGACGACTGGAAGGTGATCAATGCGCAGGCGCTGGTTACCGGCAGTGTCGCAAAGGAGGCGGACGGCCGCATCCGCGCCCAATACAGACTGTGGGATACTTTTGCCGGCCAACAGATGTCGGGCGAACAGTTCTTCGCCAATGATGCCAATCAGCGCCGCGTCGCCCACATCATCGCCGATGCGATCTACGAGAGGCTCACCGGCGAGAAGGGCTATTTCGACACCCGCGTCGTCTTCATCGACGAATCCGGCGCCAAGAATGCGCGCAAGAAGCGGCTCGCCATCATGGACCAGGACGGCGCCAATGTGCGCTATCTCTCGGACGGCCGCTCGATCGTGCTGACACCGCGTTTCTCGCCGAACCGGCAGGAAATCACTTACATGTCGTACGAAAGCGGCCAGCCGCGGGTCTATCTGCTGCAGATCGAGACCGGACAGCGCGAACTGGTCGGCAACTTTCCCGGCATGACCTTTGCGCCGCGCTTCTCGCCCGACGGCCAGAAGGTGATCATGAGCCTGCTGCGCGATGACGGCAATTCCAACATCTTCGCCATGGATCTGCGAAGCCGCTCGACCACCCGGCTGACCAACTCGACCGCCATCGACACCTCGCCCTCTTATTCGCCCGACGGCAGCAAGGTGGTATTCACTTCCGATCGTGGCGGCCGTGCGCAGATTTATGTGATGGGCGCCGACGGCTCGGGCCAGACCCGCATTTCGTTCGGCGACGGCGTCTATTCGACGCCGGTGTGGTCGCCGCGCGGCGACCTCGTCGCCTTCACCAAGCAGACCGGCGGCGAATTCCAGATCGGCGTCATGAAGACCGACGGTTCGGGCGAGCGCATCCTCTCCTCGGGCTTCCAGCAGGAGGGACCGACCTGGGCGCCCAACGGCCGCGTGCTGATGTTCTTCCGCGACTCCGCCGGCGGCCCAAAACTGGTTTCCGTCGATCTCACCGGCCGCAACGAACAGTCGATCCCGACCGCGAATTTCGCGTCGGATCCCGCCTGGTCGCCGCTGCTGGAGTAGGTTCGGCCGAATTGCCACACCTGCTAAAAAGGGGCCCGTTTGGCCCCTTTTCCATTCATTAGTCGCGTTTCGGCCGCATTTCCGCCTAGGGTCCGCGCCAACTGTGACCGTGGATTTGAAGGTCGTGGACGGACGATCGAAACCAAACATTAACCGTATTTCTTGAATGCCGGTTAACCCAAACGTGGTTACTGGGTGATCAACGAAATCACTCGAAATACGATCACTCGAATACGAAGGAGAGGCGGCATGGGCCGTATCGCAGCACTTACCAGAAACCCGGCGATGATCGCCCTGATCGCGATGCTCGCCATCACCGGTTGCGCCTCGAAGAAAACCCCGAACAACGCTGCCGATCTCGGCCTCAATGGCGTGGGTGCCGCAACGCCGGGCTCGGCGCAGGACTTCACCGTCAACATTGGCGACCGCATCTTCTTCGACACGGACTCGACCGCAATCCGCGCGGATGCGCAGACGACGCTGTCGCGCCAGGCGCAGTGGCTCAACCAGTACAAGCAGTACGCCATTGTCGTCGAAGGCCATGCCGACGAACGTGGCACACGTGAATACAATCTGGCTCTCGGCGCCCGCCGCGCCGCCGCCACTCGCGACTTCCTGGTCGCCAGGGGCGTCTCGGCGAGCCGATTGAAGACGATTTCCTACGGCAAGGAACGTCCGGTCGCGGTCTGCGACGACATCTCCTGCTGGTCGCAGAATCGCCGCGCGGTCACCACGCTCTCCGGCGCCGGCTCCTGATAGGCAAGACGGCGGTGCCTTAGTCGCATAATTGCAACACCTCCATGCGAAAGGCGGCCTTGTGGCCGCCTTTTTCACTTTCGGCCCCGGAAACAAACCCGGAAACAAAATTTGGCCGAAGTCTCGCCTCCTGCTAAGAGCCGAGGGCGTCGTGCCGGTCCCACTTTGATCGGAAGGCGCGAACAGGCTCACGATTTTCACGGCGAGAGGCACATGCATTTCAGATCGGTCTTGAGCGGCACGCTTGCGCTGCTGCTCGTATCAGGCTTCGCGGCTTCTGCGAGCGGCACCGGACAACCCGCGGATAGCGGCTTTTCCTTCCATCTGCCGACGCTCGGCATTTTCGGCAAGAAGGAGAAGCCGGAGCAGCAACAGATCGCGCAGCAGCAGGACGGCACCGCCGCCGCGGGGCTGGAAGATCAGCTCCGGCAGATGAACGGCAAGCTCGAGGAACTCAACTTCCAGATCCTGCAGATGCAGGAGCAGATGCGCAAGCAGCAGGAAGACAACGAGTTCCGCTTCCAGCAGTTGGAAGGCGGCTCCAGCGGGCAGCCGCCGGCCCAGAAGAAATCGGAGGCCGCGCCGCAGGACGGTGGCGCGGGCACCGGCGTCGCCGAGGCCCCGGCAGACCAGGCGCCGGCCGATGCCGGCGCGCAGCCGGATGGCGGCCAGAGCGTCGGCGAGGTCATCGTCGAATCGCAGACCGGCGATCCCGGCAAGGTGATCAACGGCACGCCGCCCAAGACCTTCGGCACCATTACCGTCGACAAGAACGGCAATGTAATCGACGCCGGCGGCAACACGCAGGCAGCGGCGCCGGCGGAAGGTGCGGCTCCCGCCGCCGAGGCGCCGGCTGCCGGGGCTAAGACCGGCAAGTCGGACGGCACGGTGGTGGCGGCGCTGCCTGCCACCAACAACCCGGAAGAGATCTACCGCAACTCCTACCAGTTCATCCTGTCGGGCGACTACAGCACCGCCGAGCAGGGTTTTCGCGACCACATCGCCCGGTTCCCGAAGGACGCCAAGGCGGCGGACGCGCATTACTGGCTTGGCGAATCGCTGCTTGGCCAGCAGAAGTATCATGACGCTGCCGAGGTTTTCCTCTCCGCCAGCAAGGACTATCCGAAGGCCAAGAAGGCGCCTGACATGCTCCTGAAGCTTGGCGTGTCGCTGGTCGGCCTCAAGCAGAAGGATGTCGCCTGCGCCACCTTCGGCGAGATCGGCAAGCGCTATCCCGATATTTCGGCCGCGCTCAAGGAACGCGTCAAGCAGGAGAGGGCGCTGGCGGCGTGCTAGTCTTTGCCGTGTTGTCCCAGAACCGGGACCACTTTTGCGCGACATGCATTGATGCTCGATACCGAGCCTGACCTTTCGAATTTTTCGCAGATCGACTTTACCAACGGCGCGCTTGCGGCCGTGTCCGGCGGCAGCGACTCGACCGCCCTCCTTCTTCTCCTCAAGGCTCACCTCGACCGCAGCGCCCCGACAGCCCGGCTGCTGGCGGTGACGATCGACCACGGCCTGCGTCCGGAAGCAGCAGCCGAAGCGCGCAGCGTGGCAAAGCTTTGTGCCGAGCGCGGCATCGCGCACCGGACGCTCAACTGGTCCGGCGCCAAGCCGTCGGCCGGCCTGCCCGCGGCGGCGCGCGAGGCGCGCTACCGGTTGCTGGCCGAGGCAGCGCAGGCGCAAGGCATTGGTGTGATCGTGACCGGCCACACCGCCGACGACCAGGCCGAGACCGTCCTGATGCGAGCCGCGCGGATTGACGGGCGAGAGCTTGCAGGCCGAGGTCTCGCCGGCATGGCGCCTGCCACCCTCTATGACTGGCGGACCTGGATCGCGCGGCCGCTGCTCGGCGCTCGGCGCGCGGCGTTGCGCGCCTTCCTGCAGCGCGAACATGTCGGCTGGGCGGAGGATCCGACCAACATCGACACGAATTTCGAACGCCCGCGCATCCGGGCCGTGCTCGGCGAAGACCGGAGCGGGCAGCGTTTTGCCGAAGCGATCGGCCTGGCCAGGCGGGCCGCCGGCGAGCGCGAACAACTCGGTCGCCGCGCCGCCGCCCTGATCGGTGAATTTGCCAGCCGGCCGGCGAGGGGTCTCATCCGTCTCGATCCCGGTCTTGCCGAAGCTGACGACACGCGAGCCGCGGTCTATGCGCTGCGTGTCCTGCTGGCGGCGACGGGCGGCACCGCCTTGTTGCCGGACCAGGCGCGCAGCGAAGCGCTGTTCGAGCAAATGCGGGCCGGTCGGCTTTGCGCCACATTGTCGCGGGCGGTCGTCGATATCAGGCGAAACGGCATCTTCCTGCGCCGTGAATCGCGCGACCTGCCGCGTTCCGCGCCGGTAGCTGGCGCTCTGCTTTGGGACGGTCGCCGGCGGATCACGCCACACATCGAAGCCGGGGCGATCACATTGGACGACAGTCCGGGTGCATGGTTGATCGCGCCGCTTGGCGCCGCTGCCGCCGCCAAAACGCCGATTGCCGGGGATGGCGCGCCGCCAAGCCTTGTGCGCGCCGCCCTGGCTGCGGAACCGGCGCTGTGGCGCGGCGGCGAATGCCGTGGTTTTGCAGGGGATGTAGCGGCGGCGCCGGCAATCGCCGTCAGCCCGGTCGTTGCGCCCTTTGCCCGTTTCCTGCCGTGCTTCGATCTGGTGTTGGCGCAGGCCGTGGCCGAGTTGATCGGCGCACCGCCTGTCCCGGCTTGCCCTTTGGCCGCCACAGTGCCGGTTGATCATGGCGCGAAAGCTTAACCCAGACGTGCTGTTATGCTTGGCAAGGGGGGGCGCTCTCCCTATGTTAGGCGCAAGTTTCCTCTCATGACGCGTGTCCCAGCGGGCACCAACGGGACAATTGATGAATCCGAATTATCGCAATCTCGCGCTCTGGGCGATCATAGCGGTCCTGCTCATTGCTCTCTTCAATCTGTTCCAGACGCCGCAGACTCGCGGGGCCTCGACCGACGTTCCCTATTCGCAGTTCCTGCAAGAGGTCGCGGCCGGCCGGGTCAAGACGGTGGTCATCGCCGGCGCCCGCATCACGGGCACCTACGCCGACAACGCCAATGGCTTCCAGACCTATTCGCCTGGGGATCCGCAGCTGGTCTCGCGGCTGCAGGACAAGAACGTCACCATCAATGCGCGGCCTGAGTCGGACGGTTCCAACTCGCTGTTCAGCTATCTGATCTCCTACCTGCCGATGATCCTGATCCTTGGCGTGTGGATATTCTTCATGCGCCAGATGCAGTCCGGCTCCGGCCGCGCCATGGGTTTCGGCAAGTCGAAGGCCAAGCTTCTCACTGAGGCGCATGGCCGCGTCACCTTCCAGGATGTCGCCGGCGTCGACGAGGCCAAGGAAGATCTGGAAGAGATCGTCGAGTTCCTGCGCGATCCGCAGAAGTTCCAGCGCCTCGGCGGCAAGATCCCGCGCGGCGTGCTTCTGGTCGGCCCTCCTGGCACCGGCAAGACGCTGCTTGCGCGCTCGGTCGCCGGCGAGGCCAATGTGCCGTTCTTTACCATTTCGGGTTCCGACTTCGTCGAGATGTTCGTCGGCGTCGGCGCAAGCCGTGTCCGCGACATGTTCGACCAGGCCAAGAAGAATGCTCCCTGCATCATCTTCATCGACGAAATCGACGCTGTGGGCCGCCATCGCGGCGCCGGCCTCGGCGGTGGCAATGACGAGCGCGAGCAGACGCTGAACCAGCTGCTGGTCGAGATGGACGGCTTCGAGTCCAACGAGAGCATCATCCTTATCGCCGCCACCAACCGGCCCGACGTGCTCGATCCGGCGCTGCTGCGTCCGGGTCGCTTCGACCGCCAGGTGGTGGTGCCGAACCCCGACATCGTCGGCCGCGAGAAGATCCTCAAGGTGCATGTGCGCAACGTGCCGCTGGCACCGAATGTCGACCTCAAGGTAATCGCACGCGGCACGCCGGGCTTCTCGGGCGCCGACCTGATGAACCTTGTCAATGAATCCGCTCTGATGGCGGCGCGCCGCAACAAGCGCCTTGTCACCATGGCCGAGTTCGAGGACGCCAAGGACAAGATCATGATGGGCGCCGAGCGCCGCTCGTCGGCCATGACCCAGGCCGAAAAGGAACTCACGGCCTATCACGAGGCCGGCCACGCCATCCTGGCGCTCAACGTGCCGTCGGCCGATCCGCTGCACAAGGCGACCATCATCCCGCGCGGTCGCGCGCTCGGCATGGTCATGCAACTGCCGGAAGGCGACCGCTATTCGATGAGCTACAAATACATGATCTCGCGGCTTGCCATCATGATGGGCGGCCGCGTCGCAGAGGAGTTCAAGTTCGGCAAGGAGAACATCACCTCCGGCGCGTCCTCGGACATCGAGCAGGCGACAAAGCTGGCGCGCGCCATGGTCACGCGCTGGGGCTTCTCCGACAAGCTCGGCCACGTCGCCTATGGCGACAACCAGGAAGAGGTTTTCCTCGGCCATTCGGTGGCGCGCACGCAGAACGTCTCGGAAGAGACTGCGCAGATCATCGACGCCGAAGTACGCCGCCTGATCGACGAGGCCTATGTCACGGCCAAGTCCATTCTGACCAAGAAGAAGAAGGAATGGATCGCTCTGGCGCAGGGCCTGCTCGAATACGAGACGCTTTCGGGCGAAGAGATCAAGCAGCTGATCGCCGGGCAGAAGCCCGCGCGAGATTTGGGGGATGACACCCCCACAAGCCGCGGCTCGGCTGTGCCGAAGTCCGGCCGCCGCAAGAAGGGTCCCGAGCCCGAAGGCGGCATGGAGCCTCAGCCGTCGAGCTGAGCTGACATCATGTGATGCAAGAAAACGCCGCGGCTCAATCCGCGGCGTTTTGCTATTCAGGGTCTCTCAAATAGCATGCGGGACGGATGCATTTGCTTTGCCGGGGCGCACACCGTCAGTCCGGCCAGCATGTTGCTTGCCCCATCTGGCCAGCGGGATCAGGGCATTGTCCAGCTCGATGCCGAATTCGGTAATCGAGTATTCGACCCTCGGCGGCACCTCGGGAAAGATTTCGCGATGGACGATGCCGTCGGCCTCCATTTCGCGCAGCTGTTGGATCAGCATCTTTTCGCTGATGTCAGGCACCAGCCGCTTCAGCTCACCGAATCGTGCCGGCGCCTTGTGAATCTGCCAGAGCAGTAGCGCCTTCCATTTGCCGCTGATGACCTCCAGCGCCGGCCCCAATCCGCAACTATCTGGCTGTTTCTTTCCCATGTTTCATCCAATTCTGAGCAATCGGTGGGTAGCTTACATTTTTGTCGGTACTTGAGAAAAACCAAGCCGGTCCATAGCTTCAAACCAGCTCGCCGGCATCGGCGAACACCACAACATCATATCGGTACCTCGCTTCGACCTGCAAAGGCCGTCGGCGGCCGGATTTTGTCAAAAGGGATGGATCATGACACGATACGCAAACAAGAAGGCCGTTGTCATCGGCGGGACGCACGGCATGGGGCTCGCCGTTGCCGAAGCCCTGATCGAAAGCGGCGCCGAGGTCCTGGTCACCGGCCGCGACCAGCGCAACATCAAGGCCGCGCGAGCCAAGCTGCTTTCGCGAGCTCATGTCGTGCGGTCCGATATCTCAGACATGGCCGATATCGTCACGCTCGGTGCCGAAGTGGGGCAGAAGCTTGGCCAGATCGACTTCCTTCACGTCAATGCCGGGGTGGCCAATCTCGAACCCGTGGAGCGGGTCACCGAGGACAGTTACGATCGCACCTTCGACATCAACACCAAAGGCGCTTTCTTCACCGCGCAGCGCCTGCTGCCCCTCATCAGGGATGGTGGCGCCATAGTCTTCACCTCGTCGATCGCCGACGAATCCGGCACCGGCGGCATGAGCGTCTATTCCGGATCGAAGGCGGCACTGCGCGCCTTCGCCAAGGTCCTGGCCGCCGAGCTTCTGCCGCGCCGCATCCGCGTGAATGTGGTCAGCCCTGGTTTCATCGATACGCCGACGATGGGTGTGGCCGACGCCTCGACCGAGGAGCGGGCCGCCTTCATGGCGATCGGCGACGCGGTCACGCCGGTGAAGCGCCACGGCACGATGGAGGAGGTGGCGCGCGCAGTGCTGTTCCTGGCGTTCGACGCGACCTTCACCACGGGCGCGCGGCTGACCGTGGACGGTGGCCTTGGCCAGGACCTGAGCCCGACACCGGCGTAACCGCGCAACCAAACCAAGGAGAAGCAGAATGAGCGACATAACAGTGATCGGTCTCGGCGCCATGGGCACGGCGCTTGCCGAAGCCTTTCTGAACCAGGGACATGGGGTGACGGTGTGGAACCGTTCTCCGGCAAGGGCTGAGGCTTTGGCAGCCAAGGGCGCCATTGTGGCCAAGAGTGTCGAGGAAGCCGTCAGATCGAGTCCACTGATCGTGGCGTGCCTGCTTGTCTATGACACCGTTGGTGAGGTGCTCGGCCCAAGCCGAGCCGCGCTGTCGGGCCGCACATTGGTCAATCTCACCAACGGCACGCCCGAGCAGGCGCGGGCGATGTCGGGCTGGGCGGTGAGCCAGGGCGCCAGCTATATCGACGGCGGCATCATGGCGGTGCCGCCGATGATCGGCGGGCCGCACGCCTTGATTCTCTACAGCGGTTCGCGCCAGGCGTTCGATGCCTGTTCGGGGCAGCTCGGAGCGCTCGGCACCAGCAAATTCCTCGGTGAGGATCCAGGCCTCGCGCCGCTCTATGATATCTCGCTTCTGACCGGCATGTACGGCATGTTCGCGGGCGTTCTGCAGGCGTTGGCATTGACGGGCGCAGCAGGAATCCCGGCCGGCGAGTTCATGCCGTTGCTGGCCTCCTGGCTTCAGTCGATGCAAGGCCTGCTGCCGAAGTGGGCGGAACAGATCGACAGTGGCGATCACACCAGCAATGTCGTTTCCAACCTGGGCATGCAGGCTGATGCCTATGTCAATCTCATCGATGCCAGCAGGTCGGCTGACGTCAGCACCGAACTCGTCTAGCCGATGCAAAGCCTGATGAAGCGCGGGGTGGCTGCCGGCCAGGCCAATGCCGATCTTACAAGCCTGGTCGCACTGCTCTCGAAACAAGGCGCTTGACGGGGCAAGACCCAAGAGAAGGCCCGCCAACCTTTGCGGTTGGGGGCCTTCGATCTTCAAACGCTGCTGGTCGATCAGCTCTTCAGCTTGGCGTTGCAGAGGCTGTAATAGCCGCCGCCCTTCTGGATCCAGCGAAGGCCGTTCAACGTACCCGCGTCCTTGTTGCCGTGGTAGCCCTGCAGGCAGGTCTTCATCCGCGCCTTCGAGGGCTTCTCGGTCTTGAATTCGGCGGCGAGGGTGGTCGGGAATGTCACGCCCGTCGGCGTTACAGCGGGGGCGACCGCCGCGCTGGTTTCCTTCTGCGGCTGCGGCTCGGTTTTGACCGCATCCGCATTGGCACTCTCCGCAGCTGACGTCGCACACTTCTCAGTGCGGAAAGCGGTCCAATCCATGCCGTTCAGAGTGCCGCCTTCCTTGGCTGTGCGATAGGCCTCGCCGCATTCCTTCATTGTCAGTGCGCTTGCAGGGGTGACGCTCCACGCAATCCATGCCGTCACAGCCAATGCCGCCAATTTCAATCTGGACATAAGACCCTCCTGGTTGACAAAAGTTCGATGTCCTTTTGTATACCATTTGTTCTACATATGTTCAATTGGAATCTTTGCACCACCGATATGTCTGGGGTGGGCAGTGTGGGCGAATAGATGATGCCGACAGCTTCCGCGATATGTAGACGTCGATCAACGCCGGGTGTGTTCGAGCGCAATAAAAAGGCCCGCGCATGCTGCGATGCGCGGGCCTCTGTCTGGAGAATATGGCTACGCGATCAGCTCTTCAGCTTGGCATTGCAGAGGCTGTAGAAGCCGCCGCCCTTCTGGATCCAGCGCAGGCCATTGAGCGTGTTGGCGTCCTTGTTGGCATAATACACCTCGAGGCAGGTATGCATGCGGCCCTTGGCCGGCGTCTCGCCGGCGTATTTCTTCGAGATCGCGGCCGGGAACTTGACACCTTTGGGAGCGCTGACCGAGGGCTTCTCGGGCTCGCTGGTATAGGTCGCCTCGCTCGGAGCCGGCACGGTGTCGTCGTCATCTGCGCCGGCGCCGCATTCGGCCTTGCGGAAGTCGTTCCACTTCTTGCCGCCCAGCGTGTTGGCAGACTTGGCAGCCTGGTACTTGGCGCTGCAATCGGCCATGCTCAGGCCCTTGCCGCTGCTGTCGGCAGCTGCCTTGGTGGTTGCCTTGGCGGGTGCTGCCGCGGCCGAGGCCCCGGCGGCGCATTCGGTCTTGCGGAAGTCGTTCCACTTCACGCCGTTCAGTGTGCCGGCGGCCTTTGCCGCCTGGTACTTGGTGCTGCATTCCTTGGCCGTCAGGCCCTTGGCGCCATCGTCGGTTGTGGCTGCGGCCTTGGTCGTGGCCTTGGCGGGTTCTGCCGCGGCGGATGCGCCGGCGGCGCATTCGGTCTTGCGGAAGTCGTTCCACTTTGCGCCATTGAGCGTACCGGCGGCCTTGGCAGTCTGGTATTTAGCGCTGCATTCCTTGGCCGTCAGACCCTTGGCGCCGTCATCAGCAGCGGCGGCGGCCTTGGTCGTGTCCGTCTTGGCCGCAGCGGCCTTCTTGGCCGCCGGCTTTGCGGTCTCGGTGGTGGCCGCCGCGTCGGTGCCGCACTCGGCCTTCCGATACTGATTCCAGGTCTGCCCGTTCAGCGTGCCGGCGTCCTTGGCGGCATTATACTTGGTACTACACTGGGCCATGGTCAGCGCGCTGGCGGGCGCCGCCATGAACAAGGTTGCGACGGCAAGACCCGTCAAAGTTGCAAGTCGGTGGATGAGCATGGCGTTCTCCCGTTGCTGCGCCCATAGGTTGTACCTGTGTCAATCAATAGCTCTCAACGCTAGGCTGCGCCAGATGCTAAACGGCGTTCTCCCGATAAGGTGATGGACCCTTGCGATCTGCCCCTCCAACAGTCCGGCTTACCGGCCCAATCTGCGCAGTGTGGCCCAGTGTGAATGCTATATTGCGGCAACACCGTGTCATGATACGCTGCCAACGCTCCGAACAGCCTGCTACAATGATTTTCTAAGAATTGGTAATATACAATCACACAATGTGATAGTCGGGCTCGGACCAATTGTGGCATTACGAGCCGGCTGAAAACCGACGGGGATTCTGGCAAGCATGGCAGGACGTTATTTTGGCACCGACGGCATTCGCGGGCGCGCCAACAAGTTTCCGATGACGGCTGAGATCGCGATGCGGGTCGGCATGGCCGCCGGCCTCTCGTTCCAGCGCGGCAGCCATCGCCACCGCGTCGTGCTCGGCAAGGACACCAGGCTGTCCGGCTACATGATCGAAAACGCCATGGTGTCCGGCCTGTGCGCGGCCGGCATGGATGTGTTCCTGCTCGGCCCGATCCCGACACCGGCGGTCGCCATGCTGGTACGCTCGCTGCGTGCCGATATCGGCGTCATGATCTCGGCCTCGCACAATCCCTATTACGACAACGGCATCAAGCTGTTCGGTCCCGACGGGTACAAGCTCTCCGACGAGATCGAGGAGCGCATCGAGAGCATGCTCGACAAGGATATCGAACTGGCGCTCGCCGATTCCGACGGACTTGGCCGCGCCAAGCGCGTCGACGGCGTGCATGACCGCTACATCGAATTCGCCAAGCGCACGCTGCCGCGCTCGATGTCGCTGTCGGGTCTCAGGATCGTCGTCGATTGCGCCAACGGCGCGGCCTACAAGGTGGCGCCAGCAGCACTTTGGGAACTGGGCGCCGAGGTCATTGCCATCAATGTCGATCCGAACGGTTTCAACATCAACAAGGAATGCGGCTCGACCCATCCGGCCGGCCTGCAGAAGAAGGTGCATGAAGTGCGCGCCGATATCGGCATCGCACTCGACGGCGATGCCGACCGTGTCGTCATCGTCGACGAGAACGGCACCATCGTCGACGGTGACCAGATCATGGCGCTGATCGCCGAGTCCTGGCACCAGAGCGGGCGACTGGCCGGCGGCGGCGTCGTCTCGACGGTGATGTCCAATCTCGGCCTCGAACGCTTCCTTGGCGACATGAAGCTGCAGCTGCATCGCACCAAGGTCGGCGACCGCTATGTCGTGGAACATATGCGCGCGCACGGGTTGAATGTCGGCGGCGAGCAGTCGGGCCACATTGTGCTGTCCGATTTCTCGACCACTGGCGACGGGCTGGTCTCGGCTCTGCAGGTGCTGGCCTGCATCAAGCGGCAGAACCGGCCGGTCAGCGAATTGTCGAAGAAATTCGAGCCGGTGCCGCAGCTGTTGAAGAATGTCCGCATCGCCGGCGGCAAGCCGCTTGAGGAAGCCACGGTCAAGGCGGTGATCGAAGACGCGCGCAACCGTCTCGGCAAGGCCGGCCGCCTGGTCATACGGCCCTCCGGCACCGAGCCGCTGATCCGCGTCATGGCCGAGGGCGACGACCCACAGCTGGTCGAGGCCGTGGTCAACGACATCGTCGACATTATTTCGGAAACGCGCAGCGCCGCCTGATTGCGCTGCGTCCAACGGCAGGGGCGAACTGCCGGCTCAAGACTTCAAGCCCGCCTGCAGGCGGGCTTTTTGTTTCGGCCAGGGTTGGTCCCAGCGTTATGCCGGCGGAGACTGTTTGCTAAAATGTCGAGAATTCGTGGTTAATCGACAGGGTTAAACGCCTTTTAACTTTTCCAATTCATTATCCACAACTGAGGTCAATCACATTCGGGCAAGTTGGACTTTCCCGACGGTTCTCAGGGGTGACAAACATGTTCAATACAGCAAAAAAGGCCCTCCTTGCCGCGCTGTTCGCAGGTGTGGCCGGGCCAGTATTCGCCGCCGATCTGGCGGAGCCGCCGGTGGTCGAAGAGGCGCCGGCGCCGATCGCCTACGAGCAGCCGGCCGATTTCGGCGGCTGGTACATCCGCGGCGACATCGACTATCATAAATCGGATTTGCGCGGCATCGACTATATCACCTACGGGCCGCCTCCCGGCAGCAATGTTTTCGATTCCGGCGAGCTTAAGGGCGGCTTCTCACTCGGCGCCGGCATTGGCTACAAGATCAACGATCATTTCCGTACCGACCTGACAGCCGACTATTGGTTCGCTTCGGACTTCAACGGATCAACCAACGATGGCGTTACGACATCGGTCGAAGTGTCGAAAATGAGCGCATTGCTGCTCTTGGCCAACGCCTATTACGATATCGGCACCTGGCACGGCATCACGCCTTATGTTGGCGCTGGCATCGGCGGCGCGCACGTCAAATGGGATACCGTCCACGACCCGAACACAACCGAGACCAACCCCGGGTCGAAGAATTGGCGCTTTGCCTACGCGCTCATGGCCGGCGCGTCCTATTGCCTTACGAACAGGGTGATCCTGGATGCCGGCTATCGCTACTCTCACATTGAGGGGGGCCGCATGTTCGACTTCGACGTGAGCAGTTCCGGGCCCGGCTTCGACCATGGCATCAACACACATGAGGTACGAGGCGGTCTGCGCTATCAGTTCGGCGGCAATAATGGTTGCACATCGCCGGAGCCCTACGTTCCAGAGCCGGAGCCGATCTACACCAAGTAGTCGCTTCGAAATCCAGGAATTCGCGAACCGCCCGGTCTTGCCGGGCGGTTTTCGTTTGCCGATGCTTGCGCGTTTTCAACCGGCCGCGTGTGCCGAAGAAACCCGATTGAAATCAATTCGGTACGCCGCGTTATCCTTAACCCTGACTTAACCACTATGGTTAACAATGCTTGGTGAAACGGCGCTTGCGATCAAAATGACGGGCGCCAATTTCAGGAGCCGGGGACCCATGAATTTCAAATCGCTGACAGCGCCGGCGCTCGCCGCACTCGTCCTTGTGCCGCTGACGCCGGCGCAGGCCGCGGACTACGATCCGCCGATCTATGTCGATCAGGCGCCGGACTATCAACCGGTCGAGGTCGGCTCGGGCTGGTATCTGCGCGGCGACGTCTCTTATCTGGCGCAGAAGAGCTACGAGGATCAGGATTTCACCTTCGCCCCCGCGAGCTTCAGCGAGAAGCAGGATCCGGCCTTTGCCAGCATCGGCTTCGGCTACCACTTCAACGACTATCTGCGCGGCGACGTCAATCTTGGCTATCTGCCCGGCAACAAGATCGGCGTCGGCTTTGACGATTCGGCGACGCCGCCGCCGGGTGGTGCGACCATCGCGTCGGCATCGCTGCAAAATTATTCCCTGTCGGGCATGGTCAATGGCTATGTCGATCTCGGCACTTATGTCGGGATCACGCCCTACCTCGGCGCCGGCATTGGGCTGGTCCGGAGCAAATACAAGCTGTCGGCGAGTTACTTCACCGACAATGTCGACCCTACGGATGATTTCGTCCGGAACGACAACAAGACCCAGTATTCCCTCGCCTACACGCTGGATGCGGGCCTGGCCTATCAGGTGACCAAGAATGTTTCTGTAGATCTCGGCTACCAGTACTTCTCCGCGCCGGATGCCGAATATGTCACGGCCGAGAGCCTGACCTCCTATCCGATCCGCAAGGGCATCAGCAATCATCAGGTCAAGCTCGGCCTGCGCTACGACCTCTGGTAGGAAGCTTGCTGTTCGGAAGCCCAACGGCGGATCTCTTCGATCCGCTGTTTGCGTTTTAGCCCACGACATGCTGATCCCGTATCGCCGGTATCCCGCCAGCGACAAAAACTTTCCTCTTGACGCCTGAGGGCTGAACGCATATCGCCGTTCGTGGGCCACCCCTCCCCAACGAGGGGCCACTATCTGGAAGGATAGACCACGATGACGACGCATACGAAGCCCGGACTCCGTCCGGCAAATCCCAATTTCTCCTCAGGTCCCTGCGCAAAACGCCCCGGCTGGTCGGTCGAGGCGCTGAAGAATGCCGCGCTCGGCCGTTCCCACCGGGCCAAGATCGGCAAGACCAAGCTCGAACAGGCGATCGAACTGACGCGCGAAATTCTCCAGGTTCCGGCGGATTACCGTATCGGCATCGTGCCGGCGTCGGACACGGGTGCTGTCGAGATGGCGCTGTGGTCGCTGCTCGGCGAACGCGGTGTCGACATGGTGGCATGGGAAAGCTTTGGCTCCGGCTGGGTGACCGATGTGGTCAAGCAGCTGAAGCTCGCCGATGTCAGAAAGATCGAGGCAGGCTATGGCGAGCTGCCGGATCTCACCAAAATCGATTTCGACCGCGATGTGGTCTTCACATGGAACGGCACGACCTCGGGCGTGCGTGTGCCGAATGGTGATTTCATTCCAGCTGACCGCAAAGGCCTGGCCATCTGCGACGCGACCTCGGCCGCATTCGCTCAGAGGCTCGATTTCCAGAAACTCGATGTCGTCACCTTCTCCTGGCAGAAAGTGCTGGGCGGCGAGGGCTCACACGGCATGCTGATCCTGTCGCCTCGCGCCGTCGAGCGACTGGAAACCTACAAGCCGGCGTGGCCGCTGCCGAAAATCTTCCGCCTGACCTCGGGCGGCAAGCTGATCGAAGGCGTCTTCAAGGGCGAGACCATCAACACGCCGTCGATGCTGTGCGTCGAGGACTATCTCGATGCGCTTCATTGGGCGAAGTCGATCGGCGGTCTCGATGCGTTGATTGCCAGAGCCGATGCCAATGCCGCCGTGCTTGATGGCTTTGTCGACAAGTCGTCCTGGCTCGGCCATCTTGCGGTCGATGCGGCGACACGGTCCAACACGTCCGTGTGTCTGTCCTTCACCGACGCCGATGTCGCGGCGCTCGACGCCGACGGACAGGCGGCCTTCGCCAAGGCGATCGTCTCTGTGCTCGACAAGGAAGGCGTCGCGTACGACATCGGCTCCTATCGTGACGCACCTCCCGGTCTGCGCATCTGGTGCGGCGCCACCGTCGAGACCTCCGATCTCGAAGCGCTGCTGCCTTGGCTCGACTGGGCCTTCGCCACGCAGAAGGCTTCGCTGAAGGCCGCAGCCTGAGATTTCGTGGTGGCCTGCGGGCCGCCCTTTCCCGACAATCCAATTCAAGGAGGCCGCCATGGCGCCCCGCGTTCTCGTCTCTGACAAACTCTCCACCACCGCCGTCCAGATATTCAAGGACCGCGGTATCGAGGTCGACTATTTGCCCGATCTCGGCAAGGACAAGGAAAAGCTGCTCGAAGTAATCGGCCAGTATGATGGCCTTGCCATCCGCTCGGCGACCAAGGTCACGGAAAAACTGATCAACGCCGCGACAAGACTCAAGGTCGTCGGCCGCGCCGGCATCGGTGTCGACAATGTCGACATCCCCGCGGCGAGCCGCAAGGGCATCATCGTGATGAACACGCCTTTCGGCAATTCGATCACCACGGCCGAACATGCGGTGGCGATGATCTTTGCACTCGCACGGCAGATCCCGGAGGCCAATGCCTCGACCCATGCCGGCAAATGGGAAAAGAACCGTTTCATGGGCGTCGAGATCACCGGCAAGACGCTGGGTGTCATCGGCTGCGGCAATATCGGCTCGATCGTCGCCACGCGCGGCGTCGGCCTGAAGATGCATGTCGTTGCCTTCGACCCGTTCCTGTCGGACAAGCGCGCCGAGGAACTCGGCGTCGACAAGGTCGAGCTGGACGAGCTTTTCGCCCGCGCCGATTTCATCACGCTGCACACGCCGCTGACCGACAAGACGCGCAACATCATCGACGCGGCGGCGATCGCCAAGATGAAGAACGGCGTGCGCATCATCAATTGCGCGCGTGGCGGGCTCATCGTCGAAGCCGACCTGGTCGCGGCGCTGAAGAGCGGCAAGGTGGCGGGCGCCGGCGTCGATGTGTTCGAGGTCGAACCGGCGGAGAACAACGCGCTGTTCGGCATGGAGAATGTGGTGGCAACGCCGCATCTGGGCGCCTCGACAGCGGAGGCGCAGGAAAACGTTGCGCTGCAAGTAGCCGAGCAGATGGCCGACTATCTGATCAAGGGCGCGGTTTCGAATGCCATCAACATGCCCTCGATCACGGCCGAGGAAGCACCGCGGCTGAAGCCGTTCGTCAAGCTCGCCGAAGTGCTCGGCGCCTTTGTCGGCCAGGTCACCGAGGACCCGATCAACGAGGTCGAGATCCTGTTCGATGGCTCGACCGCGACGATGAACACGCGTGCCCTGATCAGTGCCGCGCTTGCCGGACTGATCCGGCCGCAGGTCGCCGACGTCAATATGGTGTCGGCGCCGATCATGGTGAAGGAGCGCGGCATCATCGTCGCCGAGGTCAAGCGCGACAAGTCGGGCGTGTTCGACGGCTACATCAAGCTGACGGTGAAGACCGAGCACATGACGCGCTCGATCGCCGGCACCTGCTTCTCCGACGGCAAGCCGCGCTTCATCCAGATCAAGGGCATCAATCTCGACGCCGAGGTCGGCCAGCACATGCTCTACACAACCAATGCCGATGCGCCCGGCATTATCGGCCTGCTCGGCACGGTGTGCGGTGAGAACGGCGTCAACATCGCCAACTTCCAGCTCGGCCGCAACCGGCCGGGCGGCGACGCCATCGCGCTGCTCTATCTCGACGCGCCGTTCCCGGAGAAAGTGCTGGAACAGGTCAAGGCGCACAAGTCCATCGACTCGGCCAAGCGGCTGCAGTTCGACATCGACGCAATGTAGTTGACGGCGTGGCGGATGCGGCGGTCCTCCCCCCATCATTGGGGCGGCCGTCGCAGAGGCCGGTTCAGGTCAATTCGTCTGAGCCGTCGGAGACGCCCACGCGATGCCGATAGACCAAGTCCCAGCCCTTCCAGCCTGTAAACAGCAGGACCAGAACCACGATCAGCGATAAGATAAAGCCGGTCGGGATCACGGCCGCCGCTCCACCGACATAACGCGAGTACCAGTTATAAAGCTCGATCAGCACGACGAGCACGTTGCCGCCGGCATGGAGCCATGCCGTCGTGAGATTGCGGATCTGAACATCGCCGAGAACGTCCGTCAGGCCGGTAAGAGCGGCCAAGGCGCCCATGATCAGGCCGGCGCCGAGAAGCCAAAGCGATCCGGTGACCCACCCGGGATCGGCTGTTTGCCAGAAAATCAGATCGCAAACGAAGGTGCCGACAAAGAAGGCGATCGGAAACGGAATCAGCATTGGATGAATGGGGTGACCGGCAATGCTTGCCGTGCTGCGAGGGTTATGGCTCATCTTGTTGCCTCCCACGCAAGCAAACTCCGCCAGAGGTAAAATGTTCCTGGTCGGCGCGCGGCAGCAGTTATCGCGACGGCGGCGCAGCGCGGCAGCAGCCAAATGTTATCCGCGGCGGTTCGGTGCCGCCATCTTGCGCCCGCTGTATTCGGCGAGCGAAATGCCGCCCAGCACCAGGACGAGCGCCAGCGCCTGCTAGAGCTGGAATGTCTCGCCGACGATCAGCACTGACAGCAGCGTGCCGAAGATCGGCACCAGATTGATGAACAGCCCGGCACGGTTGGCGCCGATCAGTTCGTTGCCCCTGATGTAAGTGATCTGCGAAATGACCGAAGCGCCGATCGCGGTATAGACGATGACCACCCAGCCGCTGATATCGGGGACGATAACCTTGCCGGCGGCGACCTCCCACAGGAAGAACGGCAGCGAGGTGATGAGGGCAGCGATCGCCAGGGACAACATCAGGCTCTGCCAGCGCATCACCGGCTTCAGCCGCAGCCCGACCGAATAACCGCTGTAGAGGACGACCGCGACCAGCATGATGGCGTCGCCGAAATTGAGTTCCAATGTGAGCAGTCGGCGCGGATCGCCGTGGCAGGCAGTCAATATGACACCGAAGATGGTCAGCACCACGCCCGCAATCTGCGCCCAGCTCACGCGCAGGCGGAAGAAGAAGAAATTGGCAATGATGATCAAGACCGGCATCGCCGCCTGTTCGATCGAGACATTGATCGCGGTCGTGTAGTTGAGCGCGGTGTAAAAAATGGTGTTGAACAGAGTGAAGCCGCTGGCGCCAAGTGCAGCCAGCACGAACCAGTGTTTGCGCACCACCTGCCAGTCCTCCCTGATCGTGCGCCAGCCGATCGGCAGCAGGATCGCGACGGCCAGCACCCAGCGCAGGAAGACCAGCGTCATCGGCGAGACGTGATCGACCGCCAGCTTGCCGGCGACGGAATTGCCGCCCCACAGCAGGGTGGTCAGCAGCAGGAACAGGTAGGCGCGTCGATGCATGCGGGATTCCGGCCGCTTGGGGAGTTGTGTTTGCCGGCCTATTGCCCCCGCCGACGCAAGTAAATGATGTCAAAGCCGAAAATTGTTGTGCCTCAGGGCATTTTCGGCGGCAAAGAAAGGTCGCGCTTGCGAGGTCTTGACGCTATAGAGGCCTGTCGTTTCGAACCATATCCAGGCCGCCAGGGCGGCATCTCAAGGGAAAAGAAACATGGCCAATGTGGTGGTCGTCGGCTCGCAATGGGGCGACGAAGGCAAGGGCAAGATCGTCGACTGGTTGTCGGAGCGCGCCGACGTGGTCGTGCGCTTCCAGGGCGGCCACAATGCCGGCCATACGCTGGTCGTCGACGGCAAGGTCTACAAACTGTCGCTGCTGCCGTCGGGCGTGGTGCGGCAAGGCAAGCTGTCGATCATCGGCAATGGCGTCGTCTTCGACCCGCACGCCTTTGTCGCGGAAGTGGCAAAACTCAAGGCGCAAGGCGTCGAGGTCACGCCGGACCGCCTGAAAATAGCCGAAAACACGGCGCTTATCCTGTCGCTGCACCGGGAGCTGGACGGATTCCGCGAGGACGCCGCCTCCAATTCCGGGACGAAAATTGGCACGACGCGTCGTGGCATCGGCCCAGCCTATGAAGACAAGGTGGGCCGGCGCGCGGTTCGGGTGATGGATCTGGCGGATTTGGAAACGCTGCCTCTCAAGGTCGACAGGCTGCTGACGCATCACAATGCGCTGCGTCGCGGGCTTGGCCATGGCGAAGTCACGCATGAGGCGATCATGACCGAGCTGACCTCGGTCGCCGATGAGATCCTGCCCTATATGGACCGCGTCTGGAAAATCCTCGACGACAAGCGCCGCGCCGGCGAACGCATCCTGTTCGAGGGCGCGCAAGGCACGCTGCTCGACATCGACCACGGCACCTATCCGTTCGTCACCTCGTCCAACACCGTTGCCGGCCAGGCAGCCGCCGGCTCGGGGGTGGGCCCCGGCGCCATCGGCTATGTCCTGGGCATCACCAAGGCCTATACGACGCGTGTCGGCGAAGGCCCGTTCCCGACCGAGCAGAAGAACGAGATCGGCGAATTTCTCGGTACGCGTGGCCACGAATTCGGCGTCGTCACCGGGCGCAAACGCCGTTGCGGCTGGTTCGACGCCGTGCTGGTGCGCCAGGCCGTCGCCGTCAACGGTATCAAGGGCATCGCCCTGACCAAGCTCGACGTGCTCGACGGGCTGGATGAGATCAAGGTTTGCACCGGCTACCGTCTCGACGGCGAAACGATCGACTATCTGCCGGCCAGCCAGGGCGCGCAGGCGCGTGTCGAGCCGGTCTACGAGACGCTCGAAGGCTGGAAAGGCACCACCGCCGGCGCGCGCAGCTGGAACGACCTTCCGGCGCAGGCCGTTAAATACGTCCGTTACATCGAGGAGCTGATCGGCGCACCCGTCGCGCTCCTTTCCACCAGCCCGGAACGGGACGACACGATACTTGTGACCGATCCGTTTCAAGACTAGTTTTCTGAAGCCTTTCCGGGCATCGCGGCCGATTTGCGGGGGCCGGCGCGGAAACAAATACAGGTCGACTGAAGCATGGCAGATTTCGTTGCTATTCTGAAAAAGGCGCTCGACAAGCACGGCGACGAAACGCCCGAAAAGCGTACGCGGATCTATGAAAGCGTTCGTACCATGCTGGCGAAGAAGCTTGCGGAGTATTCGCCGCCGCTGGCCACGGAAGCCATAAGCACGCAGAAGCGATCCCTGGAAGATGCCATCTCGAGCGTCGAGCGCGACTATGCCAGGGCGGTGCCGGCATCCGATCCGCTGGCGGAGCTGGAGCACATCTTCTCCTCCATCGACCGCAACAAGAACCAGTCCAGTCATGTAAAGCCTTCCGCCACGCCTGCGCCGGCCTGGCAGCCGGCGAAACCGGTGCAGCCGGCGCCGACCGCCAGGACAGAGCCGAGCTGGCAGAGGCCCGCGCCGACACCGCCGTCGCCTGCGGCGCGTGCAGAAACCATCGACAAGCAAGCCGTGGAGCTGGACGCCGACGACGACAGCGCCGATGTGTTCGCCAATGACGAGCAGCCGGTCGCGGACACGTTCCAGCGCCTGCGCCCAGCCGAGCGCAGGCGCAGCTATGGCGGGTTGATCGCGGCTGTCGTCGCGCTTCTAGTGGTCGCCGGCGGCGGCTATGGCATCTGGCTGAACAAGGATGCCTTTGGCTCGATGCTGGGCCTCGGCGGCGACACCAAGACGGTCTCGACCGAACCGCTGGTAAAGCCGGCGCCGGCCAAGCCCGCGGCCGATGCACCGGCACCGGCCGCTGCCGGCGAGGGAACGAAGTTCACCCAGCGCCTGTCGCCCGAAGGCGGTGAAACCGACCCCGGTCCCGCGGCCGGTCAAAGCGGCATCGGCGAGGGCGAGTCCGTCGCCGCGCTGACCACACCGCCCCCCCCGGCTCCAGCGCCACCTGCGGCTCCAGCGCCTGCGACCCCGCCGGCCGGCGACGCCGCAGCCACGGGCGCGCCCGCCACGCCGGCGCCCGACGCTTCCGCCACGCCACCGGCAACGCCGCCCGCCGATGGCGTCGCACCGCCGGCCAATGGGGCAGCACCGGCTGATGCCGCCGCCACGCCGCCCGCTGCGCCGGCGGCCGCCGCTCCCGCGCCGACCGTTGCGGTCGGCCAGAAGGCGATCTTCTACGAGGAACGCACCTCGACCGCGCAAGGTTCGGCCGAACCCGGCAGCATCGTCTGGTCGCTGGTGCAGGAATCGCCCGGCGGCGACCTGCCGCCCGAGCCGGCGATCCGCGCCGAGGCGACCATTCCCGGCAAGGACATCCAGCTGCGCATGACCATCCGCCGCAATACCGACCAGACGCTGCCGGCCAGCCACATCATCGAGATGATCTTCCTGACGCCCGAGGGCTTTGACGGCGGTGGCGTCGACAACATCCTGCGCGTCGCCATGAAGAGTTCGGAACAGGATGCCGGCAGCCCGCTGATCGGCATTCCGGCCAAGATCGCCGACGGCTTCTTCCTGGTGGCGCTCAACGACACCAAGGCCGACGAGGACGCCAATATGACCTTGCTTCGAGGCCAGGACTGGATCGACGTGCCGGTGGTCTACAAGACCGGACGCCGGGCGCTGCTGACCATGGAAAAGGGCATTCCGGGCGAGAAGGTGTTCGACGAGGCGCTGAAGGCCTGGCAGGCCAAGACGGCAGGTTGACGGGCGGCAGTAGCGGCTGCCTTCGCTCAGAAGCCCTGGAACAGCATGTCGAGGGCGGCGACGATGTCGTCGTGATGTCTAGAAAGGTTTCCCTCTGGCATCCGCAATTCGGACGCGCTGAAGGCCGACACAAACTGTGTGACCATCACAAGATCTTTGCCGTTTATAGCGAAGGTCGGGTTCAGGCGGCGGCCAGGAAGCGGGGCAATCTCGGGCGGCATCAAAGGAACGACCACCCTCGTGCTCAGCCCTTCAAGCATATCTGACTGCACGTCGAGAAGATAACCGTCGCTCTCGGTACTCCGATAGAAATCGTAACGCGCCATCAGAACGGCCGGTGTTTAGCCAATGGCAGTCCGTTCTTTCGGACATATTCGTTGGAGCTTTTGATGGCTTCCCTGTTTTCTTCTTGCCATCGACGCGTTTTCTCCGCCGCAATCGCTTTCGCGATCCCTGCTTCGGCAGCGCGGGAGATGTTGATGCCCAACGCTTTGGCGTCCTTGATCAACTGAGAGTCAATGGACGTGTTGACAGAGGTCCGCTGAGTTTTTGGCGTCGATTGAAGCACGGAGATGCCTCCTTTCATGCGCACAATATACGCGCATAAAAGACCGCAGGCAATGCTACCCCTCCATCTCCTCACGCAGCATTTCCAGTTCCAGCCACTCTTCCTCGAGTGCGGCCAGCGTGGCGCGTTCCTTGTCGAGGGCGGCGATGGTCTTTTGGAACGAGGCCGGGTCGCGCTCGTAATAGGCGGGATCGGCGATGTTGTTTTCCAAACGCGAGATCGAGGCCATTACCGCCTCGATCTTCTTGGGCAGCGATTCCAGGGCGAATTTCTGCTTGAACGACAGTTTCTTCGACGGCCCTTTTGGCGCTGCCGGCTCGCTCTTGCCCGGCGCCGGCGCATCGCTGGCTTCGGCCTTGGCGCGCGCCTTGCGGTCGTCGAGCCGGGTGCCGCCGCGCTGCGCCAGCATGTCGGAATAGCCACCGGCATATTCGATCCAGCGGCCGCCTCCGTCCGGGGCGATGATGCTGGTGACGGTGCGGTCGAGGAAGTCGCGGTCGTGGCTGACCAGGATGACCGTGCCGGCAAAGCCGGCGACAAGTTCCTGCAACAGTTCCAGCGTCTCCATGTCGAGATCGTTGGTCGGCTCGTCGAGCACCAGAAGGTTGGCCGGCCGCGCCAGAACACGCGCCAGGAGCAGCCGCGCCCGTTCGCCGCCGGACAGCTCGCGCACCGGGGTGCGCGCCTGTTCCGGCTTGAACAGGAAATCCTTCATGTAGGACACGACATGGCGCTGCTCGCCATTGATGACGAGGTTTTCGCCGCGCCCGTCCGTGAGATACTGCGCCAGGGTCTCGGCCGGATCGACCGCCTCGCGCTTCTGGTCGAGCGTGGCGATTTCCAGATTGGTGCCGAGCCGCACCGAGCCGGCATCGGGCTTCATCTCGCCGGTGAGCATCTTCAACAGCGTCGTCTTGCCGGCGCCGTTCGGCCCGACAAGGCCGACGCGATCGCCGCGCTGGATGCGGGTCGAGAAGCCCTTGACCACGGTCAGGTCGCCAAAACTCTTCTCGATGTTCTTGGCCTCGATCACCAGCTTGCCGGATTCGGCGGCGTCGCTGGCCACCATGGTCGCCGAGCCCTCGGCGCCGCGATGGCCGCGAAAACGCTGGCGCATGGTCTGCAGTTCGCCCAGGCGGCGCATGTTGCGTTTGCGGCGAGCCGTCACGCCATAGCGCAGCCAATGCTCCTCGCGCACGATCTGGCGGCCGAGCTTGTGCTGTTCGCGCTCTTCCTCTTCCAGCACAAGGTCGCGCCATTCCTCGAAATGGCCAAAGCCCTTGTCGAGGCGGCGGGTCTGGCCACGGTCGAGCCAGACAGTGGCGCGCGAGACGCGTTCGAGGAAGCGACGGTCGTGCGAGATGACGATCAGCGCCGAAGACGTCCGGACAAGCTCTTCTTCCAGCCATTCGATGACCGACAAATCGAGATGGTTCGTCGGCTCATCAAGCAGCAGAATATCGGGTTCGGGCGCCATGACGCGGGCAAGTGCTGCGCGGCGCGCCTCGCCGCCGGAGAGATCGTTGGGGTTCTCCGTGCCGGCGAGGCCGAGATGCTCCATCAGATATGTGGCGCGGTAGGGATCGTCGGCAGGCCCAAGCCCGGCCTCGACATAGGCGCGCACATTGGCAAAGCCGTCCATGTCGGGCATTTGCGGGAGATAGCGCACCGTTGCCGAAGGCTGGCGGAAGACCTCGCCGTCTTGCGGCTCGATCAGACCAGCAGCAATCTTCAGGAGCGTCGACTTGCCGGAGCCGTTGCGGCCGACGAGCGCGATCTTGTCACCGGCGGACGCCGTCAGTTCGGCGCCATCGAGCAGCGGCGTGCCGCCAAAGGTCAGTCTTATGCCGTCGAGGTTGAGAAGGGGCGGGGCCATGTCAGCTTTCAGGCAAGGGGTAGGGGTGGGCGAGCAGCAGCGCGCGGCCATGGCCGAGCGCGATTTCGAGGCCGCCCCCGGTCGTGTTGGACTTGACCTCGTTCGAGATGGTCAGCGACGAGCCGAACACGACCTCGACATGGTCGAGCGGCCACTTCGCGCCGGACACGGTGAGGCCCGAAAGATCGGAAAAGCCGAGCACCGAAAACAGCGTTCCGTCGGCATAGTCGAAGCCGGCCTTGCCAGGCAGCAGAGGGGCGCCTTCCTGCGCTCCGCTGGTCAACAGCAATTTTGTGCCGGCCTCGGCCAGCCGCAGGCTGAGCGCCAGATGGAGGAAGGCGTGGTCGGCGCGCTTGCCGCCGAAAGCGCCGGCCAGCACCAGGCTGGTGGCGCCGCGTTCCAATGCCGCCGCGATCGCCAGTTCGCCATCGGTCTTGTCCTTTTCGGGAGGAAACACCTCCCGCGGCACGGCGGCGAGATCGGCAGGCAGGTCCGCCGGCACGGAATCGAAATCGCCGACCCACAGCTCCGGCATCACGCCGAGCAGGCGGGCATGATCGATGCCGGCGTCGGCGGCGATGACGCGCGTGCCCGCGACCTGGCGGTCGAGCCGCGGCGTGCGGACGAGATCGCCGCCAAGCAGGATGGTGAATGTGCTCATATCCGCTGGCCCTTACCAGCCCCGCCGACGAAACGGAAGGCCGAGCGGCACCGTCACTCTTTGTTGGAGCATGATCTTTTTCCGGAAACGGATTCCACTTTCCGGGATCACGCTCGGGCAAACTTCCACTTGCGTGGCACCTTGGCCGGGCCTATGTGTCGAAACGCTCTAACGGGGTGCCGGACGCGATCTTCGCGGACCGGCTGAGAGGCAGTCTCGCCAACCCGCTGAACCTGATCCGGTTTGTACCGGCGGAGGGATTAGACGCTTCGGACAGCCCGACGCCTCAATTCCTTTCAACACGAATGAAGGAGGCGCCGATGCGCATTTTTTTGTCCCGTCTTGTCCCAGCGCTTGGGCTTGCTGTTTCGCTACTGGCAAGCCCTGCGTGCGCGCAGGAAAAACTCACGATCTATACCTATGAGAGTTTCACTGCCGACTGGGGTCCAGGCCCCCAGGTGAAGAAGGAATTCGAGGCCGAGTGTGGCTGCAGCGTCGACTTCGTCTCGGTGGCCGACGGCGTCGCGCTGCTCAATCGCGTCAAGCTCGAAGGTGCGTCGACCAAAGCCGATATCGTGCTTGGCCTCGACACCAACCTCACCGCGGAAGCCAAGGCTTCCGGCCTGTTTGTCCCACATGGCGCGGTGGCTGAAAACAACGTGCCGGGCGGCTGGAGCGACGACACTTTCGTGCCCTACGATTATGGCTATTTCGCCGTCGTCTACGACACCGAGAAGCTGAAGAACCCACCGAAGAGCCTGAAGAAATTGGTCGAGGGCGATGCCGCCGACAAGATCGTCATCCAGGATCCGAGGACGTCGACGCCGGGCCTTGGCCTGCTGCTGTGGGTTAAGTCGGTCTATGGCGACAAGGCGCCGGAAGCCTGGGCGAAACTCAAGGGCAAAGTGCTGACGGTGACGCCGGGCTGGAGCGAGGCCTACGGCCTGTTCACCAAGGGCGAGGCGCCGATGGTGCTTTCCTATACGACGTCGCCGGCCTACCACATGGTGGCGGAGAACACCGGGCGCTACCAGGCGGCCTCGTTCGAGGAAGGCGAGTATCTGCAGATCGAGGTCGCCGGCATCACCACCACGGGCGCGAAGAATCCGCTGGCGGCGAAGTTCCTGGCCTTCATGACCGGGCCGAAATTCCAGGATGTCATTCCGGAGACCAACTGGATGTTCCCGGCCGGGAAAACCGACAAGCCGCTCAATCCGGCTTTTGATAGGCTGGTCAAGCCGGCGAAGACCTTGCTGTTCAGCCCGGAAGAGGTCGCGGCAAATCGCAAGGCCTGGGTGGATGAATGGCTGGCGGTGATGAGCAAGTAGATTTGGCTGTATAGTCAAAAGATGAGTGCTCTACGGCGCCCCCCTCTGTCCTGCCGGACATCTCCCCCACGAGGGGGGAGATTGGCCTTTACGTTGACTTTCGCCAATCTCCGAAGCTGCAGGAATGAGCGGAGCGCTAAAACCGCCAATCTCCCCCCTCGTGGGGGAGATGTCCGGCAGGACAGAGGGGGGCGCGAAGGAACGCGACGCCCGGTAAAGAGTGCAACGCTCTGACCCCCGCATCACGGCCGGCATTGTCGCGCTTGCGGCAATCGCGCTGCTGATCGGTGGCGCCTTCGCCGGCCTTATCCGCGAAGGCGCGCACGACCTTTCCGGCGCCGCGTCCGCCTTTGACCTCTATCTCCTGCGCGTTGTCCGCTTCACGCTCTGGCAGGCTGCGCTCTCGACTCTGCTTTCCGCCGTACCGGCGCTCTTCGTCGCCCGGGCGCTGTCGCGGCATCCGCGCTTCTTCGGACGCGGCTTCATCCTGCAGCTATTCACTGTGCCCCTTGCCTTGCCGGCAATTGTCGGAGCGCTGGGAATACTGGCGCTCTATGGCCGCGCCGGTTATTTCGCCGCGATCGGTGGCCAGAGCTGGCCCGACATCTATGGGCTGTCGGGCATCCTCGTCGCCCACGTCTTCTTCAACCTGCCGCTGGCCACCCGGCTGTTCCTCGAAGCGCTGGGAACGGTGCCGGCCGATCAATGGCGGCTGGCGAGCCAGCTCGGCATGGGGGCGAGGCCAGCCTTCCGGCTGATCGAGTGGCCGGTGCTGCGCGCCGCGCTGCCGGGCGTCGCCGGGCTTGTCTTCATGCTTTGCATCACCTCCTTCACCATCGTCCTGATCCTCGGCGGCGGGCCGGCGGCGACGACGCTGGAAGTCGCCATCTATCAGGCGCTGCGTTTCGACTTCGATCCGGCGCGAGCGGTGACGCTGACGGTGCTACAGATCGCGCTGACTTTCGCCGTCATGCTGGCGCTGACGCGGCTCGGCGCCAATGTGACCGGCGACGCCAATTTGCCTGTCGCGCCGCGCCGCTATCACTTGGCCGGCAAAGCAGAAACAGCGTTCAACGCCGTCCTGATCGTGCTCGCCTTGCTGTTCGTCGCCGGACCGATGGCGGCCACCGTTGCCTCCGGCCTCGGCGCCGATCTCGGCCGGCTGGCGGGCGAGAGTGCCGTGCGTCAGGCGACGCTGACCAGCGCCGGTCTCGCCTTCTCGGCGGCGCTACTTTCGGTGGCGCTGGCACTGTCGCTGATCATGGCGCGGCGGGCACTGTCGCTGCGCCGCCGGTCCAGTGCCCGTTCATTGCTCGAACATGCCACCGACACCGGCGCCGGCTTCGTCCTCGTCGTGCCGCCCATCGTCATCGGCGCCGGCTGGTTTCTCCTGCTGCGCACGGTCAGCGATGTCTTTGCCATCGCGCCGGTCATGGTCGTCACCGTCAATGCGGTGATGGCGATGCCCTTTGCCATCCGCGCGATGCGCCCGGCCTATGATGCGGCGAGCGAGCGCCATGAAAAGCTGTGCGCGCAGCTCGGCATTGCGGGCTGGAACCGGCTGCTTCTGGTCGACTGGCCATCGCTCCGGCGGCCGCTGGCCACCGGCTTTGCCTTCGCCATGGCACTGTCGCTCGGCGATCTCGGCGTCATCGCGCTGTTCGGCAGCGATTCGGTGCAGACCTTGCCCTATCTCCTGCTGGCGCGCATGGGCAGCTATCGCACGGCCGATGCTGCCGGGCTGGCTTTGCTGCTCGGGGCGGTCTGCCTTGCATTGGTGGTCGCGGCAGACTGGCTGGGACGGGGAGAGAGATCGTGACGTCCGCTGTGGAGAAAGGCACGACTGTCCGGCTGGACAAGGTCTCGTTCAGCTATGGCGAAACGTCATTCCTGTTCGATGTCGAATTCGATACATCGAAGATCACCGCCATCATGGGGGCAAGTGGTTCGGGCAAATCGACCTTGCTCAATCTGGTGGCTGGTTTCGAGACGCCGGAGTCCGGTCGTGTGCTGATCGGCGCCGCCGATGTCGGCGCCAAGCCGCCTTCGGCGCGGCCGGTGTCGATGGTATTCCAGGAAAACAATCTGTTTGCTCATCTCTCGGTGGAGAAGAATGTCGGGCTCGGCCGCTCGCCATCGCTCAACCTGACCGACGCCGATCGCGCCGCAATCGCCGAGGCGCTTGACCGCGTCGGCCTGGCCGGCAAGGAAATGCGCCTGCCGCGCGAACTCTCCGGCGGCGAAAGGCAGCGCGTGGCGCTCGCCCGCGTTCTGGTGCGCGACCGGCCGGTGCTGCTGCTCGACGAGCCGTTCGCTTCGCTCGGGCCAGCACTGCGCGACGACATGCTCGAGCTGGTGGCCGGCGTTCATGCCGAGCGGGCGATGACGGTGCTGTTCGTCACGCATCAGCCGGAAGACGCTCGCCGTATCGGCGAGCAGATGGTTTTTCTGGACAATGGCAGGGTTGCCGCGACGGGACCTGCCGCCGATTTTTTCGACGGCACTGGCCCTGAAGCGTTTCGGCGCTATATCGGCGCAAGTTCGGGCGGATCACGCGATATTGCCCGGAAGCGGACATAATTTACGACCAAACCGGCTACAGGTGATGTGGCGCTTGCTTGCCATGGTCCAGTCGATGTGGCTAGGTCCGCTTAGTACTGGTCCGGCACGAGCCGTGATTTGCCCCTACAGCGCCGCACCCGGCCGGATGCGTAAACGCTGTAGGTTTTTTGATGTGTGCAGGATTGCCAACGAAAACCGATTTTTCGCTGGCGCGGACCCCGGTCCAAATCATGCGCCGAGAGCTGAAGGAACGCCGTGCTGCCGACCGGCACTGACACTTTGAAACGCAGACCGCTGGTGCGCTTCCTCGCGCTGGCCGGCCTTGCCGTGGCGCTGGCCAGCTGCCAGATGTTCACGCCTCCCGAAGTGCAGGAATCCGGCTTCCAGCCTTCCGACAAGCCGATCACGGTCGACAATGTCGCCGCCAACAGCAAGCTTGCCGAACTGGCGAAGGCACAGCATCCGCGCATCCTTGCCACCTATGGCGGCGAATATTCCGATCCCAAGCTCGAGCGCATGGTGGCCAAGGTTGTCGGCAGCCTGACCGTGGTGTCGGCCAATCCGACCCAGACCTATCGCATCACCATCCTCAATTCGCCCAACGTCAACGCTTTCGCGCTGCCGGGTGGCTATCTCTACGTCACCCGCGGCCTGCTGGCGCTGGCCAATGATTCGGCCGAACTCGCCGCCGTCATCGCACATGAGATGGGCCACGTCACCGCCAATCATGGTCTGCAGCGACAGCAGCTCGAGGCCGAGGAAGGCCTGGCGACCAAGGTGGTCTCCGATGTGCTGGGCGACAGCCCGACCGCCAAGCAGGCATTGATCCGCGGCAAGCTGAGGCTGGCGCAGTTCTCGCGCAACCAGGAGCTGGAGGCAGACGCCATCGGCATCAAGTCGATCGGCGAGGCGGGTTACGATCCCTATGCCGCCGGGCGTTTCCTGCAGTCGATGTCGGCCTATACAGATTTCCGCTCGATCAGCGGCGCCACCGACGCCAGCCTCGACTTCCTGGCTACGCACCCCAACACGCCGCAGCGAATTGATCTGGCGCAGCGTCACGCCCGCCAGTTCGGCGCGCCGGGCATCGGCACGCGCGACCGCGATTCCTTCCTGGCCGGGATAGACGGCCTGCTCTATGGCGACACGCCGGAAGAGGGCTATGTGCGCGGCCAGACCTTCCTGCATCCGGGCCTCGGCGTATCGTTCACGGTGCCCGACGGCTTCATCATCGACAATTCGGCAGCGGCGGTGACGGCGACCGGTCCCGGCGACATGGCGATCCGCTTCGACGGTGTGTCGATCGACAAGGATCGTGCGCTGACCGACTACATCAGAAGCGGCTGGGTGGCCGGTCTCGACGAGACCAGTGTGCGCCAGGAGACGATCGACGGCAACGAGGCGGCGACAGCGCACGCCGGCGCCGATGGCTGGCAGTTCGACATTGCAGTGATCCGCGCCGGCGGCCAGGTCTACCGGCTTTTGACAGCGGCCCCCTCGGCCAGCACGACACTCGATCCGGTGGCACGCTCGGTCAGCAGTTCGTTCCGCGTGCTCAGCCCCGCCGAGAAAGCGGCACTGAAGCCGCTGCATATCCGCGTCGTCACGGTACAGGCCGGGCAGACGATGGGCACACTTTCGGCGCAGATGGTCGGCGTCGACCGCAAGCTCGATCTGTTCCGCGTGCTCAACGCGATGTCGCCGGGCGCCTCGGTTTCGGCCGGCGACAAGGTCAAGATCGTCACGGACAGATAGCGCCGGTCTTCGTCAGAAACCCCAGCCTTCATAGTGCATTTTTCTGAGATAACTCAGGGCGGTACCCCTGTTCCTGGCAATCTCACGCTGCCATGAATTCGGGGTTCTGCTTGACCAGCGCGAGCTTGAGCTTTTCCATGGCGCGGGCCTCGATCTGGCGGACACGCTCCTTGGAAATGCCGAGCGTCTCGCCAAGCGCCTCAAGCGTGGCACCTTCGTCGCTCAGCCGGCGCTCCTCGATGATCCTGAGTTCGCGGGCATTGAGCGCGCGGAGCGCCGTCTTCAGCCACATCAGGCGCCGTTCGACGTCGATGGTGTCGCCGGCGACCTCGTCAGGCAATGGATCGTCCGAAATCAGGAAGTCCATCCGCTCAGTGGTGCCGGCTTCGTCGGCGAGCGGTGCGTTGAGCGAAGAGTCAGGTGCTGAAAGCCTGGAATCCATCTTCGCGACATCGGCCTCGGAGACGCCGAGGGCTACCGAGACTTCGCGGTAGAGCGTGGCGTTGGAGATCGGCTCGGCGCCATTGGCAAGACGGGCGCGCAGGCGCCGCAGGTTGAAGAACAGCGCCTTTTGCGCCGAAGAGGTGCCGCCGCGAACGATCGACCAGTTGCGCAGGATGTAGTCCTGCATCGAAGCGCGGATCCACCATGTCGCATAGGTCGAGAAGCGCACCTCGCGCTCCGGCTCGAAACGCGCGGCTGCTTCCAGCAGCCCGACATGGCCCTCCTGGACCAGATCTCCGAGCGGCAGGCCGTAATGTCGGAATTTCGAAGCCATGGAGATGACCAGCCGCATATGGGCGACGGTGATCTGATGCAGCGCCTGCTGATCCTGGTCCTCCTTCCAGCGCAAGGCGAGAACATGTTCCTCATCGCGCTCGAGGTAGGGGGCTTTCATTGCCGTGCGGACCATGGTCCGTCCTGCCGTGTCTTCGATCATGCCGCGCTCCTGCTCCCGGACATTTTCGGACGGCCTGGCGGCCGTTATCTCTGTTTGACGCAATTCCGAAGGAAACCGCTTTCCCACTTTCCTGGAATTGCTTCGGGCCTAGCGCAGCCAAGGGTTCTTGAAATGGAAACGCGGCGCCCTACAACATGCCATGAACGTGCCACACCGGGGATTGGTTCCGCCGCCGATGGCGGTTGTTTTGTGCGGTCCGACAGGGCGCATCGACACCGCAGATCGGGACTATTGGCACCGATCGGAGCTGCTTTGAGAATCTGATTTCTGGATCGCCGTTTTTTTGAAATCTGGTTCCTTATTTTGCTGCGCTGTATCTGTCAGTTTCCGGCTCTCACAAGTGCCGGACACCGGCCAAGGACGGGATCACATAGAAATGAAATGGCTCAATTCGCTCATCGTCGCCGGAACGCTTCAGGTTCTGGCTGTTACATCAGGCCATGCCGGCGCCAATCTTGACCAGATCAAGCAGGCCGGCACCCTCAAGGTCGGCACAGAAGGCACCTATGCGCCCTTCACCTATCATGATGCTTCCGGCGCGCTGGTCGGCTTCGACGTCGAGATCGCCAAGGCGATCGGCGACAAGCTCGGCGTCAAGGTCGAGTTCCTCGAAGGCAAATGGGACGGGCTGATCGCCGGCCTCGACGCCAACCGCTACGACGCCGTGATCAACGAGGTCGGCATCACCGACGCGCGCAAGGCCAAGTACGATTTCTCCGATCCTTACATCGCCTCCAAGGCCGTGCTGATCGTGCGCGGCGACAACACCGACATCAAGACCTTCGCCGACCTCAAGGGCAAGAAGTCGGCACAGTCGTTGACATCGAATTTCGGCAAGCTCGCCGAGACCAACGGCGCCGAACTCGTCGGCACCGACGGCTTCGACCAGTCGATCCAACTGCTGCTCACCGGCCGCGCCGACGCCACCATCAATGACAGCCTGTCTTTCCTCGACTTCAAGAAGCACAAGCCGGACGCCAATGTGAAGATCGCCGCGCAGGAAGAGAACGCCGACTATTCCGGCGTCATCGTGCGCAAGGGTGATCCGGAGCTGGTCGCGGCGATCAACAAGGCGCTGGCCGACATCAAGGCCGACGGCACCTACAAGAAGATCGCCGACACTTATTTCGGCCAGGATGTCTCGCAGTAAAGACCATCTCCCGGCGGTTTGCCGGCAATGACAAATAGCGGCGGGCCGTCTTTGACGGCTCGCCGTTTTTCGCATGATATGAGAAGCACACAATCGCACTGCCGTCACCGCGGCGGTCTGTGAAGGAGGAGCCGTTCGTGCCGCACTGGCTACACCTGATGCTGGACTCGTTGCCGACACTGCTGTGGGCGGCGTTGATCTTCACCGTACCGCTGACATTGCTGTCGTTCGCACTCGGCCTGTTCGTCGGCCTGGTTGTCGCCCTGGTGCGGCTGTTCGGTCCCAAGCCTCTGGTTGCCGTGGTCCGCTTCTATGTCTGGATCTTTCGCGGCACGCCGCTTCTGGTGCAGCTGTTCCTGATCTTTTACGGCCTGCCTTCGGTCGGCATATTGCTGGATGCTTTTCCGGCGGCGCTGATTGGATTCACCCTCAACATAGGCGCCTACAGTTCGGAAATTATCCGCGCCGTGATCGGCTCGGTGCCGAAGGGCCAGTGGGAGGCGGCCTATTCGATCGGCATGACCTGGAGCCAGGCGATGCGGCGCACCATCCTGCCGCAAGCCGGCCGCGTCGCCGTGCCGCCGCTGTCCAACACCTTCATCTCGCTGGTCAAGGATACGTCGCTCGCCGCCGCCATCACTGTGCCGGAGATGTTCCAGGCGGCGCAGCGCATCGTCGCCACCACCTATGAGCCGCTGATCCTCTATGTCGAGGCGGCGATCCTTTATCTGGCGATGAGCTCGGTGCTTTCGGCCTTGCAGACGCGGCTGGAGGAGCGGCTCAACCGTTATGGCGGCTTCCTGGAGGCGCGCTCATGATCGGCCTCACCGACATCGAAAAGCGCTTCGGCGACAATCTGGTGCTGAAGGGCGTGACGGTCACCATTGCCGAAGGCAACGTCACCGCGCTCGTCGGCCCCTCCGGCGGCGGCAAGAGCACACTGCTGCGCTGCATCAACCTGTTGGAGATCCCGACCTCGGGCATGGTGCGCATCGGCGACGAGACGCTGGAATTCCGTCCCGGCGTCAAGATCCCCAGCCGCGACATCCAGCGCCTGCGGCTGCAGACCGGCATGGTGTTCCAGAATTTCCAGCTGTTCCCGCATCGCACCGCGATCGAGAACGTCATGGAAGGCCTGGTGACGGTGCTGAAATGGCCGACGGCAAAGGCGCGCGAGCGGGCACTGGCGCTGCTCGAGAAGGTCGGCATGGCGCACAAGGCGGACGATTGGCCGGCAACGCTGTCGGGCGGCCAGCAGCAGCGTGTGGCGATCGCCCGCGCCTTGGCGCCGTCGCCGAAAGTGCTGCTTTGCGACGAGCCGACCTCGGCGCTCGATCCGGAACTGGCGCAGGAAGTGGTCGACGTGCTCGGAAAACTCGCCAGCGAAGGCACCACCATGGTGATGGCCACGCACGACCTTCGCCTTGCCTCCAAGATCGCGCAGGAGGTGGTGTTCCTCGATGCTGGCGTCGTCGTCGAGAAGGGGCCGTCCACCGTGGTGTTCAGCAATCCGGAGCGTGAACGGACGAAGCGTTTTATTGCGACGCTGAAGCAGGAGGCGGAGAAGGAAGCCGGCGGCTGAGCCTTCTACCTCCCCCTTGTGGGGAGGTCGGACGGAAGGTCCGGGTGCGGTCTGGGGTCGTCCCCATCCTCGCTGCTTCGCAGCGACCCTGCCTGGGCGAGCCACGGGTCCCGCCCGTCCTTGGAACCCCACAAGGGGGTAAAAACAAAAACCCGGCACAAGGCCGGGTTTTTCATGATTTCGACGGTGAAAGCGATCAGGCAGCTTCTTCCTGCTCGGCTTCCTCATTGTCGGCCTTGGCGCCGCGCTTCGGGCCCTTGTTGAGGTTGACCTCGATCAGGCGCACGGCTTCGGTTTCCGACATGCGGTTGACTGCCGCGATCTCGCGCGCCATGCGGTCGAGTGCCGCCTCATAGAGCTGACGCTCGGAATAGGACTGTTCCGGCTGGTTGTCGGCACGGTAGAGGTCGCGCACGACTTCCGAGATCGAGATCAGGTCGCCCGAATTGATCTTGGCATCATATTCCTGCGCACGGCGCGACCACATGGTGCGCTTGACGCGGGCGCGGCCCTGCACGACCTTCAGCGCGCGCTCGACATAATCCTCTTCCGACAGCTTGCGCATGCCGATGGAGGTCGCCTTGGCGACCGGAACCTTCAGGCGCATCTTGTCCTTCTGGAAGTCGATGACGAACAGTTCCAGCTTGTGGCCCGCAACTTCCTGCTCGTCGATCGAGACGATCTGGCCGACGCCGTGTGCCGGATAGACGATGTACTCGCCGGTCTTGAAACCGTGGCGTGCCGAGGTGGACTTCTTCTGCGGGGTGATCGTTGCCATTACGCCCTGAACTCCTTGTTGTGGCACCGGCGGCCTGCCGGTCCGAACGCATGCGACCGGGGACACCGATCGTTAGCCGCACAACAGATGAACCCATCGGAAAAAGCCGGGACCGGCAAACCGCATACATAGCGACTGCCTGGCCCAGATCGCTCTGGTCCGATTGGGGATTTCACCTTTCAGTGATTTGGGGCGCTTGCGCCATAAATCGACGTTGTGTCACCGGCATGTTTCAACTGGTGTAGCACAAAAAGTCGGAAGAATCAAGGTTTTGCTGCAAACGCGAAGGTCGAGCGCCATCGCCGCCTGTCAAGGCAGTTAATGTATGATGCGCGTTACGCAGCGTTATGACGATCCAATAGGCCGCACTTTTTTGCTTTGCGCATCACCCTTTCCGAAATCGATTCCGATTCCAGCGTCATGTGCTCAGTCGCCTTCGCCGGGCTCGGCGGAGAAATATTTCTCGAACTTGCCGGCCTCGCCGTCGAAGCTCTTGGCATCTGCCGGAGGCTCCTTCTTGGCGGTGATGTTGGGCCATTTCTCGGCGTATTCGGTGTTGACCTGCAGCCATTTGTCGAGGCCCGGCTCGGTGTCGGGCTTGATTGCATCGGCCGGGCATTCCGGTTCGCAGACGCCGCAGTCGATGCACTCGTCGGGATGTATGACAAGCATGTTCTCGCCCTCGTAAAAGCAGTCGACCGGACAGACCTCGATGCAGTCCATGTACTTGCATTTGATGCAGTTGTCGGTCACGACATAGGTCATTGGTCGGCTCCGGGACGTCCCGTTTTTGCTAGAGCGACGTGCGTCCACTTGGACGCACAAAGTACGCTCTGACACTTTGAATCTGCGCATCGTGCCTTCCGAAAAATCGATTTCCGATTTTCGGGCCGATGCGGCGGCTTTTTTGGTGAGGTAACGCCTTTGCCTGCCGCTTGCAAGGGCAGCCATTGCAGGCGGGGCCCGCGTGTCCGGAATGAAATTCCAGACCGCCGGCATGGCGCAGACGGCCAAGGCTTCAGTCTTCGCCGAACAGCCGGTCGGTTTGCCTGCGCTCCTTCTTGGTCGGCCGGCCGCTGCCGGCGTCGCGCAGCGCCGGAATGGCATCGGCAACAGCCTCGCCTTTGGGGGCCGGCGGCGGGGACATGTCCTCGTAGAGCGTGCGTGCTTCATCGGCCGGACCGCGCCGCACGCCGGTGCCAAGCACCTTCCAAACGAAGATGCGGCGCTCGTGCGTAATGGTCAAAACGTCGCCAGGCTTGACCAGATCGGAGGCCTGCGCTGCTTTGTCGCTGTTGATGCGGACGCGTCCGGCGACAACCAGCTTGGCCGCCAGCGAGCGCGATTTTATCGCGCGCGAAAAGAACAGCCACTTGTCGATGCGCTGACGACCTTCAGCAACCATCGCAGCGAGTTATTTCTTGTTGGAGCATGATCTTGTCCGAAAACCGGTTCCACTTTTCGGGATCATGCTCAGAGCTTACTTCTTCAGCTGGTCGCGCAAGGCGGCGAGCTTGGCGAAGGGCGAGTCCGGATCGAAGCGCGCCGGGCGTTCCTCGCGTGGCTTGGCCTGGAAAGCCGGCTTGGCGCCTTGCGGTCCGCCTTTGCCTTCCGGCCTGCCGCCTTTCCAGTCAGGCCGGCCCTCGCGCGGACGCTCGCCTTGCGGCTTGCCGTCGCGGCGCTGTTCGCCCTCGGCCTGCGGCTTGGGCTTGAACTTCGAACGGTCGAAGCGTGGCTTGGCGGCACCGTCGCGCTGGTCGCGCCGGCCCTGATAGGCCGGCCGTTCGCCCGGTGCCGGCTGTCCGCCGGCAGCGTCGGCCGGCGCATCGGCGCGGCCAGCCTGGCCGTTACGCGGGCGATTGTCCCGGCCTTGACGATGGCGCGGGCGCTGCTCGAAACGACCCTGCCGCCACAGCAAGATGGGCTTTGGCGCTTCGGCCTCGGGGACAGGCTCAGCGCTTCCACCCTCCCCCTCGTGGGGAGGGTCGGCGCGCAGCGCCGGGGTGGGGGCAGCGCCGGCGTCGGCGGTTGCGCCTGAAGTGTCTGCTGTGTCTGCACCTGCTTCGTCAACGCTGTCACCCGCGTCGCTTCGCGCCGCGACCTCCGCCATCGAGGGGGAGGTAAGGGCGTCGGCGTTTTCGGCGACGGTGGCGTCGGCAGTGTCGTCAGCTTCCGCAACAGCCGGAGCTTCTTCCGCGATTTCTGCGTGAGCTTCGACTTGCTCGTCCGCGACAGGCTCTGCCGTTGCTTCCGCGATGGCTGGAGCTTCGGCGGTAGCTTCAGCGGCCGGAGTTGGCTCCGTACCCTCTTGAGGCGCGCCCGGCTGAGCGTCCGCAGCAACAGCCTCCGCTGCGGCTTCGGCGACGGGCTGCTCAGCCGCAGGCTCAGCGGCGGCAACCGCATCCGGCTCCGATCCAACGGCCGGCGCTTCAGCGACGGCTTCACTTGCAGCGGCTTCCGCCGCCTTGGCCTGTTCAGCTTTTGCAGCCGCGTCCGCAGCCAGCTTGGCGGCAGCCGCTTCCCGCGCCGCGTTGTCCTGTGCTTCCAGCCGCGCCTTGACCTCTGCCGGCGGCTTCGGCTCGGCGCGATAGCCGAGACCTTTCAGGATCTCTTCCATGTCGTCGGCGGTGGCGCCGAGGATGGACATCATCGGCGGCGTCACCATGAAGGACTGGCCGTCATAGGCGCCGTCCGGGCGCTGTCCCAGACCGGGCTTCCAGTTGGTCGCAGGCCGGATCAGGTCGGCCAGCCGTTCCAGAATGTCGATGCGCACGGCGCGGCGGCCGAGATTACGGTAGCCGGCGAGCTTGTAGAAGCTCTTGTCGAAAGCCGGATCGATGACCACCGAGGTGCGGCCGGAGGCCAGCGCGTGCACGACGTCGCCAAAGCCGGGCTTGTCCTTGCCGTCGTTCTTCAGCGCCCACAAAAGCGTGATCAGTCCGGCGGGCGCCGGCTTGATCAGCGCCGGCACGAAGACGTGGTAGGCGCCGAAGCGCACACCGAGCCGGCGCAAGGCGGCGCGACCCTCCTGGTCGAGCGACTTCATTTCCTCGGCGATGTCGCGGCGGTTGATGAGGCCGAAATGCTCGACGAGTTGGAAGGCGATGCCACGGCCGATGCCGGCGATCTGCTCGGCATTCTTCAAGTCGACCAGCGGCTTCAGCAAGGATTCGATCTGGAAATTGACGAAGCGCTCGGCGCGCGCGGCGACCTTGTCGCGGGCGGGACCGGTCAACTGCTCGTCGGCCAAAAGCACCAGGCGCGGCTTCAGCGCGTCCTCGCCGGCAACCAGCGTGCCGATCGGCGCGCCGATCCAGCGCAGCGTGCCGTCGGAGCCGAGCGCAAGGTCGCCATTGGCGCAGGCGCCGAAGCGTTCGGCACGTGCCTCGAACTCGGCGGCCAGCGCTTTTTGCGCTGCCGTACGCACGGCCTTGGCGTCTTCGCCGCCGGCGCTCTGATCGGCGGTGAAGCGGAACCCTTGCAACTCGCCGACATGATGGCCTTCGACAAGGACGGTTCCGGTAGGACTGATTTCGGCTTCAGGCATTGTATTTTCTCTAAGGCGCCGCATGAGGACGGAAGTCCTGCGGTCTACAAACCGTTTCGTCAACCGCTCATGCAGCGCATCCGACAATCTGTCTTCGATTTCGCGCGTCTTTTCCCGCCAGTGTGCCTGATCGGCCAGCCAGCCCGGCCGGTTGGACACGAATGTCCAGGTGCGGATCTGCGCAATGCGGTGCGACAGCGTGTCGATGTCCCCCTCGGTCGTATCGGCGCGGCGCACCTGCTCGGCCATGTAGTTCTCGTCGACATGGCCGTGTTTGGCGAGGTCGGTGTAGATAGAAGCGATCAGGTCGGAGTGCTGGGCCGGCGCGATCTTGCGGTAGTCCGGCAACGCGCAGGCTTCCCACAGCAGCGCCACGCGCTTGGCATTGGTAGCCAGCGCGCGGATGTCCTCGTCGCGGGAGAGATGTTCGAGCGCCTGCGCATCGACCGCCGGCAGCGCCCGCGTCAGGCCTTCGACCGGCGCGTTGGTTTCGATCGAGCGCTTCAGCGCGTCGAGGCTGGCGAAGTCGAAATGCGCGGTGCGCCATTGCAGCACCTTCACCGGATCGAACTCGTGCCCCTCGATGCGCTTGACCAGTTCCTCGTCCAGCGGATCGACCTGGCCGGTGACGCCGAAGGTGCCGTCGCGCAGATGCCGGCCGGCGCGGCCGGCGATCTGGCCGAGCTCGGCCGCCGTCAGGTTGCGGTACTGGTAGCCGTCGAATTTGCGGTTCTGGGCGAAGGCGACATGATCGAGATCAAGGTTGAGGCCCATGCCGATGGCGTCGGTGGCGACGAGATAGTCGACGTCGCCTGCCTGGAACATTGCCACCTGGGCGTTGCGGGTGCGGGGCGACAGCGCGCCGAGCACGACTGCCGCTCCTCCTTGCTGGCGGCGGATCAGCTCAGCGATGGCATAGACCTCGTCGGCGGAGAAGGCGACGATGGCCGTACGCCGCGGCAGGCGGGTCAATTTCTTCGAACCGGCATAGGCCAGGTGCGACAGGCGAGGGCGCGTCACCACCGAGACGCCTCTCAGCAGCTTTTGCAGGATGCCATGCATGGTGGCCGCGCCGAGCAGCAGCGTTTCCTGGCGCCCGCGCAGGTGCAGGATTCGGTCGGTGAAGATATGGCCGCGCTCGAGGTCGCCGGCGAGCTGCACCTCGTCGATGGCGACGAAGGCAACGTCGGTCTCGCGCGGCATGGCTTCGACGGTGCAGACCGAATATTTCGCGCCGGGCGGCTGGATTTTTTCCTCGCCGGTGATGAGCGCCACCTTGTGGGCGCCGACCTTTTCGCAGACGCGGGCATAGACCTCGCGCGCCAGAAGGCGGAGCGGCAGGCCGATAATGCCGCTCTCATGCACCACCATGCGCTCGATGGCGAGATGGGTCTTGCCGGTGTTGGTCGGACCCAGCACGGCAGTCACGTCGCGGCCCGACAGGATCAGCGGCTCGGTGTGTTTCGGCTGGATGTTCATCGGCCTGGAGATGAGGCTTTCTGCATCGTGTTGTCGGGAGCGCGCCTCGCGTGGCGCGTATGACAGGCGACACATAGGGATTTCAGGCGCGAAGCGAAAGCGGAATGTTCCGGCCGGCAATCCCACGGTTCGTCTTTGAGGTCTCAATTAACAGTTGGAACGAGTCTGGAACGAATCGGCGACGAATCAGTGACTCCGGCAGATTCAGGTTTTGTTCACGGCTACATGTGGATTTTGCGAGCCTGAGTCTCACCATATGCTGAATCGCGGAAACTGGCCCGATTCCTGCAAGGCGACCATTGGCGTTAACCTTTGCCGGCGGGGCATCGTCGTGATCCGATACGCCTCGGCCAACATTATGAAATTGCTGAATTTTCTTAATCGGCCTTAACCATTTTCCGGTGGTATTCGGCCTTGGTCGTTAACGTTCCGCTCAAAGCCGGAACGAATTGGTGACGAATCGGCGATGGCGGGATTTTCCTGGTTTGTTCACCCCAACATGTTGTGTTGTCCACAGCTTGTCCACCGAGAATTCACAGCTTGCGAACCGGGTTTTGCACAGGGCGCCTGGAAATCGTTAATCTTTGCGTGCCGGAACGGGTCAATGTCTAGCGCGCAGCCCGGGAACATCGCCGGCCGGCGATGAAAAAACGGGCCATAAGCCGGCCCGTCCTACCGGGCGAAATGCTGTCGTTCAGGCGAAATACTGGCCGCCATTGGCTGTGATGGTCGAACCGGTGATGAAGCCGGCGTCTTCGGAAGCGAGGAAGACGACGCAACGCGCGATCTCTTCCGGTTCGCCGAGGCGGCCGACCGGAATCTGCGGGATGATGCGTTCATTCAGCACCTTCTCGTCGATCGCCTTGACCATCTCGGTGGCGATGTAGCCGGGGCAGATGACATTGACTGTGATGCCCGCGCGCGCGCCCTCCTGCGCCAGCGCCTTCGAGAAGCCGATGTCGCCGGCCTTTGCGGCGGAATAGTTGACCTGGCCGGCCTGGCCTTTCTGGCCGTTGATGGAGGAAATGGTGATGACGCGGCCGAATTTGCGGTCGCGCATGCCGCCCCACAGCGGATGCGTCATGTTGAAGACCCCAGACAGATTGGTGTCGATGACTTCCTTCCACTGCTCGCGCGTCAGCTTGTGGAACATGGCGTCACGGGTAATGCCGGCATTGTTGACCAGCACCGAGACCGGGCCGAGATCGGCCTCGACCTGTTTGATTCCGGCGGCACAGGCGTCGTAGTCGGCGACCGACCATTTGTAGGTCTTGATGCCGGTTTGTGTGCTGAACTTCCCCGCTGCCTCGTCATTGCCGGCATAGTTGGCGGCAACGGTGTAACCGGCATTCTTCAGGCCGATCGATATGGCGGCGCCGATGCCGCGCGATCCGCCGGTGACGAGCGCTACTTTGGTCATTGAAAGTTCTTCCTCCCTTTGGTCGGAAGAAGGGAATAGGGAGTGGGAATAGCGAGTACGGATCGATATCCCGCCGCGCTGCTCCTTCTTCCCTCTTCGCTACTCCCTATTCACTACTCACTTCTTGTTCACAGCGCTTCCACGCACAGAGCGACGCCCATGCCGCCGCCGATGCACAGCGTGGCAAGGCCCTTCTTGGCGCCGCGGCGGCGCATCTCGAAAACCAGCGTGTTGAAGACGCGGGCGCCCGACGCGCCGATCGGATGGCCGATGGCGATGGCGCCGCCATTGACGTTGACGATCGACGTATCCCAGCCCATGCCCTTGTTGACAGCGCAGGCCTGCGCGGCGAAGGCTTCATTGGCCTCGACAAGGTCGAGGTCCTTGACCGACCAGCCGGCTTTCTCGAGCGCCCGCTTCGAGGCGGGAATAGGTCCGGTGCCCATGATCGCCGGATCGACGCCGGCCGTCGCCCATGAGGCGATGCGCACCAGCGGGGTGATGCCGCGCCTTGTGGCTTCAGCCTCGCTCATCAGCAGCGCGCCGGCGGCGCCGTCATTGATGCCCGACGCGTTGGCGGCGGTCACGGTGCCGTCCTTGTCGAAAGCCGGCTTCAGCTTGGACATGGCGTCGATGGTGGCGCCGTGGCGGATGTACTCGTCCTGGTCGACGACAGTGTCGCCTTTCCTGCCCTTGATCGTGAAGGCGACGATCTCGTCCTTGAACTTGCCGGCCTTCTGCGCGGCCTCGGCCTTGTTTTGCGAGGCCAGCGCAAACTGGTCCTGGTCGTCGCGGGTGATCTGGAACTGGCGGGCGACGTTCTCGGCGGTGTTGCCCATGTGGTAGCCGTTGAAGGCGTCCCACAACCCGTCCTTGATCATGGTGTCGATCATCTTGTAGTCGCCCATCTTGACGCCGGCGCGCAGGTGCTCGGCGTGCGGCGACAGCGACATCGATTCCTGGCCGCCGGCGATGATCACAGTGGCGTCGCCGGCGGCGATCTGCTGCATGCCGAGCGCGATGGCGCGCAGGCCAGAGCCGCAAACCTGGTTGAGCCCCCAGGCGGTGGTCTCCTTGGGCAGGCCGGCATTGATCGACGCCTGGCGGGCGGGGTTCTGGCCCTGCGCGGCGGTCAGCACCTGGCCGAGAATGACCTCGTCGACTTCACCCGGCTCGACGCCGGCGCGCGCCAAAAGCTCCCTGATGACGACGGCGCCAAGTTCATGCGCCGGGGTGGCGGCGAAGGCGCCGTTGAAAGAGCCGACAGCCGTGCGTGCGGCGCTGGCAACGACGATTGAATTGGAAGCGGACATTTTTCTCTCCAGACTTCGAGGTGTCGTGTTCTTGGGGGCTTGTTGGGACTTTTCTTGCCCGTTCCACACCCCAAGTCAAACCGGAAATGGGCGTGCCGGCCAAGCGCCGCAAGCAGGGCGTGAGCGGCCGGCGGGATCGCCCAACCTTTGCTGCGCAGCATAATTGGCCGGCCATGCAGCAATAAATGATGCCGCACTGCACAAAGCGCTTGGAATTATAGAGCTTTTGCGCATATCCTTAAAAATGGCGCAATCGTTACCGGCGGCTTACTCAGGCGCGCCGGTGTCCCGGGAGGATGCTGATGGCCGCGAAAGACGACCCTATCATTATCAAGAAATATGCCAATCGCCGGCTCTACAACACCGGCACCAGCACCTATGTCACGCTCGAGGATCTGGCCGAGATGGTCAAGAAGGGCGAGGAGTTCACCGTCCAGGACGCCAAGACCGGTGACGACATTACCCATCCGGTGCTGACGCAGATCATCTTCGAACTGGAGAACAAGGATGGGCAGAACATGCTGCCGATCCCGTTCCTGCGCCAGTTGATCGCTTTCTATGGCGACCAGATGCAGCAGATCGTGCCGAGCTTCCTCGAACAGTCGATGATGGCCTTCTCCAAGGAACAGGAGCGGTTCCGCGAGCAGATGAAGGGCGCGATCGGCAAGTCGCCGCTGGATGTGATGAAGATCGCCACGCCGATCAAGGCGCTGGAAGAGCAGACACGCCGCAACATGGAAATGTTCCAGAACGCGATGCGCCTGTTCACGCCCTTCCCGACCGCCGCCACAAATGCTGCGGCCGCGGCTGCACCCGAGCCGGCCCGCAAGGACGTCCCGGAAAAGAGCGGCGACGACCTTCAGGAACTGAAGCAACAGATCGCCGCCATGCAGCGCAAGCTCGACACCATGTCGTAAGCGACCGCCGCATGGTCGACCGCCCTCAGTTGGTCGAGGCGGCCGTCACGGGTCGATTTTCAGCTGCCACGGTTCCCAGATATCGTCGGGCTGGCCGTCGAGCGAGCGGTAGAAGGCTTTGGCCGGCGAGTTGGATTTCAGCACCGTCCATTTGATGGCGGAGGCGCCAATGCTCAAAGCGTGTTGGCGAAGCTGTTCAACAAGCGCATGGCCGACCCCCATGCCGCGCGTCGCTTCAGTGACGTAGAGTTCCTTCAGCCAGACAACCGGCTTCAGGTCGTAGGTCCAGGGGATGAGGTAGTGGACGGCGATGCCGACGATCACGCCCTCTCGCTCCGCCACCAACACGCCGAACCGGGGCGATGGCCCCAGCCCGTGCTCGATGAGGTTCGCTTCGGTGACGCGAAGCTTGTCGTCATAACCCTCGAAGACGGCTAGCGCCCGCATGAGGGCGAGCACCGCACCGACATCCTGGCGCTCGAATGGACGAATTCTAACCATCGCCTTCTGCATGCTTGCTCAGTCTTCAAGGCCGACCATATCGCGTGGCCTCACGCGTGCAAGACACCGGGCTCCTTGCCTGAAGCGAAAGGAAGGTCCTCGTCCTGCCAACCGGTTATGCCGCCGATCATGATCTTCACGGGACGACCGAGGCTGGCCAGCTTGAAGGCCGCCTGATCCGCGCCATTGCAATGCGGTCCCGCGCAATAGACGACGAACAGCGTCCTTTCGGGCCATTGCACCATCCGCCCGGCCGATATTTCGCGGTGGGGCAGATGCAGCGCGCCCGGCACATGGCGGCGTCCATAGGCTTCCGGCGAACCGACCACATGCAGGAGAACAAAGTCCGGCTCCCCGGCACGCAGTGCGGCGGCGACGTCGGAACAGTCGGTCTCGACGGAAAGCCGGCGCAGAAAATGGTCGCGGGCGATATCCGGCGATGCCGCCGGAATGTCTGTCACGTGGCTCATCCTCGTATCTCCATTGCTGATGCGACGGAGAGATAAGACAGGAAGCAGGGCGATTGCAGCTGGCAGCTTTGCCATATATCGTCAAGATCATGCCATCCTCTGCCAATCCGCGCCCTGCCAACCCTCTTGTCGTTGCCGTTGCCTATGACGGCCTGTGCACGTTCGAGTTTGGCGTGGCGGTTGAGATCTTCGCCTTGCCCCGGCCGGAAATGGGTGAGGATTGGTACCGTTTTGCAGTTGCCGGTATTGATACCGGTGAAATGCGCGCGCTGGGCGGCGTGCGTATTGTTGCCGACGGCGGGATCGATCTGATCGGCCAGGCCGGCACGGTGATCGTACCGGGATGGCGCGGAACGGAGGCTCCGGTGCCGCCGGCGCTGATCGAGGCGCTTCGAAAGGCACACGAGCGCGGCTCTCGCATTCTTTCGATCTGTTCGGGCGTGTTCGTGCTTGCCGCCGCCGGCCTGCTTGCGGGCAAAAGAGCGACCACGCATTGGCGCTACAGCGAGAAGCTGACGGAGATGTACCCCGACATCACCGTGATTCCGGACGTTTTGTACATCGATGAGGGCAATGTGCTGACATCGGCAGGCAGTGCCGCGGGCATCGACCTCTGCCTGCATCTGGTTCGGCGCGACTTCGGCACCAAGGCTGCAAACATGGTGGCGCGCCGTCTGGTCGTGCCGCCGCATCGCGACGGCGGCCAGGCGCAGTATGTCGAGAGCTCCGTTCCCGAGCCACATGAGCGCAGCCGGCTTGGACCGTTGATCGACAGGATGCGCGCCGATATTTCTGCCGACTATCCCGTCGCCATCTTGGCCGAGCTTGCCGGGATGAGCGAGCGGACGTTTCTGCGCCGCTTTGCGGCCGCAACCGGCGTCACGCCGGCGCGCTGGCTGCTGTCGGAACGGCTTTCGCGGGCGCGCACGCTGCTGGAAGACACCGCCATGCCGATCGAACGGATTGCCGAGACCGCCGGCTTTGGCGCGGCAGGCACGTTGCGGCATCACTTCCGCCGGCAATTCGCCACGACGCCCGTCGCGTACCGTGCGCGTTTCGGGAACACGGCCAGGTCGGCTTAAGTCACGCGTCCCTCATAGCGGCCACGCGGCCTGATGATGCTGCCGCTAATGATCTGTTCGACCATATGCGCGGCCCAGCCGACGCTGCGTCCAAGCGCGAATAGCTGGAACGGTGCATCGCGCGGCAAGCCAAGGCCGCGCGTTAGTGCGGCCAGGGCGAAGTCGATGTTGGGCTGGGCACCGGCTGCCGCCATGGCGGCTTTTTGCAGCTGTTGCAGCGTCTCGTCGACAGGGATGACTGCCAGAAGTGCGGTGGCACGGGGATCGCCGTCGGGATAGAGCGGATGGCCGAACGCCGGCAAGGGCCGATCATGGCCGAGCCAGCGCCGGATCGCCGCATCCGCGCCGTGGGCTGCTGCATCTTCAGCCAGTTGCATCACCGCTTCGCCGGCGCCGCCGTGGCGCGGGCCGGACAGCGTTGCCAGGCCGGCCAACAGGCATGCGGCAGGCGAGGCCCCTGTGGACGCTGCGACGCGGGCGGCGAAGGTCGATGCGTTGAGTTCATGATCGGCGAGCAGGACGAGGGCGCAGCGGATCGCTTCCGCTCCCGTCGCATCTACCGACCAGCCCTGCGCCAGGCGCTTATGGACGGGCGCTGTGCCGGCTTCAGCGCCCAGCGACTGCGCCAGCGCTCCGACTGTGCGCGCGGCCTCGGTGCACAGCGAGGCGGCGCTGCGTCCTAGCGAAGGCCGCCCGTGGCCTGCAAGCATGGCAAGCTGCGCAAAGGCCGAGGCGCGGCCGACTGGATGAGGCGCTTCAGATGACGGAGCTTTGAAAGCCACCGGTTCAGGCGAGGCCCAGAGCACAGCAGCGGTTTCCTCCAGCGTCGCCGCTTTGGAAAGCGCAACGGCGTCTTGCCCTCGGTAGATGAGGCGCCCGTGCAGAACGGTTGAAATTGCTGTTGCGATCGAGGGTTCGCCCCAGGCGATCGCACTCTCGGCGATGGCCGAGGGACTGCGGCCCCGCGCCCGGCGGGTCGCCAATGCCGCGATGTCGTCGGCGCGGTACTGGCTGCGGCGCGGGTCGCTCTCATCCGGCCGCATGCCGATGCGGCCACGGCTGACATAGGCGTAGAGCGTCTGCGGCCGGACCTTGAGCCGTTCCAGCGCCTCATCCCGCGACAGCCATTCGGACATTTTTAGCCCATGCATTGATTATATTGATCAAGATTGATCGAGGCGCAGCCTAACCCTTATCTCCCATGCAGAAAAGCTGCAAGGAGATGAGATATGCCGAACGGGCTCGATGATGTGGTGGCGGCGGAGACCGTGCTCTCCGATGTCGATGGCCTTGGCGGCCGCCTGACGATCCGCGGTCATTCGCTGCCGGAATTGGCGGGACGCTGGCGCTATGCGCAAGTGGTTCGCCTGTTGCTCGACGGCTTCTTCGACGGCCTTCCCGGCGATGCCGAACTGGCAGCGAGGCTGGGCAAGGCTCGCGTCGAGGTGTTCGAGCGGCTTGCGCCCTCGCTGCCGCTGCTCGCACCGCTTGAGATCTATGGCGCCATGCGCGCCGGCATGGCGCTGCTGCCGGATGGCGAGACGCTGACGGACGCCTTGCGGCTGATCGCGGCGCCCGCCGTGCTGACGCCGGCTCTGCTGCGGCTGGCGCGCGGCGAGCAGCCGACCGCACCTGACGCTAAGGCCGATCATGCCGCCGACATGCTGAGGATGCTCGAGGGATCCGTCCCGTCGCCGGCGCTGGCAAGGGCACTCGACACCTATCTGGTGACCGTGTGCGATCACGGCCTCAACGCCTCGACCTTTGCCACCCGCGTCGTCGCATCGACGCTGGCAGGGCTGACATCGTCGGTGCTGGCCGGGCTCGGCGCGCTCAAGGGGCCGCTGCACGGCGGCGCGCCCGGCCCGGTGATCGAGATGCTCGATGCAATCCAGGCGCATGGCGACGCGGCCGGTTGGCTGCGCGAGAAGGTCGCGCATGGCGAGCGCATCATGGGTTTCGGCCATCGTATCTACCGCGTGCGCGATCCGCGCGCCGATGTACTGAAAGCCGTCGTGCGGCAGCTCGGCAGCGAGGGCGAAGCCGGCCGCCGCCTGGCCTTCGCCGAACAGGTCGAGCAGACGGCGCTCGAAGTGCTGCGGATCGCCAAGCCGCAGCGCTCGCTGCAGACCAATGTCGAGTTTTACACAGCGCTTGTGCTTGAGGCGGCTGGCTTTCCGCCACAGGCGTTCAGCAATGTCTTTGCCGCCGGACGTGTCGCCGGCTGGATCGCGCATGCGCGCGAACAGCAGACGACGGGGCGGCTGATCCGTCCACAATCGCGCTATGTCGGGCCGGTGCCGGACCTCGTGGCCTGAGGTTCCAAGTTCAGATTGTTGCGAAGAGGACCCCACCCTAGCTTGCCGGGGCGAGCCACGGGTCTCGCCCGTCCTTCGGACCCCCACAAGGGGGAGGGCAGCTGGCGCGCGCCGCCGAAACGTCGGTGGTTTGCTGAGATCAGCGTCTACCAAGTCTCCCTCCCCCTTGTGGGGAGGGATCAAGGGTGGGGGTATTCGTAGGGCGAAGACCTGGGCGTGGAGGACCATTCCCATGACCAAAATTTCATGTGATCACGCGACCGTGTTCGTGTTCTTGCCTTGGTCATCCCTTATATGCTGCGCTGCAATACAAGTCCGCTGCAGTCGAACCCGCCCGATCCCCGGGCGGAATGAGGCAGCAGCGACCAAACCGAACAGGAACGCCATGACCAAAAACGGCAAGGCGGAGGAAACGAAGAAGATCAACATCGCGCTGCAGGGCGGCGGCTCGCACGGGGCCTTCTCCTGGGGCGTGCTCGACCGGCTGCTGGAGGATGGCAGGCTGGAGATCGCGGCGGTGTCCGGCACCAGCGCCGGCGCCATGAATGCGGTGGCGCTGGCCGATGGGTTTGTGCGCGCCGGCGTCGAGGGTGCACGGCAAAAGCTCGACGATTTCTGGCGCGCGGTGGCGGCCAAGGGCCGCTTCAGCCCGGTGCAGCGCATGCCGTGGGACGTCGCCTGGGGCAACTGGTCGATCGAGAACACGCCCGGATATTTCTTCTTCGACACCATGTCCCGAGTGTTTTCGCCCTATGTCGCCAATCCGCTGGGCTTGAACCCGCTGCGCGACGTGGTCGAGCAGGAGATCGATTTCAAAAATGTTCACGCCTGCAAGTCGATGGAGCTGTTCATTTCGGCGACCAATGTCGAGACCGGCCAGCTGCGCGTCTTTTCCGATGGCGAGATCGACCTCGACACGGTGATGGCCTCGGCCTGCCTGCCACAATTGTTCCGCGCCGTCGAGATCAAGGGCGTGCCCTATTGGGATGGCGGCTATGGCGGCAATCCGGCGCTGTTCCCGTTCTTCAAGACGGCGGCGACCGAGGATGTGCTTTTGGTGCAGATCAATCCGGTGGTGCGCGAAGGCACGCCGAGAAGCGCCAACGAAATCCAGAACCGCATCGACGAGATCACCTTCAATGCCGGGCTGCTGAACGAATTCCGCTCGATCGCCTTCGTCAAGGAGCTGATCGCCGCCGGCCGGCTGCCGCCTGGCGAATACCGCGACATCCGCATGCACCGCATCGATGCCGACGAGGCGTTCAAGGATCTGTCGGCGTCGTCCAAGGTCAATGCGGAATGGGCCTTCCTGAGCTATCTCAGAGACCTTGGCCGTATAGCGGCCAGCGACTGGCTGGAGGAGAATTACGACGCCGTCGGCAAGCGGCCGACGCTCGATCTTTCCGGCGAACTCGATGACGGCTTCAAACCGGTGCGCGGGCCGGCACCGGGACGGCGGGTGAAGGAATTTCTCGCCGCCCGCAAGAAGCCGGAGGCGGAACGCCGGCGGGCCTGAGTTTTTCGGAGCAGCGCCGGCGGCTTTCCCGATGCGGCGCAACTTCTGCGTGTGACGGTATACAAAATCATACTGACGCCTACTGCCATTCAAGTCGCGACGACGCAGGGCGCGCCCACATTTGAGCGTCAAAAACTGGTGCGGGCACAGGGGATGTCAGTGCCCAAAACGCCTTGAAAACAAAGCGCCTCCAACATCCGTATGGTTCCGAGACTGTGGTTCCGCCGCCTGACGGGGCGCCGATAAAACCGTTTCCGTTGGCCACACTACGCCTGCCTTGCGCAATGCCCCTGCAACTTTTCGACTGTATTGCGATGCAACTTTGATGTAGAAGCGCGGCTTCGCCGTTCACGGCAAATTGAACACGGCCTGGCGCGCACCCATATCGGCGATGCGCCCGAGTTGGAAGACACGGTAGCTGTTAGACGACGGACACCCTGTTGGATAACGACTTGGCCGAACCCCGCAGTGGAAAAAAATGATGCCGAAGATCAGGTTTCACAAGCTTGCCGCTATTGTCGTGCTCATCGGCTTCGCCGCCTGGATGGGAACAGGCGCGTTCTCGTCCGTCGGCAGCGCCGCTGTCGAAGGCGCTGCCAAGCCGGGCGACCAGGCCAAGCCGGGCGATCAGGCCAAGGCGCCGGACGCAGCCAAGCCCCCGACCACTGGGCCTAAGGCAGCCGAGGCCGAACCGAAGGCGCCGCTGCGCACCGTCGCGGTGGTGACGCCGCCGCGCAAGACCTATGCCCGCGCCATCCGCATTTCCGGGCTGACCGAGGCCGACAAGCGCGCCGTGCTGGCGACGCGTGTCGCCGGCGTCATCGAAAAGCTGCCGGTCAAGCAGGGCGATCACGTCAAGACCGGCGATCTGGTGCTGATGCTTGCGGCGGAAGAAAAGATCTCGATGGTCGACAATGCCAAGCAGCTCGTCGTGCAGCGCCAGGCTGAACTCGAAGCGTCGCTGCGGCTCATGAAGACCGGCAATCTGCCCAAGCTGCAGCTCGACACGGCGCGTTCGAACCTGACCGCTGCGCAGTCGCAGCTGGAAACGGCGCAGGCCGAACTCGACCGCAATCTGGTCAAGGCGCCCTTCGACGGCGTCATCGACCGGGTGCCGGTGGAGCTCGGCAGTTCCGTCATGCAGGGCGGCGAGGTGGCAACCATCCTCAAGCTCGATCCGGTGATTGCGCGCGGTGAAGTCAGCGAACGCGACCTCGGCTATCTCAAGCTCGGCGACAAGGCTGCTGTGCGGCTGGTCAGCGGCCAGACCGTCGAAGGCACCGTGCGCTACATCAGCCGCGACGCCTCGTCGGCGACGCGCACCTTCCGCGTCGAGATCGCCGTCCCCAATGCCGACGGCTCGGTGCCGGCCGGCATGACGGCAGAGATTGCGCTCAGCGCGCAGCCGACCGACGCCGTCATGTTGCCGCGCTCCGTGGTGACGCTGGGCGACAAGGGAGACCTCGGCATCCGCGCCGTCGACAAGGACAACAAGGTGGTGTTCTTCCCGATCGACCTGGTCGATGACTCGCCGAAGGGCCTGGTGCTTGGCGGCATTCCCGCCGATGCCCGCGTCATCGTCGCCGGCCAGGAGCTCGTCAAGGAAGGGGACGTCGTCAAGCCGGTCGAGGCCGACCAGGCGACCATCCAGAAACTGTTGGGCGAAGCGACAACGCAGTAGCGCCGGGTGGCCCCGGGCGGGGACAACCGGCCGCCATGCGGCTCCTGAAATCTTGAGAACAGGCCATGGATATCGTCAAACTCGCGATCAACAATGCCCGGCTGACCATTGCGGTGCTGGTCTTCCTGCTGCTGGCGGGCTGGGTCGCCTATCAGTCGACACCGAAGGAAGCGGAACCCGACGTTCCTACCCCTTATGTTTATATAAATGTTGCCTATCAAGGCATCGCGCCCGAAGACGCTGAAAGACTTCTGCTTAGGCCTCTGGAGGCAAAGCTTAAGAGTCTCAAGGGGTTAAAGGAGATGAAATCATCCGCCTATCAGGGCGGTGCCTTTGTCTTCCTTGAGTTTCTGCCGTCTATAAAAGTCGACACCGCGGTGACTGATACACGCTCGAAGGTTCAGGACGCGAAGGCTGACCTTCCCCAAGCGGCAGAAGAACCGGTTGTTACCGAGGTCAACATTTCCGAGTTTCCCGTCCTGGTCGTCACGCTGTCCGGCGATGTGCCCGAGCGTGTGCTTACGGCGGCGGCGCGCGAACTGCGCGACCGCATCGAGGAAGTCCCGGGCGTTCTTGAGGGCACCATACAAGGCGCGCGCGACGATCTCGTCGAGGTCGTCATCGACCCGATGAAGCTGTCCTCCTACGGCCTGCAGCTCGACCAGTTGATCGGCGCGGTCGGCGCTTCCAACAGCCTGGTCGCCGCCGGCAATATCGAGGGTTCGGAAGGCAAATACGCGGTCAAGGTGCCGTCGCTGATCGAGACACCCGAGGATGTCGCGTCCTTGCCGGTGGTCGCCGGCCCCAATGCCGTCGTGCAGGCGAAGGACATCGCCACGGTGCGTTCGACCTTCGCCGACGCCGAGACCATCACTCGCCTCAACGGCAAGCCGGCCATCGCCATCGAAGTCAAGAAGCGCATCGGCGCCAACCTGATCGACACGCTGGCCAAGGTGCGGGAAGTGTCCGACGCCTACGTCAAGACGATGCCGGAAGGCATGAACATCACCTACACGCAGGACAAGTCTGTCTTCGTCAACCAGCTGCTGGGCGACCTGCAGAACCACGTGATGATCGCCGTCATCCTGGTGTTCATCGTCATCCTTTATGCGCTGTCGGGCCGCGCCTCGCTGCTGATCGGGCTTGCCATTCCGTCATCGTTCCTGATCGGCATCCTGCTGCTTGCCATGATGGGCTACACGATCAACATGATCGTGCTGTTCAGCCTTATCCTGGCGGTCGGCATGCTGGTCGACGACGCCATCATCGTAACCGAATTCGCCGAACGGCGCATGGGCGAAGGCATGCCGAAGGCGGAAGCCTTCACGCTGGCCGCCAAGCGCATGGCCGGCCCCGTCATCGCCGCGACGATGACGCGCATCGCGGCATTTTCGCCGCTGCTGTTCTGGCCCGGCATCATCGGCGACTTCATGAAATACATGCCGATCACGCTGATCGTCACGCTGTCGGCCTCGATGCTTTATGCGCTGGTGTTCGCGCCGACGCTGGGCGCGCTTTTCGCCAAGGCGCCGGAGCATCACGAGGAACACAATCGCGACGGCTGGTACATGGCGCTGGTCAAGCAGGCGGTGCGCTTCCCCATTACTGTGCTGGTGCTCACCGCCGTCTTGCTGACCGGCGTCGGCTTCGCCTATTCGAAATATGGCGCCGGCGTCGAGTTCTTCCCCAGCGTCGAGCCCGATTACGGCCTGCTCTATGTGCATGCCCGCGGCAATCTCTCGCTGGCCGAAATGGATACGGCAACCAGGATCGCCGAAAACCGGCTGCTTGGCTGGCCTGGCGTCAAATCGGTCTATACCCGCGTCGGCAAGACGCAGGGCGGCGGACAGGACGTGCCGGAGGACGTCGTCGGCGTCATCCAGTATGAGTTCATCGACTGGCGCGAGCGCAAATCGGCGAACAATATCCTGGATGAGCTGCGCACCGTCATGGCCGGCATTCCCGGCGTCGATGTCGAAGTGCGCGTGCCGGAGGCCGGTCCTCCCACAGGCAAGGCGGTCCAGCTCCGGCTTTCGGCCATCGATCCAAAAGGGCTTGACGACCAGGCCCGTGCGGTCGCGGCGCGCATCGCCAAGGTGCCCGGCGTCATCGACGTTTCCGACGGCCTGCCGCCGCCCGGCGTCGACTGGGCGCTCGAGGTCGACCGCGCCAAGGCGGCGCAGTACGGCATCAGCCCGACCGCGGTCGGCACCGTGGTGCAATTGGTGACCAATGGCTTGAAGCTGTCCGAGTACCGGCCCGCCGGCGCCGACGATGCTGTCGATATCCGCCTGCGCCTGCCCGAAGACCGGCGCACGCTGTCGACGCTCGACGAGCTCCGGGTGCAGACCGCGCAAGGCTCGGTGCCGATTTCGAACTTCGTCGTGCGCAAGCCGGAGCCGACGGTCGGCATCCTCAACCGCATCGACGGCGCCCGCACCGTGGTCGTCCAGGCCAACGTCGCCGCCGGTAACCAGGTTGCGGCGGTGCAGGCGGAAGTGACCAAGGCGGTCACCGACATGAAGCTCGACAGCGGCATACGCTGGAAGCTCGCCGGCTCCAACGAGGACAGCGCCGAAGCCAGCGCCTTCCTCGGCAAGGCTTTTGGCGCGGCGATCTTCCTGATCTTCCTGGTGCTGCTGATGCAGTTCAACAAGTTCACCAGCGTGCTTCTGGTGCTGTCCTGCGTGGTCATGGCGACGATCGGCGTGTTCCTGGGGTTGCTTCTGACCGGCGAGGCCTTCGGCATCGTCATGTCGGGCATCGGCGTCATCGCGCTGGCCGGCGTGGTGGTGAACAACAACATCGTGCTCATCGACACCTATGACCGGCTGCGTGAAGAAGGCTGGGACAAGATGGAGGCGGTGCTGCAGACCTGCCGCGAGCGCGCCCGCCCGGTCGTGCTGACGGCGGTATCGGCCATCCTCGGCGTGCTGCCGATCGCCTTCGGCCTGGGGCTGGAAATCTTCCATCACGAGACGACGATCAACGCGCCGTCGACGCAATGGTGGATTTCGCTATCCTCGGCGATCGTCTTCGGCCTGTCCTTCGCCACCTTGCTGACGCTGGTGGTGACGCCGTCCATGCTGATGATCTTCACGCGCAGCAAGAACAGCCGCTTCTATGCGTTTTTCCGCAGGATTTTCGGCCGCGACAAGAAGCCGGATGCGCCTGTGGGGCCGAGGCCGGGTCCGCTCGACGAACCGGCAATCGCCTTCCCGAAAGCCGCGGAATAGCTGCATTCGACCAGTCAGACAAAAGGCCGTCCGGAACAACCGGGCGGCCTTTTGCATTGTCCCCTCGTATCCGACCAGCAAGGCGAGGGACTCTTAATGACCGTCAGCACCATCCTCATCATTGTCTTGATCCTGATCCTGATCGGCGCCGTACCGGCCTGGCCGCATTCGCGCTCCTGGGGCTATGGGCCGTCGGGGATCGCCGGCGCTGTGCTGGTGGTGCTGCTGATCCTGGTGCTGATGGGCAGGGTTTGATCGGAGCCTGAGATATCGGAGATTAGCGTTTCCTCGCCCCACGAAGTGCAGGCAATAGGCATACGGCGGTGCCAGCCCCCACTCCGGCCGCTGCGCGGCCACCTCTCCCACATGTCCATGGGGGAGAGGAAATGCCAAGCTTTTCAAGGCAGCGATCTTGGCGATTAGCATTTCCTCTCCCCCACGAATGTGGGGGTAGAGGTGGCTGGGCGAAGCCGAGACGGAGCGGGGGAGCTCCATATGCGATTGGCCCGAAATCGAGATGACGAGCACACGCTGTGCCCCCCTTGGCCACCCCGCCCCCTTGCGTATACGCTGCCCGCACCATAATCGCCGAGGGAGCCATCAAGGTGAACACCGCCAACCCGCCAAGGCCGCTCGCCGAGATCGCCAGCTATCACGCCCACATCTACTATGACGGCCAAGCCGAGCGGCAACACGCCGAATGGCTGCGCCTGCGCATCGGCGAACGTTTTCGCGTGCGCCTGGGCAACTGGCGCGACGAGCCGGTCGGCCCGCACGAGCAGGCCATGTACCAGGTCTCCTTCGCCACCGAGATCTTCGCCACGCTGGTCCCATGGCTGATGCTGAACCACGGCGGCCTGAGCATTCTCATCCACCCCAACACCACCAACCCCAAACGCGACCATCTCGTCGATCCGATCTGGATCGGCCGGCCGCTGGGGGTGCATGGGGAGGTGCTCGGCGAGGAAGATGAGGCGGAAGAGGCGCTGGAGGTGAATACGGAGCCGACGTTGGGGGCGTAGGGAGGCGTTCTGCAAAGTAGAGACTTGGCCTTGGAGACGCGTTCACCAGTAGCCTAGCTCAGGCATGCCTCAGGTCTTTGAGCTGGCCCCAGCGGAATCCCAAAGGCAGAAATTCGAGCGTACAGGCGGACCGGCACGATCCACCCCAGAAAAGTACGCCCAGCAGTCATTAGCGATGAGTGCAATCTCCAGCCGCAGAGTCGGCGAGCTGGTGGGCATGGCGTCAAAGCAGCGGGGGTAAGGTGGTCGCGGAAGCGCTACCGCCTTTCCCCGACAGGTCGGCGGCTCGGCCCTCAACGGGATGAACGTCCGCCAAATCTTGTCGACCGGCCTGGCCGCACTGCCTGAAAACGCCAACGGCGTTTCCCTTCAATGCTTCGCATCCCTACGCCGGCGGCAATCTTGCGCAGATATGGTCGCAAACGTCACTGCGGAAGGAAGTGGCCGCGTACTTGCTACCCGCCTGTACAACATGACCAACGATCCCGGCATGAAGGACATCGTGTCCTTCCTTATTGCGCGCGACACCATGCACCCACAGCAGTGGCTCACGGCCATTGAAGACATGGGCGGACTTAACGCGTTTCTGCCGGTCCCAACTCCTTCCCGTGTGTATCAGGACGTATCCTATGCCTTCATCAATTGCTTCGTCGAAGGTATCGAACCAGCGCGGGGCCGTTGGAGGATGGACCGTCGATGGACGGCAAGGGAGAGTTCTCCCTGGTCGCCGGTACGCCGAGGCGGGGCCGCCGAATAGGCAAAGATTGCAATACAGGAGGCAGCCGGCACTCGGCTCCTGCCCACGAGGGACAGGGCAACTCACTGTTGACTGGGTGCGTGCCTGACGAAGCTCTTCGTTTCGGCTGAGATAAATGCTCTCACTTACGGAACATCGCAGGTTCGTCGAAGTTGGAAAGCTACGGAGGACGTGCACATGAACAGTGTAATCTATCTTATCGGCCTTATCGTCGTCGTGCTCGCGGTCCTCTCCTTCCTCGGTTTTCACTAGGTGGCCTCATGCAGCATGAGAAGGATCAGGGTGGACAGCCCACCGATTTCGACAAGGCGAAAAGCGACGTCTCCGAAAGACTTCGCCAGGAAAATGAGCGTGCCAGCGAGTTGCTTCACGACGCGCGGGACGAGGTGACCCGTAAGGCTGGCGACTATGCATCTGAAGCCACGCAGGTCATCTCCGACAAGGCGGAGGAGGCGCAGCGCGACATCGGATCGAGCTTGGCGGCGTTGGGTGGTGCACTGCGAGCGGCCAGCGATCACCTTGCCAGCAACGATGAAAGGAACGCATCGAAGTTCGCTTTGGATGCTGCCAGTGGCCTTGAGCGGCTTTCATCGTCCTTGAAACAGAAGCCCTTTAGCCAAGTCCTTGATGACGTCCAGTCCTTCGGCCGGCAAAATCCCGGTGTCCTGCTTGCGGGATCGGTGTTGGCCGGATTGGCTCTCGGGCGGTTCATCAAGGCTTCTCCGCCGGCAAGGCCCGATTCTGAGGCCGCTCCGGGAGGCCTCAAATCACACACCGATCAGCCACAGGGTTGGTCCGCTGATCGTCCACAAGATTTTGGCGTGGTCGGCGATGATGGGGCCACGCAGATCGCGGAGCAGGACAGATGAACAACCAGGACAATCCCAGCCTTGCCGGGCTAGTCACCGATTTGGCCCAGAATGTCACCACTCTGGTGCAAACCGAGGCGAGGCTGTTTCGGGCCGAGCTCTCTGAAAAGCTTACCAAAGCCGGAGCAGGTGCCGCGGAAGTGCTGGGCGGCGCGATTTGCCTGCTCGCCGCGCTCTTGGTGTTGCTGCAGGCGCTCATTATCGCACTGACGCGGGCAGGGCTTGGCGCGGGATGGTCTTCCCTGCTGGTCGGTGTGGTCGTGGCGGTCCTCGGCGTCATCCTGCTGCGGACGGGGACGGCCAGCATGGCGCCTTCGGAACTTACCCCCGACCGGACCCAGGGACAGCTCAAGCGCGACGCGAGCGCGATTAAGGAACAGGTGAGATGAACGAGAAATCCGCAGCCGAACTTGAACGCGAGGCCGAGGCTGCTCGCGCTCGGGTGATGGAGACCGCCGGATCCATTCGAGGCAAGATGACGCCTGGACAATTGCTGGATGAGTTCACCGGGCTGTTCTCGGGAGGGGAGAGCGCGGCCATGCTCAGAAATCTCAGAACGCAGGTCCGAGACAATCCTTTGCCGGTCACCATGGTGGGCGCAGGTCTGGCCTGGCTGATGTTCGGCAGCGGTACCTCAAACACAGCCCACCGTTCGGCTGGCTATCCATTGCCTTCAGCGCCGGGACGACATGATGTAGCAGGGGAGCGCGGCGGCTTGGGCGGCACGCTCTCCGACGCCGCGGAATCGCTCTCCTCGAGCGCTGCCAGCGTCGGCGACACCATATCGAGCACCGCAAGAGCCGCTGCGGCGGGTCTGACGGGAAGCGCTGCCAATGCAAGCTCGACGACTGGGGACATGGCGGCGAAAGCCAGCCGCTCCGCGCAAGATCTGTTGGAGGACCAACCCTTGGCCGTAGCGGCCGTCGGTCTCGCCATCGGCGCCGCTATAGGTGCAATGCTGCCCCATACCGCAACGGAGGACGAGCAACTAGGCGCCTATGGCGACAAGCTTCGCGATTCCGCCGAAACTTTGCTCAATAGGGGCCTCGATGAGGCCAAGCAGGTCGCCGCCGAAGCCTATGAGACCATCAAGCAGGAAGCTGGCCGGCAAGATATGGAAGCAGACACGATAGCCGATCAGCTCGGCGAGATCGTGAAGTCCACAGCAGACAAGACCGAGCATGCCGTGCGCGAACGTATTTCCGATACGTCTCAGCGCCAAACCTAGCTTGATGATCCGTCAAACGGTGACCCGCTCGAGTCACTTCAGAGCGGTGTGCGGACTGATGTCCCTTGCCGATAGTAATCCAGCGGATCAGGTTCTCTGGATTATTGGCCAACCCGCCGCCGATAAGACGCGGTCAGCAAAACTGGTATCTAGGCGAGGACCGACCTGCACTTGAAGGTCGCAGACCGAGGATGCCGGTCCGCTCTGGGACGTAGGGCGACACCCCACTTCACCCCCCAGCCAGCCGCGGCAGCAGAAAAATCTCCGCCCCCGGCGGCAGTTCCTTCGACCACGTATCGCGATAAATCGTCCCGTCAATGGCCACCGCGATGCCCTTCTCGATCCAGGGCTCGATGCCGGGATACTGTTCAGCCAGTTTCCTGAACAGCTCCCTGATGTCCTTGGCCTCGACCTCGACCTTGCTCTGGCCGCCGGCGAGCTGGCCCAGCGCGCCCCAGAGCGTCACTTCGACCATTAGGGCAAGAACCTCATTTTGCCCTAGCCTCCCCGTTCCGCCTCGATCGCGGCGAGAACCCGTGGCGGCGACATCGGGATGTGGGTCATGCGCACGCCGGCTGCGTTGGAGACGGCATTGGCGATCGCCGCCAGCGGCGGCACGATCGAGGTTTCGCCGACGCCGCGCACGCCATAGGGGTGGTTGGGATTGGGTATCTCGAGGATCTGCGTGTCGATCATCGGCAGGTCCGAGCAGACCGGGATGCGATAGTCGAGGAAGCCGGCATTCTGGAGGCGCCCGTCCTTGCCGTAGATATACTCCTCGTTGAGCGCCCAGCCGATGCCTTGCGCGGCACCGCCCTGGTACTGGCCCTCGACATAAGTCGGGTGCACCGCCTTGCCGGCATCCTGGATCACCGTGTAGCGGATCACCCTGGTCGAGCCGGTATCGGGGTCGACCTCGATGTCGCATATATGGGTGGCGAAGGAGACGCCGGCGCCGTCGGCGACGAGTTCGCTGTGGCCGGCGATCGGCCCGCCGGTCTTGCCGGAAGCGGCGGCGATCTCCTTCAGCGACAGGGCTGCAAGATTGCCGTATTTTTCGCCCTTGGCGATGGCGTGGCCGTTTTCCCAGACCACGTCGTCGACGGGGATGTCCCATGTCTGGGCGGCGCGCTCACGCAGGATCTTGATCGCGTTGCGGGCGGCCGAGATGGTCGCCATCGAGGACGAGAAGGTGCCGCGGCTGCCGTCGGTCATGTCATTGTAGCCGAGCGAGGACGTGTCGGCGACCACCGCCTTGAGCTGGGCATAGTCGATGCCGAGCTCCTCCGCCGCCACCAGCGACAGCGACGCGCGCGAACCGCCGACGTCCACCGTGCCGACGGCCAGCGACACCGAGCCGTCCATGCCGATGTTCAGGTCCACGCAGGTCTGGCCACCGAAATTGAACCAGAAGCCGCAGGCCATGCCGCGGCCCTGGTTCTTGCCCAGCGGCGCCTTCATGTGCGGATGGTGCTTGGCCGCCTCCAGCGTCGGGCCGATGCCGATCGGGCCGTAGACCGGGCCGTAGGAAGAGCGGGTGCCTTCCTGGGCGGCGTTCTTGATGCGGAACTCGACCGGATCCATGCCAAGCTCCTTGGCCAGCTCGTCGACGGCGCTTTCCACCGCGAACGCAGCCATGGGTGCCGAGGGTGCGCGATAGGCGGCGGTCTTCGGCCGGTTGACCAGCACTTCGAAGCCGACCGTCTGGACGTTATCGAGCTTGTAGCAGGCGAAGGCCGTCATGGCGCCGATCTCGGCCCAGGCGCCGGCATAGGGGCCGCTGGTGTAGCGCAGTGTCGCTTCGGCGGCAGTGATGGTGCCATCCTTGCGGGCGCCGATCTTGACGTCGATCGAGGTGGCGCTGGTCGGGCCCGAGGCGCGGAACACCTCGTCGCGGGTCATCACCAGCTTCACCGCGCGTCCCGCCTTGCGCGACAGCGCCAGCGCCACCGGCTCGGCCCAGACATGGGTCTTGCCGCCGAAGCCGCCGCCGATTTCCGACGAGGTGACGCGCAGCTTCGAGGCTTCCAGCCCGAGCAGTTGCGCGCAATGCTGGCGGTAGACGAAATGGCCCTGCGTGCAGACCCAGAGGTCGGCGGTGCCGTCGGACGAGACGCTCGCCACGCAGGCATGCGGCTCGATATAGCCTTGGTGCGTCTGCTCGGTCTTGAAGGAGCGCTCGACGATGACATCGGCGTGGCCGAAACCCTGATGGACATCGCCATGGCCAAACTGGCTGCGCTTGGTGACGTTGGACGGCTTTACCGGCTTTTCCTCGAGCCCCTCGGTGAAGATGGTGTCGTTGATCAACGGCGCGGTGTGCTTCATCGCCTCGTCGACATCGGTGACATGCGGCAACAGCTCGTATTCGACCTCGATGAGCTTCAGCGCCTGCCTGGCCGTGCGGGCATCGACGGCGGCGACCGCGGCCACCGCATGGCCGTCATAGAGCGCCTTGCCGCGCGCCATGCAATTGTCGAGGACGTCATACATGGCGGCATCGCCATCGGTGAGATCGGGCAGGTCGGCGGCGGTGATCACCGCTTTCACGCCGGCGAGCTTTTCCGCTTTCGAGGTGTCGATCTTGAGGATCCTGGCATGCGCATGCGGACTGCGCAGGACACGCCCGACCAGTTGTCCCGCCATGTTGAAGTCGGCGCCGTAGCGGGCGCGTCCCGTCACCTTGTCGATGCCGTCTGGGCGGATGGGGCGGGTGCCGACGGATGAGAATTTGCGGCCCGAAAAGCGTGGATCGAAGTTCATGCGTGCGCTCCCTTCATCACATTGGCCGCATCCTGGACCGCGCGCACGATCTTGTCGTAGCCGGTGCAGCGGCAGAGGTTGCCGGCGAGGCCGAAGCGGATTTCTTCCTCGGTAGGATCGGGGTTCTTGGCCAGAAGATCCTTGGCCGCGATGAGGAAGCCCGGCGTGCAGATGCCGCATTGCAGGGCCGCATGCTCGAGGAATTTCTGCTGCAGCGGATGCAACTGATCGCCATGCGCCATGCCCTCGACGGTTTCGATATGCCGGCCTTCGGCTTCAGCGCCGAGCACCAGGCACGAGCAGACCAGCCGGTTGTCGAGGATGATCGAGCAGGCGCCGCAGTCGCCGGTGCCGCAGCCTTCCTTGGCGCCGGTCAGGCCGAGCCGATCGCGCAGGACGTCGAGCAACGTCTCGTCGGGCTGGCAAAGGTATTCGACGTGATCGCCGTTGATTGTCGTTGAAACTGCTACACCGGCCATCATTTGCCTCCTGCGCGTGCGTAGGCGGTCGTCGCGGCCCGTCCGGCCAGCACGCCCGCAACTTTTCGTCTGAACTCGATGGTGCCGCGCTTGTCGTCGATGGGGCGGCAGGCCCCGGCGCAGATCTTGGCGAGCCGCTCAAGTGCCGCCTCATCCAGCTTCCTGCCGATGAGAGCCTCGGCTGCTTCTTCCACCAGAAGCACGGTCGGGGCCGCGGCGCCCAGCGCGACGCGGGCGGCTGTTATGACGCCATGCTCGTCGAGCGACAGCTTCACGCCGGCGCTGACCACGGCGATGTCCATCTCGGTGCGCGGGATGAATCTGAGATAGGCGTCGCCCGAACGCGGCTCCCGCTTGCCGAGCAGGATCGCCTCGACGATCTCACCCTTGGCGAGCGAGGTCTTGCCAGGCCCGATCGGCACGGCCTCGACCGGAATGGTGCGCTTGCCCGACTGGCCGGCAACCACGGCCTTTGCAGCGGCGGCCACCAAGGCCGGGACGCTGTCGGCGGCCGGCGAGGCGTTGCACAGATTGCCAACGATGGTGCAGCGGCCCTGGACCTGCTTGGAGCCGATCAGCTTCGCCGCTTCGACGACACCGGGCCAGGCCTTCTTCAGAACCGCGCTCTCGCCCAGGACGGCGCAGGGGACGGTGGCGCCGATGCTGAAGCCGTCGGCCGTCTCCCTGATCTCGCTCAAGCCCTCGATCGCCTTGATGTCGACGATCAGGTCGGGATCGACAAACCCGCCCTTCATCCGAACGAGGAGGTCACTGCCTCCAGCGAGAATGGCTGATGTGCCGGAAGCGTCGGCCAGCAGGCCAACGGCGTCTTCGATTGAAAGCGGACGTATGTAACGCATCGTCTCCCCTTGGTGATGGTGATCTCGCCGACCGTTATAAACAGTCTCCTCATAATGACCATCCGGTTGCTGATTTCCAGCGATTGGGCCAGCACCGCGAGAGATTTTGTCTAAAGTCTTTGTTTTGATGCATGTCGTTGTCCCAGAACCGCGCACACTTCTGGGCGACATGCATTTAAGCGGCGTCTTTTGCACGGTCGAGGCTGATGCCGATGTCCTTCAAGGCCTCGGCCACGGCCTCGTCCAGCGGCGTGTGCGGGACTTCGCCGATGATGCCTTCCAGCCGGTCGGACACGAGCCGGTGCGGTTCGAAGCGCAGATAGGACATCGAGACGATCTCGCGCCACATCGCCACGAACGGGCTGCCGGCGCGCAGCACCCACCAGGGCATGAAGGTCAGTTTCAGCGGCCGGCCAAGCGCCTTCTCGGCGGCGGCCTTTATGTCCATGTCGGTGACGGCGTGGCCGGGGAAGTTGAGCGCCTCAAAGAAGCCGAGCTTGCCCTGATTGCGCGCCAGGCCGACGAAGCCGATGGCGAAGTCCGGCAAATAGGCCCATTCGTGCACGAGGTTGGCAGGGCCAGGCGCTGTGTAGACGCCCTTGTTCATCTTGGCGGCGACGACGAGGTCGAACCATGAACCGCTGCCCGTGCCGCCGAAGAAATCGCCGGCGCGCAGGATGATGGTGCGGACGCGGCCGGCATCCGCCTCGCGGCGAAACAGCGCTTCCATGGCGCAGCGGATGCGGCCCTTCTCGGTCGTCGGACGAAATGGCGCGTCTTCGGTGACCACCTCAGGCATCGGCGAGCCGTAATTGTAGACAGTGCCGGGGAAAAGATGCAGCGCGCCGTTGGCATGGCAGGCGGCCATGACGTTCTCCGCCATCGGCAGGCATTTGCTCCAGTCGGTGTAGATCGGGTTGAGACCGTTGAAGACGATGTCGACACCCTGCGTGGCGCGGATCAGCGCCTCGCGGTCGAGCGCATCGCCGGCGACGGCGGTGGCGCCCTTGAGTTCGGCTGGGACCTTGCCGCTGCGGGTGACGGCGCGGACGTCGAAACCGGCGTCGATGAAGGCTTTCCCAACCACGCGGCCGAGCCGGCCATTGGCGCCTAGAATTGCGATCTTGGTCATTTTTCTTCTCCGTGTCTGTGTTTGCACGGCGAATATGATGCGTTCATACGCGAATGAAAATTGACTATGGATGCAGATTTGTTATTCATAAATGAATGGAAGACATCGACTGGAACCTGATCAAGAGTTTCGTCACCGTGGCGGAGACCGGCAGCCTGTCGGCCGCAGCGCGCAAACTGTCGGCCAGCCAACCGACGCTCGGGCGTCACATCGGTGAGCTCGAACAGGCGTTGGGCGTCACCTTGTTCCGGCGCGGGCGGCGCGGCTATGCGCTGACGGAAGCAGGCGCCACGCTGTTCGAACGCGGCAAGGCCGTGAGCGAGCAGGCGAGCGCGTTCTCACTATTGGCATTGGGCTCGGTCGAGGCGATCGAAGGCACGGTGCGCATTGCCGCCAGCGAGGTGGTGGCGGCCTATGTGCTGCCGAGGATGACGGCGCGGCTCGGCATCGAGGAATCCGGCATCGAGGTCGAGATCGTCGCCTCGAACCAGGTCGAGAACCTGCTGCGAAGGGATGCCGATATCGCCATCCGCATGGTCAAGCCGGCGCAGAACGAGCTGACGGCGCGCAAGGTCTGCGATATCAAGCTCTGCTGCTGCGCGGCGAAATCCTATCTCGACCAGCACGGCCGCCCGCTCAAGCCCGCCGATCTTCTCGACCATCCGCTGATCGGCTTCGACCGCAGCGACGAGATGATCCGGGGCTTTACCCAGGCCGGCATCCCCGTCACCCGAAGCAGCTTCCGCTTCAGGGCCGACAACCAGATCGTGCTGTGGGAAGCGCTGCGGGCGGGAAACGGCGTCGGTCTTGGCCAGGAGCCGCTGACGGACAGCGACCCGTCGCTGGAGAAACTGCTGCCCGGCCTGCCACTGCCCAGCCTGCCGGTGTGGCTGGCCATGCATCGCGACGTGCGCACCAGCGTGCGCATCCGCCGCGTCGCGGATTTCCTCTATGAGGAGCTGAAGCGCTATTCGGCGGGGGCGGCCGCGAATTCGGCGCGGTGAGCGAGCCCGGCCATCAAAAGCACGACGATCAACAGCCCCGACATGGCGACGAAGATCGGCCCGAAGCTGGAATGCTCGGCGACGAAGCCGATCGCCGACGGCGCCACCAATATGCCGGAATAGCCCATGGTGGTGACGACGCTCATGCCGGTGCCCGACGACATGCCTTCCTGGTTGCCGCCGGCCGAGAAGATGATCGGCACCATATTGGCGATGCCGAAGCCGCACAGGGCAAAAGCCGCGATGGCGATCCAGGGCGAAGGCGACAGGCCGGCGACCAGCATGCCGGCGGCGGCGACCACCGCCGAGCCGCGCAGCGTCGCCACCGCGCCGAAGCGGTTGCGCACGCCGTCGCCGAAAAAGCGCATGACAGCCATGACGCCGGAGAAGGCGGCGTAGGCAAGGCCGGCGATGGCGAGGTCGGCGCCGAGCTCCTGCCGGAGATAAAGCGCTGCCCAGTCGAGCACGGCGCCCTCGGAAATCATCGTCAGCAGCGCCATCAGCCCGACAAGATAGACCAGCGGGTTGGCCGGCAGCGTTAATCTGTGATGCTCGGCGGCCTGCGGCTTGTCCTCGGCGATGAGGTAGCCGACCGCCACGGCAATGACGGCAAAAGCTATGACCGTGACCACAGCCGCATGGGCGAGGTGGCCGTAAGTCTGGATGGCGTAACCGCCCAGACCGCCACCGGCGAAACCGCCGAGGCTCCAGAAGCCGTGCGAGGACGACATGATGGCGCGGGACAGCCGGCGCTCGACCACCACCGCATTGGCGTTCATCGCGACATCCATGCCGCCGATCGAGCCGCCGAAGATGATCATGGCGATCGCCGCCAGCGGCACGTTGGGCGCCAGCGCCACGATCAGCAGGCCGAGGCTGCCGCAAAGGCCGAACCAGCGCAACACGGTGCGCGAGCCATGCCTGGAGATCAGATGGCCGCACCAGCTCATGGCCGCGACCGCGCCGACGCCGAACAGCAGGATCAGCAGACCGAGGGTGAATTTCGAGATGTCGAGCCGGGTCAGGAACACCGGAATCTGCGGCGCCCAGCTGCCGGTCAGGAAGCCGTTGGCGAGGAAGATCGCGGCTACGGCCCATCGCCCCTGAAGGGCGCTCTGCATGGTGTCTTGCGCGTTCATGGCCCGAATCCGGTCAAGGAATGGCTTTGCGCGGCAAATTAGATCGATTCAATTTCTCGTCAAGCGCTTGGCTGCGAAAAGCTTGTGGGCCACATCTAAGGGGAAACCGTTAGGCGCTGTCCCGCCGACGTCAATCCTGTGAACCGCGCGCTACTTCAGTGATCCCTCGGCCGTCTTGCCTCGAACTCCGCTTTCTTGGCGTCCGAAGCCTCGGTCTGGTTCAGCGCCTGCCATTGCGCATAGGGCATGCCGTAGACGATTTCGCGCGACTGATCCTTGCCGAGATCGACGCCCTCAGCCTCGGCCGCTTCGCGATACCAGTTCGACAGGCAGTTGCGGCAGAAGCCGGCGAGGTTCATCAGGTCGATGTTTTGCACATCGCTGCGCTCGCGCAGATGCTCGACCAGCCGGCGGAAGGCCGCGGCCTCGAAATCGCGTTTCTGGTCATCGCTGAGTTCGGTCATTGCCTTGGGTCCTCACAGCGGCCCGGTGCGCGAGCCGAACATCTTCACCTGATGTATATCGGGACGGCGGTCGATGGCGTCAACGATCGGCGCCAGCCGTTCCGCCCAGGCCAGCGCCCCCTTGCGGTCTGATATCAGGTCCTGGCGGATCTCGATCAGCGCATGGGCAAAGCCGTTGACGATGGCGTGCTTGAACATGGTGTCGCCGCGCAACGCGCCGTCATAGGGTTCGTTGTCGCCAACGACGAGGTTTTTATCCTGCGCCAGCATGTCGATCAGCGGCCGCGCCACGCGGTCGTCGAGGTCCCACAATATGCCGACATGCCAAGGGCGGATGAAGCCCTGCATGACAGGGGTGAAGGAGTGTACGGAGAAGATGAGCGGCGCTTTGCCTGAGGCGTGCGCCACCGACGCGATCATGGCGCCGACCGCGTCCTGATAAGGCCGGTAGAAGCCGTCGAGCCGCCTTTCGCGTTCGGCCGGTGCCATAGGGTAGTTTCCCGGCACGACAGTGCCGTCATAGAGCTGGCGGATCAGCGTCGGGTCGTCCTCGCCGCGATTGGGATCGATCAGCAGCCGCGAAAAATTGGCGATCACCGCCGGCACGTCGAGCGCTGCGGCCAGTTCGCGCGTCACCGTCTCGACACCGATGTCGTAGGCGATATGGCGATCGAGTTCCGCCGCCGGCAAGCCGAGACTGCCATACTCCTCCGGCAGGTCGCGGCGGGCATGGTCGGCGACAAGCACGATGCCTCGCTTGCGGTCGCCTTCGACGATATCGAAAGGCGCGAAAACTGTGGATCGGGTCATTGGCTGGAAAGGTCTGTTCGCTGGCTTCCGGGGAGGGTGGTATCGTCATTCCCACGAAGAGGACTGTTGCGCAATGCCGTTGTTTGGCCACGGTTTCTGCGAAAATCCTGTGACGCGCGGCAGATCGCGTGTCGGGGGCCTTTCTAAATCGATTGGAATTGGACAGAACGGCGCGTTGACATGCGCCCGGACTTTTCCGAAAAGGGGCGCTGAGAGATGCAGATGACGTTATTGAGGGGTTTCGGGATGGGTTCCGCCGGCAGGCCGCGTGCGCGCACCGCCTTTGCCGTGCCGCTCCTGACCCTGACGCTAGGGCTCACCGCGCTGGTCGCGGCTTCGCCCGCCCGCGCCGATTTCCGCGTCTGCAACGCCACGCAGAACCTGGTCGGCGTCGGCATCGGCTACCGCGCCAAGGCAGGCTGGATCACCGAGGGGTGGTGGCACATCGAAGGATCGAGCTGCAAGACGCTGATCGAAGGTCCGCTGTCATCGAGGTTTTACTATCTTTATGCAGAAGACGCCGAGCGCGGCGGGCGCTGGGATGGCCCGATCAACATGTGCGTGGCCGAAAAAGAATTCAAGATTGCCGGCGTTACCGATTGCGTCGCCCGGGGCTTCCAGCGCGCCGGATTCCAGGAATATGACACGGGCGAGCAGGCAAGCTGGATGGTCCAGCTGACCGATGAGTCCACAACGGGAGGCGCTCCAGCCGCCCCGGGAACAAACAGTCAATGAGACGTAGCCGCAAGGTCAAGATCCTCGCCACCATCGGTCCTGCCTCCTCGTCCGAGGAGATGCTGCAGAAGCTGTTCGAAGCCGGCGCCGATGTCTTCCGCATCAATATGAGCCACACCGATCACGAGCTGATGCGCACGCTGGTCGGCCGCATCCGCGCGGTCGAGGAAAAGGTCGGCCGTCCGATCGGCATCCTGGCCGATTTGCAGGGACCGAAGCTGCGCGTCGGCAAGTTCGCCAACGGCAAGGAGGTGCTGACCCCGGGCCAGACCTTCACCCTCGACAACAATCCCGAGCCCGGCACGTCGACCCGCGTCTACCTGCCGCATCCCGAAATCCTGAGTTCGGTCGAGGCCGGCCACCGTCTGTTGATCGACGACGGCAAGCTGGAGCTCAGGGCGGTGAAGAGCGACGGCAAATCGATCACCTGCACCGTCGTCGCCGGCACCACCATTTCCGACAAGAAGGGCGTCAGCCTGCCCGACACCGACCTGCCGGTCGGTGCGCTGACCGAAAAGGACCGCAAGGACCTCGATGCGGTGCTGGCGGAAAGCGTCGACTGGGTGGCGCTGTCGTTCGTGCAGCGGCCGGAGGATTTGGCGGAAGCCCGCAAGATCGCGCGCGGCCGGGCGCTTATCATGGCCAAGATCGAAAAGCCGCAGGCGGTAGCCCGGCTGGCCGAAATCATCGAACTCTCCGACGCGCTGATGGTCGCCCGCGGCGATCTCGGTGTGGAAATGCCGCTGGAAGCGGTGCCCGGCATCCAGAAGCAGATCACGCGCGCCGCGCGCCGCGCCGGCAAGCCGGTGGTGGTCGCCACGCAAATGCTGGAATCGATGATCACCGCGCCGGTGCCGACCCGCGCCGAGGTGTCCGACGTGTCGATCGCCGTGTTCGAGGGCGCCGACGCCATCATGCTTTCAGCCGAATCCGCTGCCGGCGCCTATCCGGTCGAGGCGGTGGCGATGATGAACCGCATCGCCACCAAGGTCGAAACCGACCCGACCTATGCCGGCATCATCAACGCGCAGCGCTCGGAACCGGAAGCAACCGGCGCCGACGCCATTTCGCTCGCGGCCCGCGAGATTGCCGAGACGCTGAAACTGTCGGCGATCATCACCTATACGGCGTCGGGCACCACCGGCCTGCGCGCCGCGCGCGAGCGGCCGCAAGTGCCGATCATCGCGCTGTCGCCGATCCTCAACACGGCGCGGCGGCTGTCGCTTTTGTGGGGCACGCATTGCGTCGTCTCGCCCGACGCCAGCGACCTCGACGACATGGTCGACCGCGCCTGCCGCATCGCTTTCGAAGAGGGGTTCGGCCAGCCGGGCGACCGCGTCATCATCACGGCGGGCGTGCCGCTGAGGACGCCGGGTTCGACCAACATGCTGCGCATCGCCTATGTCGGATCGGACGTGCAGGCCACCCGCAACATAGGCTGAGACCTCGTCACAGTTCGCAGCGCTCTTGCCGCACCTTCGGCGTGATCGATACGCTGAAGGAAGCGGTGTGCGCGAGGGAGTGGGTCATAGAGATACTGATCCGGGCCGCGCATCTTTCGCCGGTTGAGGTCGGCGGTGTCGAGCAGGTCGAAATCGACCCTTTCCAGCGTGCAGTGCCAGCCTGCGCTATGCGAAGCCCATCCCCTTCCATGGTGCTGCAGAAGCCGCTCTCGGCTGGAATAGCCGTGATAGTCGAAGGCGATCACGCCGTTCGTCATGTAGATATGGTTGCCGTAGAAATCCTCGCCCGGAATGATCCGTTCGCCGTAGAATCCGTCCAGGGGAGGATGGCTGAGGAAGGTGCCCGCAAGGATGTGGCAGGCGCCGTAGCCGAAGAAGATGCGATCCGGTAGCGCCCAGAACGCTTCGGGGTTTTTCTTGATTCCGTGCTTCAGGACATACATGCGGCCGTCACGTCGGGGCGAGTTGCGCGTCGGGCACCGTAATGTCGGGGCACTGTGCATCGTTGTAGGCATCGCCGGCGATGCGTGCTTCCACGGTTTTTGCCAATGCCTGCAGGTCGACGACCTTGCCGGCGACTTTCTCGATCGCGCCGACGACGAGGTCGGAGGCGATCCAATCCGGCTTGTGGCCCAGATTGTGGACCCAGATCAGTTCGGCGCCGGGGATGTCCCTGACCAGGCCGACCGAATGGATCGAGGCATAGACCACCTTGTCGCGGTCGCCCGTGATGACGATCGTCGGCGCTGTGATGTCGCGGTAATGCGGCGCGGCCTTCAGCGTATAGTCGTAGAGGCCGGCGACATCGATGGCGTTGGCGCGGAAAGCGCCGGGACGCAGCACCAGCGGAATCGAGGCATTGCCGACATAGCCTTCCGGCACCTTGTTGGGAGAAAACACGCAGGCCGTGGCGCTGTCCATCTGCAGCGTGCCTGCCGGATAGGTCAATGTCTCCGAGAACAGCCAGCCGATGATGGGGGTGGCGGTCAGCTTGTAGTACCAGGCGGTCGCGCCGCCCGGCCAGGGGTGGCTGACCGGCGACAGAAAGACCAGCCCGAGCGTCTTCTCCGGGTGTTCGCGGCCAAAGGCGGCGGTGATCACGCCGCCAAACGAATGGCCGACGATGATCGCCTTGTGGATGCCGAGACGGTCCATCAGCCTGGCGATGGTGTCGGCCTGCCCCGACGGGCTCTCATTGCCGGGGCCGCGCGCCGACCAGCCGAAGCCCGGCCGGTCGAGGAAGACCATCTCGGCGCGGCCTTCGAGCAAAGGCCTGATCGGCAGCATCTCATCCCTGAGGTTGGCGCTGGCGCCATGGATGAAGACGATCGCCGGCAGCTCGGCATTTTGAGGCGCCGGCACGTGGACATAGTGGATGCGGGTGGCGTCGATGTCGGCAAATTCGCCGGCCGGCGGGTTTCGCCACTCGATCAGCCACGCGCCGGCGCGGGTGACACCGGCCAAGGCAAAGACGAGCGCGAGGAGCAAAGCACAGGCGGCGTAAATGTGGTTCATGCGCGGAGATACGGGGGTGGAGGGGGATAAGTTCTAGGGAGTAGGGAGTAGGGAGTAGGGAGTAGGGAGTAGGGAGTAGGGAGTAGGGAGTAGGGAGTAGGGAGGTGGCGTCTCGACCAATCTTCTCTACTGACTACTGACTAATCCCTAATTCCTACTGCCTAATCAAATTCCTTCGCCGGCAAGCTCTTCCGAAATTGCCGCGACCTGGTCCTGGGCGCTGCGCATCATCGGATAGATGGTAAGCACCTTCTGCCAGGCTTCGAGCGCCGATTGCTTGTGGCCGGTGGCGGCCATGATCTGGGCCAGGCCGGAAAGCGCGCCGAAATGGCGTGGTTCCAGCTGCAGCGTCTGGTCGATGTCGGACATCGATTTCCCGAAATTCTTCATCATGTAATGGACGGTGGCGCGCCGGTTCCAGCCTTCGGCATATTTTGGCTGCAGGATGACGACCTGGTCGAGGAAGTCGAGGGCGACGTCGAACTTCTGGTCGTCAATCGCCTTTTGCGACCATTGCATCATCAGGTCGATCGAGGCGCTGCCGGACTGGAACCATTCGCCCCAGATGCGCCCGGCGATGCGCTCGGCCGCCTTTTCGTTGCGCTCGCGCTTCAGCTCGGCAAACAGTTGGTCGAGCCTGGCTTCCCTGGTCAGGGCAACCGGCGGCTTTGCCGGCGGATCGTCCGCCGACGCCGGAGCGACGCCGAAAAGAAACAGGGTGGCCAAAAATGCAAAAAGAATCCGCATCGCCGGAATCTAACCCCGGATGGCGGATCGTCAAACTGAAATTAGCGTGAAAGTGCCTGAAACCAGGCAATTACCATCGTATGGACGGAGGCAACGAGCCTCCGGCCGAACACTCAGCCCTGGCGCGCCTTGTAGCGTGGAGCGGTCTTGTTGATGATGTAGACGCGGCCCTTGCGGCGAACCAGCTGGTTGTCGCGGTGACGCGCCTTCAGCGCCTTGAGCGAATTCTTGATCTTCATGGTCTTGCCCGTCGGTCTGGGCCCTGTCCGGGCCGAATTATTAAGGCGCGCCTGAAAAGCGCGCCTTTGAACTTGCGGTGGCTCATAAACGAGGAGCCTTGCCCGTGTCAACCGCAAGCGTGCTGGATAGAGGCCGAGAATGGCTTTGGGCATCAAATATCCGCCATCTCGGCTCCACGCCATTGCGCGGCCGAAGGCGGGCTGGAATGGTGCGGCACCCGCAAGCCGATTTGGAGACCTCTATGCGCCTGTTGTTTGTGTCCGCGAGCCTTGCCGTTCTGGCAGCCGCCTCCATCGCGCAGGCGCAGGAATGCGACCGCAACGACGACAGCCAGCAGATGATGAACATCTGCGCCGGCGAGGACTATCGGGCCGCCGATGCCAAGCTCAACCAGGCCTACAAGGATCTCGTCGGTCGCAACGACGACAAGGGCAGGAAGCTGCTGCAGGTCGCGCAACGCGCCTGGATCGCCTCCGCGACGCCGAATGCGCCTATACGACGAAAGACAGCGAGGGCGGCTCCATCCATCCGATGGAGGTTCACAATGCCTGACCGAACTGACGGACCAGCGCATCAAACAGCTCACCGCGGGCGCCAATTGTAGGGAAGGCGATGCGAGTTGCGCCAGCCCCGACGAAGACGGGGATCCGAACGACGAGCTGCAATAGGGCTCGAGCCACGCCCTCGCGCAAAGTGCCGGAATGGCTTAGCTACGGCGGCTGATGCGCGTGAAATGGCCCATCTTGCGGCCTGGGCGCGCTTCCGCCTTGCCGTAGAGATGCAGCATCAGATCGGGCTCGGCGAGCAAAGCGGGTACGCGCAGCACATCGTCGCCGATCAGGTTTTCCATGACGCAGTTTGAATGCCGGCCAGGGTTGCCCAGCGGCAGGCCGGCAATGGCGCGGATATGCTGCTCGAATTGCGAAACGATGCAGGCGGCTTCCGTCCAGTGGCCGGAATTGTGCACGCGCGGCGCCATTTCGTTGGCCAGCAGCGTGCCATCGGCAAGAACGAAGAACTCGACGCCGATGACGCCGACATAGTCGAGGGCCGACAGGGTTTTCGCTGCCGCCCCCTGTGCCGTCGCCGCCGTCTCCAGCCTGATCTGGGCCGGCAGGGTCGAGGTATGCAGGATGCCGTCGCGGTGGACGTTCTCAGCCGGATCGTAGGCGGCGACCGCGCCGTCCAACCCGCGCGCGGCGATGACCGAGATTTCGCGCTCGAAAGCGACGAAGGATTCGAGGATCAGCGGCACATTGCCCATGGTCTCGCATGTGCCGGCAAAGCCGCCCGTCTCCATGTTGCGGAAGACGCGCTGGCCCTTGCCGTCATAGCCCATGCGGCGGGTTTTCAAGATGCCGCTGCCGCCGAACTCTCTCAGCGCCGCCGTCAGCTCGTCGTCATTGTCGACGGAGCGGAAATCCGCTGTCCTGATGCCGATGCTGTTAAGGAATAGCTTCTCCGCCACCCGGTCCTGGGCGACTTCCAACGCCCTGGGCGGCGGATAGACCGGGACCTTGGCGGCGAGCGCGCCGGCAGCCGCTACCGGCACATTCTCGAATTCGTAGGTGACGACGGCGCTGACTGCCGCCAGTTCGGCAAGGGCGTCCGCATCGTCATAGGCGGCGGTGATCTGGCGGTTGGCGACCTGAGCCGCCGGGCAATCGGCCTGCGGTTCGAGGATAATTGTGCGGTAGCCGAGGCGCGCTGCGGCAACAGCCAGCATGCGGCCGAGCTGGCCGCCGCCGATGATGCCGATGCTCGATCCCGCGGGCAGGCTCACGGCGCGTCCGTCGGTTCGGTGGCGACCCTAGCGGTTTGGGCGGCGCGCCAGGCATCCAGGCGGGCGGCAAGTTCTTCGTCGTGCAGCGCCAGCACGGCGGCCGCCAGAAGGGCGGCGTTGGCCGCACCCGCCTTGCCGATGGCAAGCGTGCCGACCGGAATGCCGGCCGGCATCTGGACGATGGAGAGCAGCGAATCCTGGCCGGACAGCGCCTTCGATTCGACCGGCACGCCGAACACCGGCAGCGGCGTCATCGCCGCCGTCATGCCGGGCAGGTGGGCGGCGCCGCCGGCGCCGGCGATGATCACCTTGTAGCCGGCCGCCTTGGCGCCCTTGGCGAAATCATAGAGGCGGTCCGGGGTGCGGTGGGCGGAGACGATCAGCCGCTTGTGCGGAATGCCCAGCGCCTCCAGCGTTTCGGCGGCGTGGCGCATCGTCGCCCAGTCGGACTGGCTGCCCATGATGATGGCGACGTCGGCGCGGTGGTCGGTCAAGCGCATGCTCCCGGCGGTAAAGGCGCGCCTTAGCGGAATTCGGGCTGGCCCGCAAGGATGGCGGCCGCCGCAGCCTAGTCCGGCCAGCGCAGGGCGCCGGATGAATCCTTTCGCGGCTGTCTCATCGCATCCGCCGGCCTGTCGGCCGCGGTGAGCACGGCGCGGAGGCGTTCGGCGACGATCTCGGCCTCGCCTGGGTGCAGGTTGCACGGGTCGAGGAAGAAATGGCCACGCTCGACTTCGTGGTTGCGCACGATGATGGGCGGCGATCCGGCCGCCAATGCCGAGGCGAGGCCGGCGGCACTGAAGCGGCTTTCGGGGGAGACGAAGATCTGCAGCCGGTCGAGCGGATTGGCGGTCGGGTCGGGAATGATGGTTGCGACGATGCCGGGTATTCCCTGCAGCGAATCCCTCCATAGATGGAGCGCCGCTTCCTCGCGTCGGCGGATGCCGGCATGGTCGCGCTTTTCCCAGGCTTCGAGCGCCGCCATCGTGCCGGCGATGCTTTCCTTGCCGACCTTCATGGCGCGGGCGACGCCACGGTTTTGCAGATAGGCGGCGCGGACGAGATCCTTGCGGCCGGCGACGATGCCGCTGGTCGGCCCCGAAAGGAATTTGTGGCCGCTGTAGACGACGATGTCGGCGCCGCGCGCCAGGAAGCTGCGCAGGTCATATTCGGAAGCCGCGTCGACGATCACCGGCACGCCCCTGGCGTGGCAGATATCGCAGAATTCCTCGAGGGAAAGCATGCCGTATTGCACGGTGTGGTGCGCCACGACGTAGAGCGCCGCCACGGTGCGCTCGTTGATAGCCTCGCGCACATGATAATCCTGCGTGACGCTGACCGTGCCGGCCGGAATGACCTTGGCGCCGGCAACGCGGATCGACTGGTCGATCGGTGCGCCGTAATTGACGATATGGCCGAGCTGGATGACGACTTCGGACTTCAGCCCTTCGGTATCGTCGGGCAGCCGTTCGATCGCCAGCAAATTGGTGCCGGTCATCGCCCCGGCGATCGCCATTGTGATGCCTGAGGCGCAGCAGGCGGTGATGAAGCCGGCCTCGCCGCCGGTGAGGCGGGCGGTGATCACGCTTGCGGCGCGCTGCAGATCGTCCATCTCCACCCATTGCGAGGCGATCTCGGCCATGGCGCTGATCGCCTCGGGAACGATGATCGAGGCGCCGAGCGTCGTCATCGTGCCGGAGACGTTGATGATCGGCCGCAGTCCCAGCCGTTCACGGATCGTGGTGTTGGAGCCGGTGTCGGAATAGGTTTTCATGTTCAGCAATCCCTTGACGGTCAGGCGGCGATCTCGACGACCGCTTCGATTTCAACGGTGATGTTTCCAGGCAGCGAGCCGACCCCGATCGCCGAGCGGGCATGGCCGCCGATCTTGTCGAAGACGCTGGCGAACAGGTCCGAGCAGCCATTGACCACTTTCGGGTGGTCGCTGAAGGTCGGCGTCGCATTGACGAAGCCGAGCAATTTGACGACGCGCACGATGCGGCCGAGATCGCCGGCGGCGGCGTGCATGACGGCGAGCAGGTTGAGGCCGGTGAGGCGGGCATGCTCATAGGCCTGCTCGACGGTGACGTCCTCGCCGACCTTGCCGGTGCACAGCGTGCCGTCGGCGCGCAGCGGCCCTTGACCCGAAAGAAAGATCAGCCGGCCGCTTTCCGCATGGGTGACGAAATTGGCGATCGGCGTCGGCGGCTCGGGCAGCGTCAGGCCGAGCTCGGCGAGCCGGATGTAAGGCGTCATGGAAGAATTCTCCTTGGGCCGGCCTGTTGTTTTACGCAATTCCCAAGGGAAAGCGCTTCGCGCTTTTCCCGGGAAAACCGCTTACACTTTTCCTGGAATTGCTTTGGGCCGCCCATGTCAGAAATGCGAGGCGCGGAACCGCGCCAGGAAAGAGCGCAGGCGCTCATTGGTGGTCTCTTCGGCAAGGATCTCCTTCGGCGGGCCAACAGCGCTGACACCGCCATCGGCCATGAAGACAATGCGGCTCGAAGCGTCGCGGGCAAAGGCCATCTCGTGCGTGACCATCACCATTGTCATGCCGTCTTCGGCCAGGCTGCGCACAACGGCCAGCACCTCGCCGACCAATTCGGGATCGAGCGCGGAGGTGATCTCGTCGAGCAGCAGGATCTTCGGCTCCATGGCGACTGCCCGCGCTATGCCGACGCGCTGCTGCTGGCCGCCGGAGAGTTCCGCCGGCAGGCTGTCGGCCTTGTGGGCGAGGCCGACGCGGCTCAGCCAATGCTCGGCGATCTGGCGCGCCTCGGCCTTGCTCTTGCCGCGCACCTTGGTGAGGCCGAGCATGATGTTGCCGGCGCCGGTGAGGTGCGGAAACAGGTTGAAGCTCTGGAACACCATGCCGGTTTCGGCGCGCATATTGGCAAGGTCGCGCTCGCTGCGCCGCTGGCGCGCGCCGGCCTCACGAAAACCGACCTCCTTGCCGTCGATTCGGATCGAGCCTGAGTCGTAGCTTTCGAGAAAGTTGACGCAGCGCAAAAGCGTCGTCTTGCCGCTGCCGGAAGGGCCGATGACGGTGACCACCTCGCCCCTGTCCACCTTGAGGCTGACCGAGCGCAGCACCTCGACGGAACCAAAGGCTTTCGAGACCCCGGCAATGTCAAGAAGGGCGGCATTGTCGTTCGAGCTTGTGGCCATCGTGCTAGTCCCGGATGAAGGCAAAGCGCCGTTCCATCTGCCGGCTGGCGTAGGAAAGCGCATAGTTGACGGCGAAATAGATCAAGGCGCCGACGATGTAGAGCGGCATCGCCTCATAGGTGCGGCCGATGACCTGGTTGATCGCCTGCATCAGGTCGGTGATGCCGAGCAGCGAGACCAGGGCGCTGCCCTTGACCGCATCGGTGACGCCGTTGATCCAGGGCGGCAGGAAGCGCCGGAAGGCCTGCGGAAAGATGACGTAGGTGAGCCGCTGGCGAAAAGTCAGCCCAATGGCCATCGCCGCTTCTGACTGGCCCTTGGGAATAGAGCCGACGGCGCCCCGGAGATACTCAATGACCTGCGCCGTCTTGAACAAGGTCAGCGCCAGCACCGCCGCCGAGAAGGATTGCAGATGCAGGCCGATGGCCGGCAGGCCGTAATAGACGAAGAACATCAGCACCAGGATCGGGATGCCGCGGATGGTGTCGGAGAAGATGCGCACGGCCCAGCGCAGCGGCGCCGGGCCGTAGACCAGGCCGACGCCGAGCGCGACGCCGGCAATCAGCGACAGCACCACGACCAGCAGCGACACCCACAAGGTGATGGCGAAGCCCTGGGCGAGGAACGGTACGGCGTAGAGGATCTGGCTCAGCATGTCAGCGCGCAGCCCTGAACCGGCGTTCGACCAGCCGCAGCCCGAAGAGCAGGGTGTAGCCGGTCACCAGATACATCGCCGTCGTCACCAGATAGACCTCGACGATGCGGAAGGTGTTGAAGTTGATCCACTGGGCGCCGAAGGTGAGCTCGGGCACCGAGATCACCGAGGCGATCGACGTGTCCTTGAACAGCGAGATGAAGGTGTTGGACAGCGCCGGCAGCGTGATGCGCAGCATGGTCGGCAGGCGCACATGAACCAGCCGCTGCCAAGGCGTGAGCCCGATCGCCTTGCCGGCATCGAGCTGGCCGCGAGGCACGGCTTCGAGGCCGGAGCGGAACACCTCGACCAGATAGGCGCCGCTATAGACCGACAGCGTCAGCACGAACGAGGTCGGCGCGTCGTAGGCGACGTCGATCACCGTCGGCAGGCCGTAGAAGACAAGATAGACGAGCAGGATCAGCGGCACGTTGCGGATGAATTCGACGTAAGCCGCAATGATGGCGCGCACCACGCGTCCGGCCGAGACATACCAGACCGCCAGCACCAGGCCGATGACGACGCCGATGGCAATCGAAATCACGGCAAGCTCGAGGCTGAGCAGAAGGCCGCCCCACAGCTTGTCGAAATGGCGCCAGATCAGGTTGAAGTTGAGCGTATAGCCCATGCGTCTCCCGCAATAACCAAGGGGATGCGAACTAGAAGGCGGAAGGGCTAACCCTTCCGCCAGCGCTTGTCAGACAACCGGGAAACCGGGATGGCGGGCCGGCGGCTCCTGGCCGAAATAGTCCTTGAAGGCGGCGTCGTAGAGTGCGGTCTCATGGCCGAACATAGCGATGGTGAAGGTCTGGTTGACGAAGGTCAGCCAGTCCAGGTCGCCCTGCCTGACCGCCGCGCCGTAGAGCATCGAGTACCAGCTCTTGCCGGCATCGAAATATTTGTCGGGGTTGCGCGAGGCCAGCCAGCGCACGGTTGAAAGATCGACAGCGGCGGCATCGGCGCGTTTCGATTCCAGTGCCTGCAGCACATTGGCCTGGGTGTCGATCTGCAGCACCTGCGCCTCCGGCAGGGCGTAATGGACCGAGCTTTCGGCATCGACATTCTGCAGGATCGAGATGCGCGTCGCCGAACCACCGGCGAGCAGCTTGTCGAAGGTCTTGTTTTCCGCCGTCGGCAGCGTCAGCAGGGCGACGCCCTCGACATAGTATGGCCTGGAGAAGTGGATCAGCTGCGAGCGCTGCGCGGTCATGGTCATGAACTGGATGGTAATGTCGACCTTGTTGGTGGTGACATTGGGGATGCGCTGCGCCGGATCTTGCATGACGAACTCGACCTTGCTCGGATCGTCGAACAGACCCTTGGCCAGGATGCGGCCCATGGTGACGTCCATGCCGACTAGCTCGCCGGCATCGTTTTCGAAATGCCATGGCGCGTTGGTGCTGCCGGTGCCGACGATCAGCTTGCCGCGGTCAAGCGCGGTGCGCAGAACGCTGTCGGATGCGGCTTGTGCCGCCGCCTTTTCGGCGCTGACAGCGGTCATCACGCCCGCCGTTGCAAGCCCGGCCATGCCCAGTTTCAGAAAATCTCGCTTGGATGCGTCGTTCACTGCGACCTCCTGTTGTTTGAGTTCCCCTACAGACACACGTGTCGCCGACCTGAATTGTCTCTTACAATAGACATATGTATCCTATACAAGACAGATACTAACATCAGGAATCAGTTATGCAAGACAGCAATGGACTCACGGATCGGGCGGAGCTTGGTCCAGCCGAGAGCCCGACGCCCGACAAGACCTCCGGCTCGCGCGAGAAGGGCCTCAACCGGGTGCTGGAGATCCTGGACTTCCTGCATGTGACGCAGCGCGCCATCGGCATTGGCGATCTCGCCAAGGGGGTGAATGCGCCGCGCTCCACCACCTATACGGTGGTGCGTTCGCTGGTCGATGCGGGTCTCCTGGAGGTGGAGGGCGACGGCAACCGGGTCTATTTCGGCAAGAAGCTCTACCTCTATGGGATGGACTATGTCAGGGGCAACGACCTGCTTAGGCGGGGCCGGCAGGAGGTCGACAATCTGTCGCGCGAGACCGGCGAGACCTCCGAATTGTGCATGCTGCAAAGCGGGCGCTATACCATCGTCCATTCCAGCCCCGGCACCAGGCCGTTCCGCATCAGCTCGGCCACCGGCCTGCAGATCCCGCTGCCATGGACGGCATCGGGGCGGCTGCTTCTGGCCGGATTGGAAAGGGCCGCCATCCAGGACATGGTCTCGGAAGACGACCTTTTGCTGCCCGACGGCCGCAGGCTGCAGTTCGACGACTTCATTGCCGATATCGCGACGGCCAGAACGACCGGCTATTGCATCACTTCGGGGCTGGTCGACGCCTACACCAAATGCCTGGCCGCCCCTGTCTTCGCGGCCGCCGGCAAGGTCGAGGCGACGATGTGCCTGGTGGTGCCGATCGACACTTCAGCGGAGAAGACCGACGAATTGCTGACGTTGCTGCGCCATCGCGCGGCGCGGCTGTCGATAGCGGGGTGAGCAGTTAGGCCCCGAGGCCGTCGGCTAAGCGATGATGTCCGGAATGATCTTGTCTTCCAGCGCCATCAGCCGGTCCTTGAGGAAAAGCTTCTTCTTCTTCATGCGCTGGATCTGCAAGGGGTCGCAGCCCATGGCGATCATCGCATTGATGGCCGCGTCGAAATCGGCATGTTCCTGCTTCAGGCGGGAAAATTCGAGGCGGACATCGGCCTTTTCCTGGTCGGACATTCTCTACCGTCTGCATGTCTGCGGCGCCCGGCAATGGGCATGATTGGGCGGGGGCGGCATCGATTGCCGCCGGCGCGCAGCCAATATCACATATCACATTGTCGTGGAATGCTACCACGCAGCATTCGACATCGCAGCCGGATGGTGGCAGACTGTCATGGTGCCGTCACAGATGCGACCTGCGGTGGACGTGCCTTTGACGGCTGCAATCGAGGAAACCATGAAAGGGAGAACCAATCATGTCTCTTGCATCCCATCTTGATGAGTTGCAGCGGAAACACGGTGATATCGAACGCGAGATCGACGATGCGATGAACCATCCATCGGTCGACGACCTCGAAATCGTGAATCTGAAGCGACGCAAGCTGGCACTCAAGGACGAGATTGAAAAACTGAAGGCGAAACCGACGAGACACTGACGCCCTTCCAGGATTAGACGCGCCGCCTTGGCGCGTGACTATCGCTCCGGTGGCGACATGCCGCCGGAGGCCTGTTTTTGCTACTGGTTGCGATACTGTTGGCCGGCGAAACCCGTCTGTGGGATCGCCGCGCTACTGCGATTTGGCGGCTCTGCTTGTCTGTCGCCATTGACAAGCCATCTTTGCTCCTCCACCTCATGCCCGAACCTCAGCGCTATGCGCTGATAGCTGATTGAGCGTGCGTCGACGTGGACGTGTGTCGCTCGGGTGATCAAGAGGCTGCCGGCATGACCGGGTATTTTTCCTCCCCCTTTGCGCGCCGGACATCGGTCGGCGTCGATGTCGGCGGCGTGGTCGTCGGCGGCGGCGCGCCGGTCGTCGTGCAGTCGATGACCAACACCGACACGGCCGATATCGACCAGACCGTCGCGCAGGTTGCGGCTTTGCATCGCGCTGGCTCCGAGATCGTGCGCATCACCGTCGATCGTGACGAGAGCGCCGCCGCCGTGCCGCGCATCCGCGAACGGCTCGAGCGGCTCGGCATCAATGTGCCGCTGGTCGGCGACTTCCACTATATCGGCCACAAGCTGCTGGCCGACCATCCAGCCTGCGCCGAGGCGCTGGCCAAATACCGCATCAATCCCGGCAATGTCGGCTTCAAGGACAAGAAGGACCGCCAGTTCGCAGCGATCGTCGAAATGGCGATCAGATACGACAAGCCGGTGCGCATCGGCGTCAATTGGGGGTCGCTCGATCAGGAGTTGCTCACCCGGCTGATGGACGAGAACCAGCGCCAAGGCTTTCCGCTGACGGCGCAGGAAGTAACCCGCGAAGCGATCGTGCAGTCGGCGATCCTGTCGGCCGAAATGGCCGAAGAGATAGGCCTCGCCCGCGAAAAGATCATCCTGTCGGCCAAGGTCAGCGGCGTGCAGGATTTGATCGCCGTCTACACCGAGCTTGCCACGCGTTCCAACCATGCGCTGCATCTTGGCCTCACCGAAGCCGGCATGGGCTCGAAGGGCATCGTCGCCTCGTCGGCTGCCATGGGCATCCTCTTGCAGCAAGGCATTGGCGACACCATCCGCATCTCGCTGACGCCGGAGCCGAATGGCGACCGCACTCGCGAGGTGCAGGTCTCGCAGGAACTGCTGCAGACCATGGGCTTCCGTCAGTTCGTGCCGATCGTCGCCGCTTGCCCCGGCTGCGGTCGCACGACCTCCACCGTGTTCCAGGAGCTCGCCCAGAACATCCAGGCCGATTTGCGCAAGAACATGCCGGTCTGGCGGGAGAAATATCCCGGCGTCGAGAACCTCAAGGTCGCGGTGATGGGCTGCATCGTCAACGGCCCCGGCGAATCCAAGCACGCCGATATCGGCATCTCGCTGCCCGGCACCGGCGAGACGCCGACCGCGCCCGTCTTCGTCGATGGCAAGAAGTCGGCGACGCTGCGCGGTCCGTCGATCGCCGCCGATTTCGAAAAAATGGTTGCCGACTATATCGAGCAGCGGTTTGGCCAGCACGGCAAAGCCGCGGCCGAATAAGCCATGCGGGGGCTGCTCAAAGCCGGTGTGATCCTGCTCTGCGGGCTGGGTGCCGGACAGGCGCTCGCCGATCCACCGCAATCGCGCTCGGCGGCGAAACGATTGATCGGCCGTGTCTGTGACCTGATCGAGACGCATGCCGAGCGGAACGGCCTGCCGAAGGATTACTTCGCCCGGCTGATCTGGAAAGAAAGCCGCTTCGATCCCAATGCGGTTAGCCCGGTCGGTGCCGAAGGCATCGCCCAGTTCATGCCGGGCACCGCCAAGATGCGCGGGCTGGTCGATCCTTTCGACATCAACCAGGCGATCCCGGCTTCGGCGAAATATCTCGCCGAAATGAAGACCGGCTTCGGCAATCTCGGCCTGGCGGCGGCTGCCTACAATGCCGGCGAGAGCCGCGTTTCGCGCTGGCTGGGTTCCGGCGGTTTCCTGCCGATGGAGACCGAGAGCTACGTCTTCGACATCATGGGCGAACCGGCCGACAAGTTCTCCGACAGCGCCTACGCCGGAACGATCGAGCCGCTCGACGCGAAAACCAGCTTTGCCGTCGCCTGCCGCAAGCTGCCGGTGATCATGTCGAGAACCGTGGCCATGGCGTCGATCAATGTGAAGCCATGGGGCGTCCAGGTGGCCGGCAATTTCCGCCGCGGCGCGGCGATCAATCAATGGCTGCGGGTCAGGAGCCGGTTTCCGGCGCTGCTTTCCGGTCGTGACCCGGTGGTCAGCCGGGTGCGCACGCCGATCGGCCGACGCGGCATCTACGCCGTCAGGATCGGCGTCGACGACCGTGCCGCCGCCAACGTCATCTGCCAGAAACTGCAAAGCGTCGGCGGCGCCTGTATCGTCGTGCGCAACCGATAGGCCGAGGGGGCGACATGACGGCCAAAATCGTCCTGCTCAATGGCGTCGGCAGCGCCGGCAAAAGCTCGATCGCCAGGGCGCTGCAAACGATCGCCACTGAACCGTTCCTGCATGTCCAGATGGATGCTTTCATCGACATGCTGCCGCCGGCGCTGCAGGATCATGCCGACGGGTTTTCCTTTGAGACCGTGCTGGAAGACGGCAAGCCGTCGGTGGTGATCAGGAGCGGGCCGGTCGCGGCGCTAGCCATGCGCGGCATGCGCCATGCCATCGCCGCCATGGCCGGGCAAGGCAACAATCTCATCGTCGACGACGTGGTCTTCAATGACGAGATAGCGGAGTACCGCATGCTGCTGTCGGGTTTCGATCTGCATCTGGTCGGCGTCATGGCGCCGCTGGAGGTGCTGGAAGCGCGCGAGGCCGCGCGCGCCGACAGGCTGCCTGGCCTGGCGCGCTGGCAATATGGACGCGTCCACAAGGGCATGGACTACGACCTCGAAGTCGACACCAGCCGGCTGACGCCGCTTGAATGCGCCCGTCGCATCCAGGAAAGATTCCGACTATAGTGGCCGGTGTCTTTGACACGATCGCAGCTTTTACCAGTTGCCCAAAACGCAGATAGCCGTCTCTGGCCTGCAAAGTCGTGTCGATTAATATTTATGAGCCTTGCTGTAGTAAGACGGGTCGAAATTTCTGGCGAGACCTTTGGGGCCGTTAACGGGGGAACATCATGCCGGTGACAAATTTCCTTAGACGCGTCGTCGGTGAACTTGAAACGCCGCGCGCCAAACGGCCGTTCGGTTCTGGCTGGCTGTCCGGCTCGATTGGCTTGCTTGCCGGGGTCACCGCCCTGCTGATGGTCATCGTGCTGCGCTACCCGTCGCTTACATCGATGCCGGATCTGGCCCCCATCCACCAGATGCTGTTCTTCAAGCCGGTGCTCTATTTCGTCCTCATCTCCGGCTATATCCTGGCGATCCTCAGCATGACGCTGCGCAGGCAAAAGACGCTCGGCGCGGCAGCCATGTTCACTGTGCTGCTGGCGTCGCTGGTCGGCATGCTTCCGGTGCGCCATCAACTGCACATAGACGGGGTGTTCTTCGGGCTCGATTTCTTCATCCTGAACGCCTTGTTCATGGGTGTGCTGTTCGTCCCGCTCGAACGTCTTTTCGCGCGCAACAAGGATCAGACCGTGTTCCGCGACGAATGGCGCGAGGACCTGTTCTACTATCTGGTTTCATCGCTGCTGGTGCAGATTTTGACCTACCTGACCTTGGCGCCGTCCAACTTCGTCAATGCACAGGGCGCCCTTGGTTCAGTGCGCGCCTGGGTCCACGACTTGCCGTGGCTGGTACAACTGCTGGCGGTGATGTTCCTGACCGACCTTGCCCAGTATTGGGTGCATCGGGCCTTTCATCGCATTCCCTGGCTGTGGAAGTTCCATGCCGTGCACCATTCCGCCAAGTCGATGGACTGGATTGCCGGTGCGCGCATGCATTTCCTTGAAATCATCATGCTGCGCAGCCTGACGGCCACCCCGATGTTCGTGCTGGGGTTCGATGAGTCGGCCATCCAGACGTATATATTGATCGTCTACGTCTATTCGTCTTTCATCCATTCCAACATCGGAACCAGTTTCGGTCCTGTCGAAAAGGTGCTGGTGTCGCCGCGTTACCACCACTGGCATCACGGCCTCGAGAAAGAAGCGATCGACGTAAACTTCGCCATCCATTTCCCGCTGCTCGACCGGCTGTTCGGTACCCACCATATGCCTGAAGGACGCTGGCCGAACGGCTACGGCATTTACGGACATCCCGTTCCGAACGGATACTGGCAGCAATTCCTCTATCCCTTCCGGCGCGGCTAGACTGGATCCATTAGCGAAGCGCGCGTGTCACCGCGCCTGGCGAGGTTAGCCCAATCCATGACAAGCGACAGAGCCCCGAGATGCGTGACGGCTACATAATCTGCGGCACGCCGAGAACCGGAAGCACCTTGCTGTGCGGCCTTCTGGCCTCGACGAAAACAGCCGGCGATCCGCACTCGTTCTACCGGCGGCAGGACAAGGCGGAATGGGCAGAAGAGTGGAAATTGCCGCATCCCGATACGATGAGCTCGCATGACTTCGATGTCGCCTACCTCAAGGCGGCAATCAGCGCGGGAAAGGGCGGAACAGCCGTCTTCGGCTTGCGCCTGATGCGGGAGAACCTGGGTGAACTCTCGGCCATCCTCGACCGGATCTACCCAGACCTGCCATCGGACAAAGCACGCTTTGAAAAGGCCATCGGGCGGGTCCTCTACATCCATCTTTCGCGCGAAAACAAGCTGGCGCAGGCGGTGTCGCTGATCAAGGCCGAGCAAACCGGGCTTTGGCACATCGCGCCGGACGGAACCGAGATCGAACGGGTCGCACCGTCGCAGGAACCCCGCTACGATTTCAAGCGGATCCAGCGCGAGCTTGCCGAACTCGAAGCCTATGACGCGGCCTGGAACGTCTGGTTCGCGGAGCAGGGGATCGTCCCGCTGCGAATCGGCTATAAGCGCCTGTCAGCCGATCCGGCAGCGGCATTGGCATCCATCTGCAAGGCCCTGGGCGTTCCGGCGCCGAATGCCGCCGACGTAAAGCCGGGCGTCGCCAAGCTCTCGGATGAAATCAGCCTCGACTGGATGCGCCGCTATCATCTGGACGATTTGATCAAGCCCTCTTTACCGCGACCGTTTCGCTGAGCCATGTGCCGATCTTGCTGCCGAGGCGGTCGGGCGACACCGGCTTGGGCAAATAGTCGTCCATGCCGGACTCGATACATTTGTCGCGGTCGCCCTTCAGTGCGTGCGCGGTGACGCCGATGATTGGTGTGTGATTGCCACTCGCTGCCTCCGCCGCCCGGATGGCGCGGGTCGCCTCGTAGCCGTTCATCTCCGGCATGGAGACGTCCATGAGGATCAGCTTCGGCCGCAGCGCCCGGTACATCTCGACGGCCGTGCGGCCATTGCTGGCGATGCGGTAGCTGAGGCCAAGCCCATTGAGGATCTGGCCGAACACCAGCTGGTTCACGTCATTGTCCTCGGCGATCAGAATATCGATCGGGCCGTATGGCGTGGCGATCGATTCAGGCACTGTGGCCGCCGGAATTGCCGGGCCGCGAATGACGGTGAAGGCGGGTGGCGTCACGGGTGCCGCCTGCGGAACGACAGGCTCGCGAACGAACTGGGCCTTGCCGATCTGGGCCCGCGCTTTCTGGATGGCCGAGATGACGGTGCCGAGCAGGATGGCCGAGCGCGCCGGCTTGGTGAGATGCGCGGCGATGCCGAAATCGATGACCATCTTGCCGAAATCGACCTGGTCGACGGAGGTCAGCAGCACCACCGGGATGGCGGAGAGACGGCTGTCGGCGGAAATCGCCTTGGCGACATCGGCGCCGTTCATGCCGGGCATCTGGTAGTCGAGGATGATGCAGTCGACCGCAGCACCGAGTTGGCTGGCCCGGTCTAGAAAGGCGAGGCCGACGGCGCCGCTTTCGGCGGCCGCGCAGTCGAAGCTCCAGCTTCTGAGCTGCTCCAGCAAGATCTCGCGGTTGACCGGGTTGTCGTCGATGACCAGCACGCGGGCGCCGGTGACATCGACCGGCACGATCTCGTTGCGCGTGTCCTGCTGATGCGCCGGCAGCGGCACGGCGAACCAGAACACCGAGCCGCGGCCGATCTCGCTTTCGACGCCGATCTTGCCGCCCATCAGGTCGATGAGGCGGGCGGCGATGGCAAGGCCGAGGCCGGTGCCTTCATGGCGGCGCGTCGACGAGCCGTCGACCTGCGCGAATTTCTCGAACACGTTCTCGAGCTTCTCGGCAGGAATGCCGATGCCTGTGTCCTCGACGCGGACCTTGAGCTGGACCATGCCGTCGACCACCTCGCCGCCGACATCGATCAGCACATGGCCCTTCTCGGTGAACTTCACCGCATTGCCGAGCAGATTGGTGACGATCTGACGGAACCGTCCGGCATCGCCGACGACATGGGCAGGCAGGCGCGGGTCGACGCGCACGATCAGCTCGAGGTTCTTTTCGGCGACGCGCGCCGACACCAGTGTGGCCACGTCCTCGACCGCTTCGGCAAGCCGGAAGGGTGCAGGATCGAGCGTCAGCTGACCGGCATTGATCTTGGAGAAATCGAGGATGTCGTTGATGATGGTGAGCAGCGCATTGCCGGACTTGACGATGACTTCGGTGAAGGTCTTCTGGCGCGCGTTAAGCTCGGTCTTGGCGAGCAGTTCGGCCATGCCCAGCACGCCATTCATCGGCGTGCGGATCTCATGGCTCATATTGGCCAGGAATTCCGATTTGGCGCGGTCGGCCGCTTCGGCCTTGAACAAGGATGCGGCGGATTCGGTGAAGGCGCGGCGGATCGCCTTTTCCATCGGCCGGAAGATCCAGAGGGCAACGATGGCAAGAACCGCGAACAGAAGGCCGCTTGCCCACAACAGCAGCCTGTCGCTGGAGGCGTCGGCCAGATGGCGTTCGCCATCCATGGCGGTACGCACACGCACCAGCATCGGCTGGACGAACAGGTCGTTCTGGTTGAGGATTTCGCGCGAACTCCATTCGTCGGTCTGTTGCGCCGCTGACATCAGGTTGAAGTTGCGCACGATGTCGCGCGACGACCAGAACAGGTCGCCGTTGACGGCGGCCGACGAGAGTTCGTCCAGCGTTTTGGCCGACAGGCTCGGCTTGATCGCGGCCAACTCCGCGGACAGTGTTTCGATCTCGCTGGTCAGGCGTTGCGAATGGCCGCGCGCGGCGGCGGCAAGGCCGTCACGGGTTTCGGTGCGCCAGGTCGTGCTGGCGGTTTCGGCAAAGCTGGAGGCGTTGCGCAGGTCGCGGGTGAAGACGACGAGATTGCTGCTCAGCGCGTCGATGTCGTGGCGGAAGGAATTGACGCGATTGAGCGCAAACATCACCGCAGTGGAAGCCAGCGCAAAGATGAGCAATCCCGAGATGTAGCGGATCCGGATCGAGCGGATGAAGAAAGAATATTCCGGCATGCGCAACCCCAACACATACGCATCATTTTAACGGTCGGGATTACGCTTGATTTACATTAAAATTCCGTTCGCGCCTGGCGGGCCGTCAAGATCCTGGCTGCACGTGCCCGGAGTTGGCGCCATAGAGGGTGGCATCGCATTCGCGCATCATGCGCAGTGCTTCTTCCTCGGTCAGGCCGAACTTGCGCATCATGCTCCGGATTTCGGGGCCTACAGCTATCTCCACCGGTCTTGCCGCCTGGCGGGTCTTCCTGGCCTTTTTCTTGGACATCAGTACGTTTCCCGTTTTGACCGACACATGTTTCGCATCAGCCCTGGCCCGGCCTCACCGTGCTGCGCCAGACCATGGGCGCATGGCAGATCAGGCGGCTGCCAGCCTCCTCCCGCGCGCCGGTCGCGAGCCGCACGGCGCGCCTGGCGATCTCCTCGATCGGCGGCGAGAACGTCGTCAGCCGGTAAGAGGCCCAGTCGGCCTGTTCAATGTCGTCAAAGCCGATGACGCAGAGATCGCGGGGTACGTTGATGCCGAACTCGTGGCGGGCCGCATCGAGAAAGCCGCACGCAATCAGGTCGGTCACGCAGAACGCCGCATCCGGCCGCTGCCGGCCGGAAAAGAGTCGCCTAGCGCCATCGGCTCCGGTGGCATAGCCGGTGCGGCCCTCGCGCCACACGGTCACCTCCAGCCCTTCCTTCTGCGCGGCGGTAAGGAAGGCGGTTTCGCGGGAGAGCAGGCTGGGCGTGCCGGCAGCCGAGGTCACCAAAGCGGGGCGGGTACAGCCGGCCCGGATGAAGGCATGCAGCGCTGCCTCTGCGGCTGCAGCATTGTCGACACCGATATTGTGCGGGCCGTCGAAGCGGTCATCGCGATTGATCAGCACCAGCCGCTGGCCGTTCTCAAGACAGGTGCGGATCAGCAACTGCGGCGGCGAGCCGGACAGAACGATGCTCGCATCGGCGCGATAGTTCAGCGTGTTGCGCAGCGCCTGGTCGACATGGTGGCTGGGGCCGGAGGTGTTGAACACCATGGCCATTTTGCCGGCGTCCCGCAGATGTTGGGTCAGCGCCTTCTGCAGGCGGGCATGATAGGGCGTGTCGCCATCGGCAACGATGAGGCAGACAATGCCGGTCGAGGCCCGCATCAGGCCGCGAGCCAGATGGTTGACGTGATAGCCGAGTTGCTCGGCCGCCAGCATCACCCGCTCGCGGGTTTCCCCGGAAACGGAAGCGCCGGGCGTGAAGGTACGTGACACGGCCGAGCGCGAAACCCCGGCGAGGTCGGCAACCTGCTGGGCGCTGGAAAAACCGGTGCGGATTCTCGGAACCGTCAAGCGAACGCTCTCGCTGCTGTTTTCGTGATTCTTTGCACGCCAGTGCAATGTAATGCAACTCTTCTGCCATTGCCACCCACCGCACTTGACAGGCATGGCCGAATGCAACAGCTTTGCACAGCCGTGCAATACAAGCCGGCTCAAGAGTGGCATCGGAGGAATACCCTGTCCATTTCGCCGAAGACGGCATTGAGGGCGCGATTGTCCGGACCGGCTGCATGAGCAGGGCGGCGGCGCATCCGAAGGCGGACCGGCTGTCCGAGGCCGAGATGGACAGGCGTGCCGAGGTCTGCCGGAAACTGCTTGTCACGGCCGGGCAACTGGCGATGGAAGGCTATGCCCGGCAGGGCGCCGTCCAGCCGGTGGCGATGAAAGGCCCGCAGGATTTTCTCACTGAAACCGACGGCAAGGTCGAGGAGCACATCCGCGCGACGCTCGCAGAGGCTTTTCCGCAGGACGGGTTTTTGGGCGAGGAAGGCGGCGGCATCGGCTCTGCCCGCATGTGGGTCGTCGACCCGATCGACGGCACCGCCAATTTCATGCGCGGTATTCCGCATTTCTGCATTTCGATAGCTTTCGTCGAGGACGGCCGCAGCGAGATCGGCGGCATTGCCAATCCGGCCGTCGGCGAAACGTACTTTGCCCGTCGCGGGCAAGGCGCGACGCGCAATGGCGCGCCGATCCATGTGTCGCCGACGCAAGCGTTCGACCGCGCCTTTGTCGAGTTCGGCTGGTCGCCCAGGATTCCCAATCGCGACTATCTGGACAAGGTGAGCCTTGTCTGGGCACTCGGCGCCAATGTGCGGCGCTCCGGCTCCGGAGCGCTTGGGCTGGCCTATGTGGCCGACGGCCGCTCGGATGCCTATGCCGAGCTGCACATCAATTCGTGGGACTGCCTGGCCGGATTGCTGCTGGTGGAGGAGGCCGGCGGCCGTGTGAACCGGTTCCTCGACGGCGACGGCATGGCGAAGGGCAATCCCGTGCTAGCGGCAGCACCCGGCGTTGCGGCGACATTGTCCCAGGTGATCGGAGTGCCGCTCGACGACGGGTAGATCGTTTCCAGTGAGAAGACAGGGAGGAATATCGATGAAGACATTTGACAGTAAGCAAGGCTTGCGCGCCGCCTGGCTTGGCCTTGGCGCGGCGCTGGCCATGTTCGGATTGGCGGGTGCCGCCCAGGCGGCCGACCGCAGCCTCACAATGTATTGCGCCGTCGACGAGGCCTGGTGCCGGGCGATGGCGACCACCTACCAGAAGGAGACGGGCGTCAGCGTCGACATGACCCGCATGAGCGCCGGCGAAATCTACGCCCGCCTCCGGGCCGAGAAGGACAATCCGCAAGCCGATATCTGGTGGGGCGGCACCGGCGACCCGCATCTGCAGGCGGCGGAAGAGGGCCTCACCCAGGAATACAAGTCGCCGCAACTGGCAAACTTGCGCGACTGGGCGCTGAAGCAGGCCGACAGGTCGAAGAACCGCACGGTCGGCATTTATCTCGGTGCGCTCGGTTACGGCTATAATGAGGAAGATCTGAAGCAGCGCGGGCTGACCGCGCCGGCGTGCTGGGCCGATCTGGTCAAGCCGGAATTCCAGGGCGAGATCGAGATGGCCGACCCGAATTCATCGGGCACGGCCTGGACCATGCTTGCCACGATCGTCCAGCTGATGGGCGAGGACAAGGCATTCGACTATCTCAAGCAGCTCAACAAGAACATCGCCGAATACACCAAGGCAGGGGCCGCGCCGGCACTCGCCGTCGGCAAGGGCGAGACGCTGATCGGCATCTCCTTCCAGCACGACGTCATCAACGCGGCCAAGCAGAACCCGGCGGTGAAGGTGGTTTCGCCTTGCGAGGGCACCGGCTTCGAGATCGGCTCGATGAGCATCGTGACGGGCGCCAAGCATGTCGAAGAGGCGCAGAAATTCTACGACTGGGCGCTGAGCCCGGATGCGCAGAAGCTCGCGGCGCCGAACGGCAGCTTCCAGATCCCGTCGAACACCGCCACGCCGGTGCCGCCCGAGGCGCCGGACCTCTCGAAGATCAAGCTGATCGACTACGACTTCGCCAAATACGGCTCGTCGGCCGAACGCAAGCGGCTGTTGAAGAAGTTCACCGACGAGGTCCGCAATGGCGGCTGAGCGCGTTCTTTCGCGCTCACTCTAGCATCTGATCGCCGGCTGCCCCTCGCGGCAGCCGGCGCACCATCCTTGGCACAGAAAGACATTGAATGGCCGCGGCCGGTTCCATGGTCAGTTCCGCTCCTGGACGCAGCGCGCTCGCCTGGGTAATGGCCGCGTGGGCGAGCTTCGTTCTCTTGCCTTGGTACAAGGTCGAAGGCGGCTTCCTGTCGTTCGACTGGCTGGCACAGCCGGCGGATGCGACGCCGGCCATCATGCTGGCGCTCGGTGGCCGGCCCTGGCTGTTGCCGCTTGTCCTGCCGCTTCTGCTGGCGAGCTGGCTGGTGGGGCGCAACAACCCCAAGAGCCTGGCGGTTGCAGGCGCGGCGGGCCTGCTGTGGCTGGCCATCGAAGGCTTTTCCATCATCCATTCGGGCTGGGGATTTGGCTTACTTACCCAGATCGCCGGCACGCCGGGACCGATACAGCCGGGGCTCGGCTGGGGTGCGGCGCTCTATGCCGTGGCGATGCTGATGTTCATCGCCGAGGCGCTCGCCGCGCGCGGCTGGTGCAAGGGCGACCGCTTCGTCGTCGGCTCGCTCTCAATCGTGATTGCTTCGCTGATCCTGTTCGTCGCCTATCCGCTGCTGTCGATCCTCACCTCGGCCATCAAGGACAATGACGGCAATGTCGTGCCGGCGCTGTTCGTCGAAAAGATCTTCAGCGCCAACATATGGAGCCTGCGCTGCCTCTATGGCGAGGGCTCCTGCGGCGTGGCGTGGAACACGGTGGCGATCGCAGTCCTCGTCGGCTTTTTCTGCACGGCGCTTGGGCTGGCTCTGGCGCTGATTGCGCTTCGCACCAAGCTGCCGGCCAAATGGCTGCTGCGCGGCCTGTCCATCCTGCCGATCATCACGCCGCCCTTCGTCATCGGCCTGGCGCTGATCCTGCTTTTCGGCCGCGCCGGCATCGTCACCAACCTCATGTCGGTGCATCTCGGCATTCCGCGCAGCCGCTGGATCTATGGCATGGCCGGCATCACCATCGCGCAGGTGCTGGCCTTCACGCCGATCGCCTTCCTGGTTCTGGTCGGCGTGCTGCAAGGGGTCAGCCCAAGCATGGAGGAAGCATCACAAACCCTGCGCGCCAGCCGCTGGCGCACGTTTCGCACCGTCACCTGGCCGTTGATCCGGCCGGGGCTGGCCAGCGCCTTCCTGATTTCGTTTATCGAGAGCATGGCCGATTTCGCCAATCCGCTGGTGCTGGGCGGAAACTTCAACGTGCTGTCGACCGACATCTTCTTTGCAGTGGTCGGTGCGGCGCACGACCAGGGCCGCGCGGCGGTGCTGGCGATCGTGCTGTTGATGTTCACGCTGGCAGCCTTCGTCATCCAGCGCCGCTGGATCGGCAGCCGCAGCTACGTCACCGTCGCAGGCAAGGGCGATGGCGGTGTACCGGCGACGCTGCCCAAGGCCTTGCGGATCGGCTGCTACGCCGCCGTCGTTCCGTGGCTGGTTCTGACCATCGTGGTCTACGGCATCATCCTGGGCGGCGGTTTCGTGCAATCGATCGGGCGCGACAACACGCCGACGCTCGAATATTTCCTCACCGCCTTTTCGATCGAGAAAGGCGTCAATGGCTGGTTTTTCAGCGGCTCGGCCTGGCCGTCGCTGCTGATGACCATCGGCCTGGCGCTGGTGGCGATGCCGTTCACCGCGGCGCTCGGCATGCTGACGGCCTATCTGCTCGACCGGCAGCGTTTCGCCGGGCGCACCATGTTCGAATTCCTGGCGATGATGAGCTTTGCGATTCCCGGCACGGTGATCGGCGTCAGCTATATCCTTGCCTTCAACGTGCCGCCGGTGCAATTGACCGGCACCGGGCTGATCATCGTCATCTCCTTCATCTTCCGTAACATGCCGGTGGCGATCCGTGCCGGGCTCGCCAATCTGGGCCAGATCGACAAGAGCCTGGACGAGGCATCGCTGACGCTTGGGGCGCGGTCTTTTGCTACCTTGGTGCGGGTGATCCTGCCGATCCTGAAGCCGGCGATCGTGACCGCGATGATCTACAGTTTCGTGCGCGCGGTGACGGCGGTCAGCGCCGTCATCTTCCTGGCGAGCGGCCGGTTCAACCTTGCCACGGTCTACATTGTCGGGCGCGCAGATGTCGGCGAATACGGCATCGCGATTGTCTATTCGGCGGTGATGATCGTCGTCATGATGGTCATCCTCATCGGCATCCAGCTGCTGGTCGGCGAACGCCGGCTCGGCCGGCGCCGTGCGGGTCCGGAAGCCGTCGTGGCGGCAATCTGATGGGGAGAAGCGGCGTGGATCAGACGGCGAAGAATGCTGCCCCGGTTGTCACGGACAGGCCGGCCGTGCGGTTCGAGGGCGTCACCAAGAAATACGGCGCGGTGATCGCCGTCGACAATGTCAGCTTCGACATCGCGGCGGCCAGCCTGGTGACGCTGCTCGGGCCCTCGGGTTGCGGCAAGACCACGACGCTCAGGCTGATCGCCGGGCTGGAACAGACCAGCACCGGGCGCATCCTGATCGACGACAAGGATGTCACCTTGCTGTCCGCCGCCGAGCGAGATGTCTCCATGGTGTTCCAGTCCTATGCGCTGTTCCCGCACATGAACGTGATGGAGAATGTCAGCTACGGCTTGCGGGCTATGGGGCTTGGCAAGGCGCAGGCAGCCGAGCGCGCCGCCGAAAAGCTGTCGCTTGTCGGCCTGTCCGGCTACGAGAAGCGCCAGCCGAGCGAATTGTCCGGCGGCCAGCAGCAGCGCGTCGCGGTGGCGCGAGCCATCGTACTGGAGCCGAAGGTGCTGCTGTTCGACGAGCCGCTGTCCAATCTCGACGCCAAGCTGCGCCGGCGCGTGCGCGACGAAATCCGGGGTCTCCAGCAAGATCTGGCGCTGACCATGGTCTATGTCACGCATGACCAGGAAGAGGCGCTCGCCGTCTCCGACCGCATCATCGTCATGAACGCCGCTCGCGTCGCCCAGGACGGCACGCCGCGCGACCTCTACAACGAGCCGACCAACCGCTTCATCGCCGACTTCATGGGCGACGCCAATCTGCTCGACGTCGAGGTGCTTTCCAGCAATGCGACCAGTGCAAGGGTCAAGGTCGGACCCTTGCTGCTCGACATGCCGGGTCGCGGTAACGCTCCGGGGCCGGCGATGCTCGCTGTGCGCCCGAATGCCGTGCGCATCTTGCCCGGCCAGCCAGCGGGCACCATGAAGGGCCGGGTGGTCAAGAGCTCGTATCTCGGCGACCACATGGAATACCGCATCGCGATCAGCGATCCGGCGGTCGAACTGTTCGCGACATCGCCTGATGTCACACCCGCCGTGGCGGAAGGGACGATGGTCGGGATCGATTTCGATCCGGCGAAGATCGTGCTGATCAAAGACGATTGAACGCGCCGGGAAAACCGTTGCACACTTTCCCGGCGTTGCTTGGTGACGTTACAACAGGCGGCGACCAGGGATTAGCGACCCAGTTTTGCCTTGGGTTTAGAATCGTTGTTTTTGCATGCTCGCCTATTTGCGAGCCTGAGGGTCACCAGGGCGCATCGACCGAACTCAAACGAGCTTTTCCAGCGTGATCGGAAGGCTTCGAATGCGTTTGCCGGTCGCGTGGAAGACGGCATTGCCGATCGCAGGTGCGACCCCTACGACACCGATCTCGCCGACGCCTTTGCCGCCAAGAGCGGTTGCCTGCATGTCCGGAATTCCAACCGAAATCACCTGGATGTCGGGCACATCGGCGTTAACCGGGACGGCATAGTCGGCAAAATTCGCGTTGATGGTGCGCCCGTCTCGCTGGTCGACGTAACCTTCTTCCAGGAGAGCCTGCCCGAGACCCATGACCATACCGCCGATCCACTGGCTTTCCGCAAGCTTCGGATTGAAGATCCTGCCGCTATCGAATGCCGAGACCATGCGCTTGACGCGGATCGTGCCAAAATCCTCATCGATCCGAACTTCCACGAAATGCGCACACCAGCTATGGGCCGAGACGCCTCCTTCCACAGCGCCCTTCAACTGGGCGAAACTGCGGTCAGCTCCGTTCTTCATCTCCTCGGTGGCGCCGGGAGCAAAGGTGTTACCCTCGATTTCCAGTTTGTCTTTGCCCACTGCCTTCAACAGTTCCGCGATGCTGAGACCGCCGTTCGGCCGTCGGGTCGGTCGCACCGAGCCGTTTTCGAACGTAAGGTCACTCGCCTTCGAGGCTGCCAGTGGCGACTTCGGATCCGATGCGGCAAGCGCCAGCAAGGCGTCCCGTGCATTCCTGGTCGCCTTGTCCACCGCTCCCGTCAGGTTGTTGGCCTGCTGGGAGCCGCCAGCGAGCGCCGATCTGGGGAGGAGGGTATCACCCAGCCGCACCGCGACTGTCTCAACAGGAACGCCCAGAGCGTCAGCCGCTGTCTGGGCGAGAATGGTATAGGTCCCCGTTCCCATGTCGGTGCCCGCGCTGAGGACTTCGATCTGTCCACTGGCATGGAGTACGATCTTGGCTTCGCTCGCGGTACGGATCATGGGGTATGACCCGGCGGCCATTCCATAACCGATCAACTCGCGGCCTTCGCGCATCGAGCGAGGGGCCGGGTTCCGGTTCCACCAGCCGAAGGCTTCCGCGCCCACGGCATAGGCTTCGCGTAACTGTCGAGTGCTCCACTTCATCCCATTGCTGGGATCCGTCTCCGCCCAGTTGGCAAGGCGCAGCGTGACCGGATCCATGCTGAGCGCGTACGCCAGCTCGTCGATCGCGCTTTCCACAGCATAGGCACTGGGGTTTTCGCCGGGGCCCCGTTTCCAGCCGGGCTGGACCGTATTGACCGGGACGACGTTGAGACGTGAAGAAAAGTTCGGCGTCGCATACATGATCTTCGTCACATTGTTGCAAGCCTCGATATGGACTTCGTCAATCGCCGTCTCGTTCCAGCTCTCATGGACGATCGAGCTTATCTTTCCGTCCTTCGAGGCTCCGATTGAGAGTGTCTGCCGTGTCGCCGGTCGGCCGCCAAGGCCGGTAAAGGTCTGCGGCCGCGTGAGAGAAACCTTGATCGGCCTGCCCAGTTTCCGCGAGGCCGCGCAAGCCAGCCCCACATGCGGATGTGCTCCGATCTTGGACCCGAACCCACCGCCGACATAGGGCGAGATCACCCGCACATTCTCGATGTCGATGCCGAGCCATTCCGACACGACGCTCCGTGCCCCGCCAACCCACTGGCTGGGCTCCCAGACGGTGATTTTCCCGTTGTCCCAGGAAGCGATGCACGCATGCGGCTCCATCGGCACATTGTATTCGCGTGACGTCGTGTAAGTGACGTCTAGGTTGACCTCGGCATTGGCCAACGCTGTCGCCGCATCGCCCCACGCGGCACCCATCTCATCGATGGGCTGCACTTTTGCCTTGGGATCGTTGATGTCGAGAATAGGGTCGCCGTCCTCATATTCGATCTTGAGAAGACTTGCCGCTTCCGTTGCCTGCTCAAAGGTTTCTGCGACCACGAGCGCGATATGCATGCCGTTGAAACGGACCACATCGTCTTGAATTGGGGTAAATTCCTCGGTCGCTCCGCCGCCCTTGCTGTAGACGGTCGGCTTGTTGAGCTTCAGGGAATTCTGCGCGGTGTAGACATCCAGGACACCCGGTAGAGCCTTGGCGGCCGACGTATCGATACTGACGATACGCCCTGCCGGCCGCGTCGATTGGACGGTAACGCCATAGGCCAGGTTCTCCAGCTTCTGCTCGATCGCATAGCGAACCTGCCCGGTTACTTTCAACGGGCCTTCGGCGCGGGAAAGCCTGGCACCGAGAGCTGGCGCCTTGGCGGGGACGGTCTCAGCCGCAACGGCTTTTGACGAGAGATCGACAGCGGCGCCAGCGACAGCGGCTACGCCGGCGCCGAGCTTCAAGACGGTGCGGCGGTTGAGTTCGAACGCGTTACCATGTGTCATGCGATACCTCCTACCGTCATCAGGGCGCGGGCCACGACCTTCGGTGCCAGTTCAATCTTGAATGCGTTGTGTCCGCTCGACTTCGCGCCGTCGTCGGCGGCTGACGAGGCGCTACGAAGCGTCGCCTCGTCGAGCGTCTTTCCCTTGAGCAAATTTTCGACGGCGCGCAGGCGCCAGGGTTTGGTGGCGAGGCCGCCGACCGCAATGCGTACTTCGCGAATTGTCTTGCCATCGGCTTCCAATTCGATTCCGACAGCGGCGCTGGCCGCGGCGAACTCGTACGACGCGCGATCCCGGACCTTGAGATAATGCGAGCGTTCCAGGGCTGCCGAACGCGGGATCTCGATCCCGACGATCATCTCTCCGGGCGACAGATTATGCTCAAGGTGTGCGGTATCGCCAGGGAGCAGGAAGAATTCGTCGGCGGGAATTTTGCGTTCGGAAGCTCCCCGGATGATGACCGTGGCGTCGAATGCCACCAGGGAAACCGCAAAATCTCCGGGGTAGATTGCTATGCACGCGTCACTCGTGCCGAGCACCGCGTGGTTGCGGTTGACGCCGTCAACGGCAGCGCATCCGGAACCAGGATTGCGCTTGTTGCAGTTCGAATAAGCGCCCGGGTCCCGGAAGTAGGTGCAACGGGTTCGCTGCATCAAGTTTCCACCGATGGACGCCATGTTGCGCAGCTGTGCCGAGGCAGCGCGCCACAGGCTTTCGGAAAGCACCGGCGCAGCCTGCTTGATATCGGCGTGGTCGGCGACCTTGCTCATCTTGGCGAGCGTACCGATGCGAATGGCATCCGCCGATACCTGGATCGTGTCCAGGCCTGAAAGGCGTGTGATGTCGACCACCCGCGCAGGACGCTCGACATTCAGCTTCATGAGGTCAACAAGCGTGGTCCCACCGGCGAGAAATCTTGTCTCCGGCTTGGCAGCCTCGGCAATGGCCGTCGCGGCATCTTTGGCGCGGAGATACTCGAAAGGTCTCATAGTGCTGCCTCCTTCTTCAGGCGGCTGGCGGCATCGCGCACCGCGGCGACGATATGGGGGTAAGCGCCGCACCGGCAGATGTTGCCGCTCATGTATTCGCGGATGTCCTCGTCCGTATCGGCGTGGCCCTCACGAATGCATGCAACGGCCGACATGATCTGACCGGGGGTGCAATAGCCGCACTGGAATGCATCGTGCTCGATGAACGCGGTCTGGACTGCGTGCATCACGCCGTCGGCAGCCTGGAGGCCCTCGATCGTCGTGACCTGACGGCCTTCGACCTGGGCCGCCAGCGTCAGGCAGCTCAATACCCGCTCGCCGTCGACGTGGACGGTACAGGCGCCGCACTGCCCATGATCACAGCCTTTTTTCGTGCCGGGCAGGTTGGCATGCTCGCGTAGTGCATCCAGCAGAGTCACGCGTACATCAAGATTGAACTGGTGGCGCCGGCTGTTGATGTCCAAGGCTAGCTGTCGGGGCTCTGGCATGTCGTCTCCTCGAGTGGCGGGCGGGATATAGGACGCGAAGCTAATCGGACCGACGACGCCTGGCGGCATCAGTGGGAAAGGGAACGTCCATTCCGAAGTTCGGTCGTTGGCCGGTTGCCCAACGGTCAACCCTCAGGAGAGCACGGGCGCGACATTCGGATTAGCCCCCAGAATTCGCATGAGCCTATCGATGGCGCTCATAAATAGACCTGCGACGACGGCAGTGCTGGATGCGACGTTCAGCTGTCGAAGGCCAGTGAGCCGGATAGCTCCTCATGGGCATCGACCTGCTGCTGCAGCAGAGCGAGTTTCTGCCTGACCATTGCAAGAGCATCGGCACCGGCGATGAACCGACGGGGCAGCTCCGGCTTGTCGACCAGAGTGATCAACGCCTGCGCGAGTTTGGCGGGGTCGCCGACTTGCTGGCCGTTCGCGGCTTTCCAACCCGTTATCTGCCGGGCGCGACGTTCGCTGTAATCGCTGACGAATGACGGAGCATATTGAGTGGATTCGTCCGTCAGCAGCTCCGTGCGGAAAAACCCGGGGTTCACGATCATCGTTTCAATGCCGAACGGCGCCACCTCGGCTTGCAGTGACTCGATCCAGCCATCAACGCCGAACTTTGCCGCGGCGTATGCAGAACAGAACTCAAAGCCGACCAGGCCTGCCGTCGATGAGATGGCAATGACCTTGCCAGAACCCTGCGCGCGCATGACCGGCAGGACTGCGCGGGTGACGTTCATGGCGCCGGTCAGGGTGGACGCGAGCTGAAGTTCGATATGGGCCGGAGTCAGGTCCTCGAAATAGCCGGCATAGAAGCCCGCGGCATTGTTGACGATCACGTCGAGGCGACCAAAGCGGTCCAGGGTTGCCTTCACCGCGGCGTCGGCGTCGGCCGGCTTGGTCACGTCCAACGTGACGACCAAAAGATTGTCCGACTGCCCGATCCCCTTGGCGACCCGATCTGGGTTACGACCGGTCGCAACGACCTTATCGCCGATGGCCAGGGCCGCTTTGGCAAAGTCGAGGCCCATGCCTCGCCCTGCGCCGGTGATCATCCATACTCTACTCATAGTCGTATCCTTCCTGGTCGGTATCTTTCAGTTTATGCCGCGTTGGCTTGGCACGTCCGTCTCAGCGTTTCGTTGTCTGCCAGGTGACATAGGGAATAGGACTCGATACGATTAGCCTCTATAATCTGCATGAAGTTAGAAATGGGATTGATAAATGAGGCGCGGAGATTTCAGCGAGCTGGCAGTCTTCATCGCCGTAGCAGAGGCGGGCAGCTTCACACGCGCCGCAGCAAAGCTTGGTCTATCGCAGTCGGCGCTCAGTTACGCTGTCAGAACGCTGGAACAGCGCATGGGAGTCCGGCTGATCTCACGCACCACCCGCAGCCTGTCCGTGACGGTAGCTGGAGAGCGCTTGCTGCGAAGCCTGCGACCGGCCTTCGATCACATCGAAAGCGAGATCGCCGCCGTCGCCGCCCTGCGCGACAAGCCCACTGGCCTCATTCGCCTGACGACATTCCGGTATGCTGCCAAATCAGTACTGTGGCCCGTCATCGCCAAACTCCTTCTGCAGTATCCGGATATCGAAGTGGAATTGAGCCTGGACGAAGGTCTGGTTGACATCGTTGCAAGCAAATTCGACGCCGGTATCCGGATCGGCGAGCAGGTCCAGAAGGACATGGTGGCAGTAAGGATCGGCCCGGACCTGCGTATGGCGGTAGTTGGATCACCGTCGTATTTTGCAACCCGAACGGTTCCAAAGACACCGCGCGAACTTGGGGAACACAAAGGCATCAGCTACCGTCAGAAGACCGGCGGCGGGCTCTTTGCCTGGGAGTTCGAAAAACGCGGTGAGGAACTTGAAGTCAGGATGAATGGCCCACTCATTATCAATGACGGGGAAATGCTGGAGGCTGCGGCCCTCGCCGGGCTCGGACTAGCATACACATTTGAAAGCCAGGTCGCTCCGTTCGTCGCAGACGGACGCCTGATCCGGGTGCTGGAAGACTGGTGCCAACCTTTCCCGGGCTATCACCTCTATTATCCCAGCCGACGCCAGCACACTGCAGCGTTCGCTCTTCTTGTGGAGGCACTCCGTCTCAAGGCGTGACGGAAGGGCGAAAACACGCCGCTCTAACTTGGCGAAGTGAGTTATCCCTCCCTCATCAGCACAATTTTCGGGCGTCCAATCGATTCCTCCGTCGCAAGTTACCCCCCTTACGGACTGCGTCGCGGTGGCCGTCCGATTCCGAGCCTTGAAGCTGCCAGTCGCTTCCGGCCCTTATGCGGTCATTCCCTGATGCAGGTTGAGATGGCCTCGTGCTGGCAATGGCCGATGACTTTAGGCAAAGCGACCCTTCTTGTAATGCGGCCCGCCATGATGAGGATGTCAGGCTCTTTGCTGCTGCCGCTCTATCTCTAAATGGATGCCTTCTCGCCCTCACGTGGCTGGATCAGGCTGCGCGCGGCGTCTGCTCCTGCCGCAAGGATGCGATCCGACAATTCCGTCCCCGCTGCCGCGCGGGCCAGCTGAAGCGTGCCTATGAGGGTCGCAAAAACGCCCAGGGCGGCGGCTTCCGGGTCCTTGGTCTGCGGAAGTACTGCAGACAACTGGCGCACCAGAACCAGCAAGCGTTCGGTATAGACTTGGCGCGTTTCGGGCGGCTGACGCGCGAGTTCCGGCAACAGGGCGGCCGACGCGCAGCCGGCTCCCGGATTGTCCCGGTGCTCAGCTGACAGATACGCCGCTATGCCCATCTCCGGACCACCGGCTGCCAATACCTCCTGCAGTTGCTGCGACTGGCTCTCCAGTGCCGCTACAAGGCTTTCACGCACAAGCTCCGCCTTGGACTGGAAATGCGGATAGAAGGCTCCGTTCGTCAGTCCGGCGTCGCCCATGATGGCTGCCAGTCCGGACGCGGCGATGCCGTCACCGCGAAAACGCTGGGCTGCGACCTCGACGATGCGATCGCGAGAGGCTTCCTTTCGGCCCTTTTCGTAGCGCATGGCGCTCTTCCTTTCTGCTATTGCATTATAGGTGTAATGTGATATTACGATCATAACTCAATCAACGGCAAAAAGCTAGCCCTCATGTCTGTGGAGTATCAAATGAGTACCCTTTCGGGAAGAACCGCAGTCGTGACCGGAGCCTCTTCGGGCATCGGCCGCGCCACTGCCGAGGCCTTGGCGCGGGCGGGGTATACCGTCTTCGGGACAAGCCGCAGCAAGGCCGGCAACGGCCCGGCTAAGGTGTCCATGCTGACCTGCGACGTGACCGACGGGGAGTCCGTCAGCGCCCTCGTTGCAACCGTGCTGGCCCAGACCGGTCGTATCGATCTGCTGGTGAACAATGCCGGTGTCGGCCTGCTTGGCGGCGCCGAGGAATCTTCGGTCGCACAGGTGCAGGTTCTGTTCGACGTCAATCTGTTCGGCGTCATGCGCATGACCAATGCGGTGTTGCCGTCGATGCGGCGCCGCGGCCAAGGGCGCATCGTCAACATCGGCTCGATTCTAGGATTGGTGCCTGCGCCATACTCAGCGCACTACTCGGCGGTCAAGCACGCGCTGGAGGGCTATTCGGAATCGCTCGATCATGAGGTTCGCGCCTTCAACATTCGCGTCTCGGTCATCGAGCCGGCATTCGTGCGCACCGTCTTCGACCAGAACGGCATCGAGCCGGATTCCCTGTTGAAGGACTACGATCAGGCGCGCGCCGGTCTCAAGGCGCTGCTTGCCGATGTGATGCCCAAAGCCGATCGGCCGGAAGTGGTGGCGGATGTGGTCGTCAAGGCAGCGACCGACGCCCGTCCGCGACGGCGCTATACCGCAGGGAAGGCAGCGCGCCAGGTCAGCCTGCTGCGCCGCTTCGCCCCCGCGGGGATGTTCGACAAGACCTTGCGCAAGCAGTTCCGCCTGCCGGTCTGAACAACGGTGGGACGGAGAATTTCACACACAAACGGCACACCAACGGACACTCTCAGAAAGTCACTGCCATGAAGGCATTCGTTGTCGATAAATATAACAAGAAAGGCATTTTGCGGCTGGCCGAGATGCCGGAGCCGGAGCTGCTGGACAATGACGTCCTGGTCGAGGTCCATGCCGCCGGGGTGAACCTGCTGGATTCCAAAATCAGGACCGGCGAATTCAAACTCGTCCTTCCCTATCGCCGGCCCTTCATCCTCGGTCACGACGTTGCCGGGAGGGTTGTCAGGGTGGGCTCGAAAGTCCGCAAATTCAAACCCAGCGACGCCGTCTATGCGCGGCCGCGCGACGGCCGGATCGGGACATTCGCCGAATTCATCGCAATCGATGAAGCCGACGTGGCGCTGAAGCCGGCGAACCTCAGCATGGAAGAGGCGGCCTCGATCCCGCTGGTCGGTCTGACCGCCTGGCAGGCTCTCATCGAGAGGGCGGGTCTGAAGACAGGCCAGAAGATCTTCATCCAGGCTGGCTCCGGCGGCGTGGGGACATTCGCCATCCAGTTGGCAAAGCACCTCGGCGCGATCGTTGCGACAACAGCGGGCGCGGCAAGCAACGATCTGGTCAGGGATCTCGGCGCCGATGTCGTCGTCGACTACAGGAAGGACGACTTCGAGAAAATCCTGTCGGGCTACGACGTCGTCCTGAACAGCCAGGACGCCAAGACGCTTGAGAAATCCCTGACTGTGCTGAAACCGGGTGGGAAGCTCATCTCGATTTCCGGTCCTCCGGATCCCGAATTTGCCAGGAAACAGGGACTGAACGTGGTGCTAAGGCTGCTGCTGCGGCTGCTGAGCCGTGGTATCAGGACCAAAGCCAAGCGCCGGGGCGTGGGATTTTCGTTCCTGTTCATGTCGGCGCAAGGTGAGCAACTGAGCAAAATCACGTCCCTCATCGAAGATGGGGCGATTCGCCCGGTCGTCGACAGGGTCTTTCCTTTTGAAGCGACCAATGAGGCGCTGGCTTACGTCGAAACAGGACGCGCCAAGGGCAAGGTCGTCGTCAAGGTCAGATAGCGCGCCCAGTTGCTTTGGGGCATTTGAGAGACACCAAAGCAAGGCAGCGCAAGGCCGACAAATTCCGAAAACGGTTCGGCATCCGATCGCCCAAACCTCAGTTGTTGCGGATTGCAACGAAGCTTGCCGCTGCCTTCAGCAAGGCTGCCTGTCCGCCGTAAGGCTCGAGCAATTCATGGGCCTGCTTGACCAGCCCATGGAGCTGGCTGCGCGCCCAGTTCGCGCCATGCAGCGCCACCAGCGTCGCCTTGCCGGCGGCTGCGTCCTTGCCGGTCGCCTTGCCCATCTGGCTGGCATCGGCGGTCAGGTCGAGCAGGTCGTCGGCAAGCTGGAAGGCAAGCCCGACCGCCGAGCCGAATTCGGCCAGCCGGTCGCGGTCCTGCGGTGCGGCGCCGGCAATGATCGCGCCGGCTTCGCAGGCGAAGCGGATCAGCGCGCCGGTTTTCATCGCCTGCAGCCGGATAATGCCGGCTTCGTCCGGCCTGTTGCGCTCGGCTTCGAGGTCGAGCGTCTGCCCGCCAACCATGCCCCCGGTGCCAGCCGCGCGCGCCAGCGCCAGCACCAGCGCCGCCCTGCGCTCCGCCGGCAGCGCCGTCGCCTCATCGGCGAGGACATCGAAGGCAAGCGTCAGAAGCGCATCGCCGGCAAGTATGGCGGTAGCTTCATCGAAGGCCTTGTGCACGGTCGGCTGGCCGCGGCGCAGATCGTCGTCGTCCATGGCAGGCAGATCGTCATGGATCAGCGAATAGCAATGCACGCATTCGAGCGCCGCCGCCACGCGCATCGCCGCCTCGCCATCGGCGCCAAAAAGGGCGGCACTTTCCATGACCAGGAAGGGGCGCAGCCGCTTGCCGCCGTTCAGCACGCCATGGCGCATGGCCGCCATCAGACGCTCCGGTCGGGCGATCTCGCCGGCAAGCGTGCGGCCGTCGAGCAGCAGCCTGAGCCCGGCCTCGATCGCCGCCGCCCGCCCCAGAAGTGCGGCCTCAAAGGCCAATTGCTCGTCTTTCGTCATGGCCGGGAGCGGTAGCCGACACTCAGACGTTGCGCAAGAAGCCTCGCGCCATTATGCCGGAGGCGGGAGAGTGGCGCGGGTGGGGGCGGCTTGACGGAACCGATCGTCGATCATGAAACCGAAGGGTTTGAGATGGCGCGACCAAGGCGCGTGAACCGCGCCGGTCTGAAGCGCCTGGCACGGCGCGGCCTGGTCGTCGCCGTCGTGCTGGCGGCGATACCCATTGTGCTGACCTTCCTCTATCTGCCGTCCTTCGTGCATCCGATATCGACCTTGATGGTCAAAGACCTCGCGACCTTCTCCGGTTACGACCGGCGCTGGGTGTCGATCGACGATGTGTCCCCGGTGCTGGCCAATTCGGTGATCATGTCGGAGGACGGGCAATTCTGCTTCCATCGCGGCATCGATCTCGGCGAATTGCGCGGCGTCGTCGACGATGCGCTGGCCGGCGAGGCGACGCGCGGCGCCTCGACCATCACCATGCAGACGGTGAAGAACCTTTTCCTGTGGTCGCGGCCGCTGGGCTCGGTGCGCAAGGTGGTCGAACTGCCGCTGGCCGTCTATTTCGACGCGGTGATGTCGAAACGGCGGATCATGGAGATCTACCTCAACATCGCCGAATGGGGGCCGGGCATTTACGGCATCGAGGCGGCGGCGCAGCACCATTTCGGCGTTTCGGCCAAACAGCTGTCGCGGCGGCAGGCGGCATTGCTGGCCGTCTCGCTGCCCAATCCGATCGCCCGCAATCCGGCCAAGCCCGGTCCGGGTCTGCGGCGGCTGGCGTCGCTGATCGAACGCCGCGCCGGCCGTTCGGGCGCGTATGTCGGTTGTCTTGATTAGGTAGAACCGCTGCCAGTTCAAAAAAAATCGCCACGGTGCTGGCCAAAACGGCGCAGGGCGTGTATAGGCACCCGACTTTCTCAGATTATGGCCCTGACGCGGCCCTTTCACGAGGGCTATCGGGGCATTTTGACCATGTAGTGGAGCATATCCATGGCCGTTCCGAAACGAAAAACCTCTCCGTCCAAGCGCGGCATGCGCCGCTCGGCCGACGCTCTCAAGGCCCCGACCTATGTCGAGGACAAGAATTCCGGCGAAATGCGCCGCCCGCACCATATCGACCTGAAGACCGGCATGTATCGCGGTCGCCAGGTGCTGACGCCCAAGGAAAGCTGAGACCAGCTTTCGAAGGGTTTGAATGCCAAAAGAACCGGCCATTGGCCGGTTTTTTTTGCGTTTGGTGCGCCGCGCCGCCAACTATGCCAAAGACCGGGCGTCCGTGGCGATACAAGCTGCGGCGGCGGTGCTGTATTGAGTCCGCATGCCTTGTCGCGGCGCTTCCGCGCGATGATCGACCGGCTTCAGAGGGACCGCATGACCAAGCTCACCACAGCACCCCGCGATGTCTTCCAGACCTTCATGAACTTCCCGCTGGTCGAGGACCTCGATGCGCTGAAGGCGGATGTCGCCATCATCGGCATGCCTTACGGCAGTCCCTACACGATCGACGAGCTGGTCAACGACCAGACCAACGCGCCGACCGCGGTGCGGCGCGCCTCGCAGCGCATCAGCCTCGGGCTCGACCGCTATGATTTCGACATTGGCGGAACCCTGTTCGACGGGCAGGACGTCAAGGTGGTCGATGTCGGCGATGTTCCCGGCGATGCCGCCGGCGGCCACTACAGGTTGGCCGAAACGGCGATCCGCAAGATCCGCGTCGCCGGCGCCTTGCCGATCACCATTGGCGGCGATCACGGCATTCCAATCCCGATCCTGCGGGCGCTTGACGACGAAGGGCCGATCACCCTGGTTCAGATCGATGCCCATCTCGACTGGCGCGACAATGTCAACGGGGTCAGGGAAGGCTATTCCAGCCCCATCCGCCGCGCTTCGGAGATGGCGCATATAGCCGGGATTTTCCAGCTCGGCATCCGCGGCCAGGGCAGCGCCCGGCTCGAGGAGGTCGAGGCGGCCCGCGCCTACGGCTCCAACATCGTCACCGCCAATGAATGGCAGGATATCGGTACGGCGGCGCTGCTCAAGCGCATCCCGGACCGTGGCCGCTATTACCTGACCATCGATGCCGACGGTCTCGATCCCGCTGTCATGCCGGCGGTCGAAGGGCCGGCGCCTGGCGGCATCAGCTACCGGCAGACGATCGAACTGATCAAGGGCCTGTTCGCCAAGGGACGTGTCGTCGGCATCGACATCGTCGAGATCGCGCCGGCGCGCGACGTCAACGAGATCACCTCGATGACCGCCGGCCTTTTCATCCTCAACGCTATCGGCGCCGCCGTGCGGACAGGCCAGTTCAAGCGCTGAATCCCGGCGTGTCGGTGGTCAGCCGGGGCAACTGTGGCTGACAGGGTTGTTTCGCGCGGTCTTTTTCCGTGTTTGCGGGCGCTAGCGAAAAATCTTGACGGCGTGCCTGCGGGGCATTCTACAGAAGGTGCCCCCATTGTTTAGGCAATTCCTTGGGAAACCGCTTTCCTGGAATTGCTAGAGGAGACGCCTGATGTTCGGTGCCATCCCGCTGCTGATCGTGCCCTTCGTGGCCTACAATCTCGGACTCCTCGGAATATTCGGCAGCGGCGACGATCCGTGGGCGACCGAGATCTTCTCGTTCAGCATGATGTCGGGCGGAGTGTTTTCGATGACGCTCGGCGACTTGATGGTCGTGATCGGGCTGATCTTCCTGTTCCTCGAAATGGTGAAGTCGGTGCGCACCACGAACGCTTCGATCATGGACCATCTGTTGTCGACGCTGGTCTTCGTGGCGTTCCTGGTCGAGTTCCTGCTGGTGAAGGGCGCGGCGCACTCCGTCTTCTTCACGCTGATGGTGATCGCCCTGTTCGATGTGCTGGCCGGGTTTTCGGTGTCGATGCGGTCGGCGAGTAGAGACATAAATTTGAACTAGCCGCCTTCGTTGGATGGTCGCATCCGTTCGCGATTGGCGTGGCTGCTCTTTCTGGTCGTCATCCCAGGGTCTTCGCGACGGAGTTTCGCTCCTGCTTCGCCCTGGGATGACGAAGCTCCCCCTCAGCCCGGATCGGCGGTGAAGCCCGCCGCTTCGATGCCGGCGATGGCGGCGGCCTCGTCATTGTCCGACGTATCGCCCGAAATTCCGACGGCGCCGATGACGGCGCCTGCCTTGTCGCGGATCAACACGCCGCCGACGACCGGCAATACGCGTCCACCCGAAACGTCCGAAATGCCGGCGACGAGATGCGGCCGCTCCTTGGCGAAAGCCTCGACACGGCGCGAGCCCATGCCGATGGCCAGCGCCCCATAGGCCTTGCCGGCCGACATTTGCGGGCGCAGGAACGAGGCGCCGTCCTGACGCTGGAAGGCGACGAGATGCGCGCCGGCATCCAGCACGGAAACGCCGAGCGGCTTGAGCTTCAGCTCGGCGCCCTTGGCGAAGGCGGCGTCGATGATGTGCTTGGCTTTTTCGAGGGTCAGTGCGGTCATGGCTGTCTCCTGATCAAAACGCGTCAATCATCGCCTGACATGCGGGATGCGAAATCCCGGTTGCGGTTGAAATTGCTTCGCGTGGGAAAGCGGAAATGGCGGGCATTGCTGATCGTGGCACATGGCCGATACGATCCGCCGGCATCCAGATCGGGCGTCGATGAAGAAGGCCGCGCTATTTTTTCTTGGCTCGGGGCGCTTTCTTGACCGGAACGGCAGGGGCGTTGGCGAGGTCTTCCGCTTCCTTGGCAAGGCGCAATGCCCGGAGCTTGTTGGTCTTGGCCTGGCGGGCGTCGGCCTCGGCGACATACTCCGCCATCGCCTTTTGCCGCACCGTGGCTGCCTCTTCCTGCTTCTTGAAACGCATATCTGCCCTGGCGCGGGCAGTATCCTTAGAGTTCTCGACCAAGAGCGTTATCCAATCCCGTAAATTATGTTTTTCAGCCCCTTGATAGCAGAGCCGGCCTGATAATGGGGAAATAAGTTGGTCAAGCGGCCGGGGCCTCGATGCCGCTCGACGCCTTGCGGGCTACCACCGCCTCATATCCGGCCTGCAATGTAGCGCGGACGGAAGGCTGCGCGGGTGTGGCGACAGGCGTGCCCAGATGGTCGTGGCGCAACTCGTCCATGAACTGCTCCCACATTGGCGGCCCGCCTTTCTCCAGCAGCTCGGCGCGGATCGAAAGCTCCTCGCTCACCGGCAGCCAGACGCGGCCCCAAGCGCCGAGATGCGCCATGATCGGCACCAGCGTGATGGCCATCTCGGTCAGGCTGTAGATCGCCTTCTGCTTGTGCGAGGGGTCGTCGGCCTTGGTCAGCATGCCGAGTTCCATCAGCCGCTTCATCCGGTCGGCCAGGATATTGGAAGCGATGCCCTCGATCGAGCCGTTGAGCAGTTCGCGAAAGTGGCGTTTGCCGCCAAAAATCATGTCGCGCAGGATGATCAGGCTCCAGCGATCGCCGAACACTTCCAGCGACAGATTGATAGGGCATCCCGAGCGGTGTTCGGTTTTCATCCGACTCTCCTCAAAAAACCGGTTGCATTATCGTATCAGTTTTATTATCGTGCAACCGATTGCAAAATGCAACCAGTTTGATTGGCCTTTGATTGGCCGATAGGAGGAGAGTCCCATGACAAGGGCCGCAGCACCCGAAATCGTCTCCCAGACGTTTGGCGATCCCGGAGATCCAGCCATTCTGCTGATCATGGGCGCCATGGCCTCGATGCTCTGGTGGCCGGAGGCGCTCTGCAAAAAGCTCGCCGGCGAAGGCCACTTCGTGATCCGCTACGACAATCGTGACACCGGCCTGTCGACCAAATATACGCCGGGCGAGCCGCCGTATACGTTCGACGACATGGCGGACGATGCGGTGCGCGTCCTCGACAGTTGCGGCATCGGCAAGGCGCATGTGATCGGGATGTCGATGGGCGGCATGATCGCGCAACGACTGGTGTTGAAACATCCCTTGCGTGTCATCTCGCTGACCGTAATCAGCAGTTCGCCGGTGGGGATCGACACATCGCAGCTGCCGGGAACGACCGAAGCCTATATGGAGCACTCGGCCGATGGCGCCAGAGTCGACTGGTCGAACCGCGACCAGGTGGTCGGCTTCGTCGTCAAGGATGCGCGTGCGATCGCCAGCACCGCGCATCCCTTCGACGAGAAGGCGATGCGGGCGTTCGTCGAACGGGACTACGACCGATCCGGCGGCTTCCTGAGCGCGACTAACCATTTCATGCTGAAGAGCTGCGAGGATCTGAAAGGACGCCTGCGCGAGATCAAGGTTCCGCTGCTCGTCATTCACGGGACATCGGATCCGATCTTTCCGGTCGAGCATGGCGCAGCCCTTGCCGACGCTGTTGCCGGCGGGCGGCTTGTCCGCGTCGAAGGCGGTGGCCACGAACTGCATCCCGACGACTGGGGCACGATCGTTGCCGCCATCGTCACGCATACCAAACCCTGAAGGCAGTCTGGAACCTTGACACATTCGCCTCACGGAAATAGTTAAGTAATTGCTTCAGTGTCGGCGCAGGCTGGCACCGCTCCAGCATCGGCGAACCACAAACAGACGAGCAAAAAATGTCCCTGACCTTCCATTTCCATCCGCTGGCATCGTTCTGCTGGAAACCGCTGATTGCGTTCTACGAGAACGACACGCCCTTCACGCCGGTTATCGTCGACCTCGGCGACGAGCAGTCGCGGGCAGCATTCCTGAAGGTGTCGCCGACCGGCAAGATGCCGGCGCTGCGTGACGATGCACGCAATCGCACGGTGCTGGAATCGACCATCGTCATCGAATATCTGGCCGCGCATTATCCCGGGCCGGTCGAGCTCATCCCGGCCGAGGCCGACCTTGCTCTCCAGGTCCGCCAGGCCGACCGTTTCTACGATTTCTACGTGCAGGCTCCGATGCAGAAGATCGTCGGCGACAGGTTGCGCCCGCAGGACAAGACCGATCCGTTCGGGGTCGAGGAAGCGCGCGCGCAACTGCGCAACGCCTATGCGATCATCGAGGAGGAGATGCGTTCGAAAATCTGGGCGGCCGGCCCCACCTTCACCATGGCCGACTGCGCGGCCTCGCCGGCGCTGTTCTACGCCAACAAGGTCGAGCCGTTCGGCGACAGCTATCCGGCCGTGAAACACTACCACGACCGCCTGCTCAAGCGGCCGTCCTTCGCCCGGGTGGTCGAGGAGGCGCAGCCCTACTTCAAGTTCTTTCCCTACAATAACGGCTGATCGCGATGCTGCACGATCCCGCCCAGCTCGACCTGATGTTCCAGGCGCTCTCAGACCCGGCCAGGCGCAGCATGGTCGAACGGCTGTCGCGTGGGCCGGCCTCGGTCAGCCAGTTGGCCGAACCGCTGGCGATGTCGCTGTCGGCCGTCGTCCAGCATCTCAACGTGCTCGAAGCAAGCGGGCTGGTGCGCTCGGAAAAGCTCGGCCGCGTGCGCACCTGCCAGATCGCGCCGCAGGCGCTGCGCAGCGCAGAACACTGGATCAACGAACGGCGGCTGACATGGGAGCGTCGGCTCGACCGGCTCGGCGATTTTCTCGCCGGGACCGAATGACCTGAAGCAGAGGAGAAATGACCATGCCCGGCAAAAGCAGAGCGGAGTTGATCCGCGGCTATTTTTCCGCCTACCAGGCGAATAACAAGGCTGCCGTCGCGGCGGTGCTCGCCGACGATTTCACCTTCACCAGCCCCTATGACGACGCCATCGACCGTGCGACCTATTTCGAGCGCTGCTGGCCGGACAGCCCGGCCTTCAGCTCGATCGTCATCGAGCGGATATGCGAGGACGAGGACGCCGCCTTTGTCCTCTATCGCTGCGAGACGGCGGACGGAAAGACCTTCCGCAACACCGAACTGCATCTGTTCCATGGCGACAGGTTGCGCGCCGTCGAAGTCTATTTCGGCGCGTCCTATCGCGACGGCGTCTTCGTCGCGCAGAAACCATCAAGCTGACCAAGAGGACCCGACCATGGCCGAACGATCCGTCGTCCACTCCACCTTCGTCCTCGAGCGCCTCTATCCAGTTGCGCCGGCGAAAGTCTATTTCGCGCTCAGCGATCCGGCCGCCAAGCGGCGCTGGTTCGCCGACCCCGACAACCCGATGACCCACAGGCACGAAATGGATTTTTGCGTCGGCGGCCAGGAGGTCAATGCCGGCGGGCCGAAGGACGGGCCGATCCACACCTATACCGCCACCTATCAGGACATCGTGCCCAACCAGCGCATCGTCTACAGCTACGACATGCTGTTCGGTGATGTCAGAATCTCGGTTTCGCTGGCGACAATTGAGCTTCGCCCGGAAGGCACGGGCACGCGTCTGGTGCTCACCGAGCAGGGCGCGTTTCTCGATGGGCACGACACACCGTCATCGCGCGAGCATGGTACCGGATTCCTGCTCGATGCGCTGGGCAAGGCGCTGGCAACGGACACTTGAAAGCCAGGGAGGCGAGCTGGAATCGCGGCCTATGCTTCCCAGAACTGATCAAGCCAAATATTGAGCTTGAGGAAGCCGCCACTGCTGACTGTATAGACCCGCCTCGTGCCCTCGGCCTTGGCCTGAACCAGACCGGCGTCCAGCAACACTTTCAAATGCTGGGACACGGCCGGGCGGGAGACTGGCAGGCCCGAAGCCAGTTCGTTGACGGTTTTCGGGCCACGCCGGAGCTCTTCCAGAAGATAGCGCCGGTTGGGGTCGGCAATCGCCATGAAGGCGTCAGAAAACATCATGCCTATACTTGTGGGGCAAAGCTTTTCAAATCTCAACCGTCGGCTTCCGCTTTTCTGAGCCGCAGTGCTTCAGGGGTGACCGAGCGATCGGCCGGCTGGGTCTTGAAGGCGTCGCGGTCTTCGATAGGCACCGGCGCGCGGCGGCTGATGCGCAGCAGCGTGTAGGCGGCGAGGCTGAGATGCGCCAGCGCGGTGGCCAGGAACAGGCCTTCGGGGCGGAGCCAGCCCATCAGGGCGGCAGCCAGCAAGGGCCCGATCATGGTTCCGAAGCCATACAGAAGCAGCAGGCCGCCCGAGACCTTGACGAAATCCTCCGATCGGGCGTGGTCGTTGGCATGCGCCACGGCGATCGAATAGAGCGTGTAGGCAAAGGCGCCGTAGGCGGCGGCGAAGACAATGACGAGGACGGCGGAACGCGGTTCGAACAGGAAGATCAGGATGGCGAACAGTGCGGCGCCGAAAGCCGCGCCCGCCAGCACGAAACGGCGGTCGGTCTTGTCGGAGAGGCGTCCGGCCGGAAGCTGCATGGCCGCGCCGGCAATAACGACAAGGCTCATCATCAGTGCGATCTGGGCGGTGGAGATGCCGATACGGGCGCCGTAGACGGCGCCAAGCGTGCCCCAGGCGCCATTGGCGATGCCGACCAACAGGCAGGCGATCGCCGACACCGGCGAGTTGGCGTAGAGACCTTTGACGTCGAGCTTGACGTCCTGCAAAGGCTTGGGAGACGAAGCCGACGACACCGCGGTCGGGATCAGCGACAGGCAGAACAATATGCCGGTGATCATGAACAGCGATGCCGATCTGACGTCGCCGCCGGCAACGATCATCTGGCCGCCCATGATCGAGGCATAGGTGACCATCATGTAGAGGCCGAAGACGGTGCCGCGGTTCTCGTTGGTGGCCTTCTCGTTCAGCCAGCTTTCGATGACCATGAAGGCTCCGGCCATGGTGAAGCCGGTGAAGGCGCGCAGCAGGATCCAGACATATTCGTCGATGATCAGGCCGGTAAGCAACGCCACGATGGCGCCCGAAGCGGCAAAGGCGCCGAACGCCCGGACGTGGCCGGCGCGGCGCACCAGGCGCGGTGCGAAGAAGCAGCCGGTGACGAAGCCACCGGCCCAGGCCGTGCCCATCAGGCCGAGCGATGCGGTCGAAAACCCTTCGAGCTGGCCGCGCAACGGCAACAACAGGCCGTGCAATCCCGAAGCCGCGAGCAGGAAAGCGGTGCCGCGAAGCAGCGAGAGGATCGGCCTGTAGCTTGCAAACATTGTTTGATCCGTCTGGAGATTCGGTGGCGGGGTCTGAAGACAGGCGCATTCGGGCTTTTCGGCGGCGGATGCTCAACGCCGAAACTAACGCGAAAACTAGCCGCGGCGAAACAGGGCTTCGGCCGCCGATTTGGTGCTGCCCTTGGTCTGGAGCTCGGCTTCGAGCCGGGCAATCTCCTCGCGCAGGATGCTGATCCGTTCGGTCAGGTCACCGACCGAAAGCAGCGACAGATCCTGTCCGATCTCATGCGGGCGGGCTTTCTTCTTGGGTTCGTCGTCGAAGATCGCCATCGTCGCTCCTCCCTATTCAGTATTGGGGCTGATTTGGCCATTTGCCTGATCCGGCAATCAGCATACATAGGGCAGGGGCGTAGATGCAAACAGCCGGCAAGAAGCTGGCAGCCGGCGGACCGAGACGGGAAATTTCATGGCGAGCGGACATAAAATTCCAGCCACGATGACGGCCATTGCAATCTCGCAACCGGGCGGGCCGCGGGTGCTGAAACCGGAAACGCGCGACGTGCCGGTGCCTGGTCCCGGCGAAATCCTGATCCGGGTGCGTGCGGCCGGCGTCAACCGCCCCGACGTGCAGCAGCGCAAGGGCGCCTATCCGGCGCCGCCCGGCGCTTCCGACCTGCCCGGTCTCGAGGCATCGGGCGAAGTGGCCGCCCTTGGCGACGAGATATCGCGCTGGCGCATCGGCGACCGGGTCTGCGCGCTGACGCCGGGGGGCGGTTATGCCGAATATGTCAAGGTTCATGCCGGCAGCGTGCTGCCGCTGCCCGCCGGCTTCACCCACACGGAGGCGGCCGCGGTTCCGGAAAACTATTTCACCGTCTGGCACAATGTGTTCGAGCGCGGCGGCCTGAAAAAGGGTGAGACGCTGCTGGTCCATGGCGGCTCATCGGGCATCGGCACCACGGCGATCCAGCTGGCGTCGGCCTTCGGCGCCTATGTCGTCACCACCGCCGGCAGCAAGGAAAAATGCGACGCCTGCCTGAAGCTCGGCGCCGACCGGGCGATCAACTACCGCGAGGAGGATTTCGTCGCGGCGGTCAAGGATGCGACCGGCGGCAAGGGGGCCGACGTCATTCTCGACATGGTCGGCGGCGACTATATCGCGCGCAACTACGAGGCCGCCGCGGTCGAGGGCAGGATCGTCCAGATCGCCGTCCAGGCCGGCGCGGTGGCGAGCGCCGATTTCTCGAAAATCATGGTCAAGCGGCTGACCCACACCGGCTCGACCCTGCGGCCTCGCACGGTCGAGTTCAAGGCGGCGCTCGCCGCCGCACTGGAAGCACAGGTGTGGCCGCTGCTCGGCACCCGGAAGGTAGCGCCGGTGATGGACATGATCTTCCCGCTGACCGACGCCTGGCGGGCGCATGAGCGCCTGGAAGAGGGCGAGCATATAGGCAAGATCGTTCTCGACGTCGGCTAGATGGGGCGAGATTCAGGTGAGGCCGGCCTGCGAATGGCGGCTCCCTGCGCTTCCGGCCTTCGCCGGCCGAAGCCCTCATGAGGGTTGCGGCAGTTAAGGCTACGGCTGGCGTAGGCCGGTTCTCGGGAGCCGCCATTCTCGGCTCGGCCTGGCCTGAATCTCGCCCCATGCTCCGCGCTCAGCCTGTCGGCAAGATGAACAGAAGCTTAATGCTGCAATGCAGCATTTGCATTGCGGCTATGCAAAGACGTCTGTTCAATTCGTGGGCAGCACTGCCTATCTAAGCGTCATCGAAACGATTTGATCCAACAACTGGAGGACAACCATGAACCCGATCCGCGCTTTCCGTAACTGGCGTATGTACAACGAAACCGTGCGCGAGCTGAACAAGCTCAACGCCCGTCAGCTCAGCGACCTCGGCATCAGCCGCGGCGACATCGAGAGGATTGCCCGCAAGGCCATCTAATTCGAAGCATGGTCGGCCAGTGAGGCCTGACCACGCGGCAGAAGCAAGAGCCGCCGCAGACGGTATCCCGTCGCCGGTTCCGAGCCCGCTGGACCCTGTCCGGCGGGTTTTGTCGTCTTGGACCCCCTGTACAACTCGGCATCAATGATCGCCGGAGCCGAGGTCCTCCTGGCCTCCCCCGCTGTCCGGTGTCCGACGGCTGCGCCCTGCGCCAAAAACATTGCGAAACGGCAGCGGAGCGGTTATACAGGCCGCGAATTTCCCATTTTGGTGGCTCTAAACCACCGCCCGCGCGGGAACGCGGGCGAACGAGAAGGATTTTTGAAATGGCCAATACGCTGCTGATGCCCAAGGCGACCGCCGTCTGGCTGGTCGACAACACCGCGCTTTCCTTCGAGCAGATCGCGCAGTTCTGCGGGTTGCATCCGCTCGAGGTCAAGGCGATCGCCGACGGCGAATCGGCGCAGGGCATCAAGGGCATGGATCCGATCATGACCGGACAGCTGACCCGCGACGAGATCGCGCGCGCCGAGAAGGATCCGAACCAGCGCCTGAAACTGTCCGACCCCAAGGTGCGGGTGCCGGAATCCAAGCGCAAGGGTCCCCGCTACACACCGCTGTCGAAGCGCCAGGACCGGCCCAACGCCATCCTGTGGCTGGTCCGCAACCATCCGGAATTGAAGGACGCGCAGATTTCGCGCCTGGTCGGCACGACCAAGTCGACGATCGAACAGATCCGCGAGCGCAAGCACTGGAATTCGGCCAATCTGCAGCCGATGGACCCGGTGACGCTGGGTCTCGCTTCGCAGATCGACCTCGACATGGAAGTCAACCGCGCCTCGCGCGGCCGCGAGCAGGCGCAGCCTGTCGGCGACACGCTGCTGCCGGCTGCCGTGACCGAGCGCCTGGTGCCGGCGCCGGAGAAGCCGAAGGACGAGGATGCCGAGCTCGACGCAAACGCCGTGTTCGCCAAGCTCTCGGCGCTCAAGTCCAAGAAGGAAGATGCGGACGACGAGTAAGGTTTGCGACAGTTCATCAAAAAAGCCCGCTTCGAGCGGGCTTTTTCATTGATTATCGAAGTCTCAGCTGCGCGCCGCCCGGTCCGGCGTCATGCCATAGTCCTCCGAGCGTTCGACGGCGCGGTAGAAGTCGGCAAGCTGCTTGCCTCGCTCAGGCTTGAAGATGCGGCCGGCGATGACCACCGAGGCGATGCGGTCGATGCGGAAGGCGCGGAAATCGTCGCGCATCTCGCACCAGGCAACCAGCGTCCATACCTTGCCCCAGAACCACAGACCGAGCGGACGGATGTCACGCCCGGTGCCGCGGCCGGCCTCGTCGCGGTAGTCGATGGTCAGCACCTGTCGCTTCTCGACAGCGCGCTCGATCACGTCGATCGCCTCACGCGCGGCGTCGCTCACCACCCACATCGGCGTGTGGATCTCGGTGCGGGCGATGCGGTCCTTCTCGGCGTCGGGCAGGACGGCGCCGATCTTGACCAGCGCCTCGTCGGCCGCACGCGCCATGGCCGCGCCGCCAAAGGCCCGCACCATGCGGGCGCCGGCGACCAGCGCGACGATTTCGTCACGCGTGAACATCAGCGGCGGAAGGTCGAAACCCTCCCTCATCATGTAGCCGACGCCGGCCTCGCCGTCGATCGGCACTCCGGTCGACTGCAAATCGGCGATATCGCGGTAGATGGTCCGCTCGGAAACCTCGAGCCATGTGCCGAGCTTCTGGGCGGTGACCAGCCGGCCGCCACGCAGGTGCTGCACGATCTGAAAGAGCCTGTCGGCACGTCGCATCGTATGGTCCCTCGGCTGCTTGTCTATGAATGTCATGGGGCCAAAACCGGTTCCGGGTGACATCCATGTCCTGTTTTATGCTTGTCGTTCTCCCAAAAACCGCTGCGCACTTTTGGGCGACACGCATTATGGTTTAAGTCCTTCGCGCTTGCGCTGCACGGCGACGAATTCCGCGCCGAAGGACAACTTCTTCGTTGTCGGCGTGTTCACGTCGAGCACACGCCAGTACGGCGTGATATCGTTCAGCGTCATGCCGCGTTCGAGATCCTCATTGGCGGCTTCGGCGACGGTTCGCAGATGATAGCCGATGGTGACCGGACATGTCACTTGCGCCCCATGCTCGATGGCGAGCGCGGTGCGCAAGGCGCGTACATCCATCTCGAGGCCGTTGGGGATCGTGCGGATGAAATCATCGACCTGACGGGCCGTCGGCACCAGCATCGGCTGGCCCTCGACGACGTCGCCCATTGTGCGTGGCGTCGGCTTCACGCCGTTGACGCCCGGCGTGTTCAGCCTGTCGTTCCAGCTTTTCACCATTCATGTCTCCTGACACGTTTATGGCATGGTGCTCCTGACAGCATTCTGTCAGGAGCCTTCAGCATTGTCCGTAGCAGGCGCCAAAAGTCTTTGCGCCAGCCCAAGGCGTCGCCGCCCGGGGGTCCATGTCAATGATCCGGGCGTTGCGGGGTCCGCATCCAAGCATTGTCATGTAAAACGCCTCAGATCTCGCGAATGCGGCTGTGACCCTCATACATATCCGGCCAGCCAATGTCCTTGCGGATGTCCGCCGGCAAGGAGTTCAGGAAGCGCTGGGTACGGACTTCATTGCGCATCGTGCGGATCTTGCCGACATAGTGCTGTACGCTGTTCAAAATACCAAAGCTGTTCATGACCATCTCCTCTTCTCTGATGGAGACACTATCGCATACCCCTCCTGACAGCAGTCTGTCAGGAGCATGTCAGCTCGTTGAAGAAAGCTGCGAGGTGCTTGGCGGTCGGTTCGGAAACGAGCCTTTTGTCAGGAATGGCCAAGTCGACCGAGACCATGCAAGAACCGCTTTGACAGCCTGTCGCGATGCTGCTCAAAGGCGGGCATGTCGAAACTCCTCGCGCTCGTCATCATCGGCATGATGGCCATTCAGCTGATCAAGCCGCTCGGCTGGCCGGGCCTGAAGCGGCGCGGCGATTTCTGGAAGCTGGCCCTGATCGCCATGGCGGCCATCGCGCTGGCGGGTGCGCTGGGGCACTGGGCATAGCCTTGAGGGTCAGGTCGGGTCCACCGTTCCCATGGCAATCATCCGGATGGCGTTGAGGCTGGGCACGAAGAAGTAATCGCCACCGCGCGTCGTCATGAATTCCGGCAGGTTCGCCGCAATAAAAGGCGTGGCGTTGGCCGGGCCGGCCGGAATGACATGCTTGCTCGATTCGGCGCGGTTGCCGGTCAGCGTGCAGGTGTCGTTGCCGGTTTCGGAATCCAGGCCGTAGCTCGTCCATTGCTGCTGGATGATATTCTGGCTCAGATCCATTGGAAGCAGGCTGCAATCAACAGTATTTGGAAATACTCGCGTCAGTTCTCTGAAGCCCACCAGTCCGAGCTTGTGCCCCCTCAGGTCAATCGGCGAGCACCCATCCGACCAGATGTTCGGCCCAGGCGCGGTAACCGGCTTCCGAGGCATGAAAGCCATCGGAGGCAAAGCCGGCCTCAGGGTTGGTGATCGGCAGCCGTGGCGCCGGCACGGCGCCGCGCTCGAAACAGAGGCGCTCGCCCATGCGGTTCATTGCGGTAGCGCGGATTTCGAGTATCTTGCCGAGCAGCGGCGGCATGGCCGGCGCACGGGTGAATTCCAGCACCGGCGACCAGACGACGCGGGCCTCCGGCCATTTGGCGCGCAGCGCGTAAAGCAGGCCGCCGAACTCTTTCTTGAAGCGCGGCACCGAGTGGAAATTCTTGGTGTCGTTGGTGCCGATGGCCAGCACTATATGCGTCCACCGATCGGCCGACAGATTGGGCAGCACATGGTCGCGGATCTGGCCCGACGTTGCCGAGTTGAAGCCGGCGGCGCGCCAGCGCACGGCAAGGCCGGTTCGCTGCGCGATCATGACGGCAAGCTGCGCGGCAAGCCCGTTCTCGGAATTGCCGATGCCGACGGAAGCGGCCGAGGAATCGCCCAGCACCAGCAGCGAGATGGCCGGCGCCTTGCCCGATATTTCGTGCATGACCGGCCCTTGTGCCGGCAGCATGCGGGTGGTGCGGCGGCGCACGCCGAGGCCCTGCCAGACATAGACGGGGTAGGCGAGCCAGGTAAGAAGGGCCGGGAAGCGCATGGCAATACCGTTAGAGGTTAACGGCAGCCTTAGCGCATGTTTGGGCGCAGGTGAACGCGCTTCTAGTCGCAGCAGTTTTCCTTAGCCGCCTGCTTTTCCTGATATTCGTCATGCAGCCGCACCCAGTCCATCAGGCTTTGATAAGGGCCATTTTCGCCGCGGCCCTTCGGCGTCATATCGAGATAGTCATAGGTGCCGATCTGCGCCTCGCCGCCGCGGGCGCGCGACATAAAGGTGAGAAAGATGTCGCCGTTCTCGTCCTTGTAGAAAACACTGGTGCCGGGAAGGTCCTTTGACGTGCGCGGACGCGTCTCGAAATTGTAGGTGGTGTCGCCGGCCGCGATCTGCTTGTCGGTGAAGGAGACCTGCATGTCGAAGTTGAAATCCGAGGCGTAGGACGACACCCAGTCGAATTTCCAGCCCATACGCTGCTTGTAAGGCAGCAGTTCCGCCAGCGGCGCGCGCGCAACCACCACCAGCGACACGTCGTGGCGCCTGAGATGCTGATCGGCGCCGTCTATATGGTCGGCAAGGAAGGAGCAGCCTTCGCAGCGGTGGTTCGATCCTGGCGTCATCATGAAGTGGTAGACGATCAGTTGGCTGTTGGCGCCGAACAGTCCGGCCAGGTTCTTCGGACCCTGCTCGGTCTCGAAGACATAGTCCTTGCGGATTTTCATCCAGGGCAGTTCACGCCGCTCGGCGGCGATGCGCTCACGCAACCGTGTCAATTCCTTCTCGCGCGCCAGATGCGCCTTGTGCGCCTCAAACCAGTCTTCACGCGAAACCACCTTCTTGCGAGTCATGAAGTTCTCCCTGTCTGTTCACCCAAGGACGTTTGGGGTGGGCAGAAACCGACATCGCCGTCAGCTTTTGCCGAAAAGGAGATAAGGATGGGCGAACTCCGTCCCAAGCCCGCCTTGTCATAAACAAAACCCGGGCGCATCGGCCCGGGTTGTATGACAACGGGAGGACTGCGCTCAGGCGGCCTGTTCGAGGCTCGCCGTCCATCGTCCCAGCGCCGCCAGATGGTTCATGTGGGCACGATGGGTGAAGGCGGCCTGGCCGGAGGCGACGTTCGATGCCTTGCCGCTCCAGGCCTTTTGTGGGGCGGCCTGCAAGGCGCGGCCATAGGAGAAGGTCAGCTTCCACGGATGCGGCCCGATGGCGTTGATGGCGTTGAGGTTGGCGGTCGCCTCCTCGTCCGACTGCCCGCCCGAAAGGAAGGCGATGCCCGGCACCGCTGCCGGTACGGTTTCGCGGAACAGTTTTATGGTCTTTTCCGCGACCTCTTCGGGGCTGCTCACCTTGCCCGACTTCCTGCCGGCCAGCACCATGTTCGGCTTCAGGATGGTGCCTTCCAGCACAACGCGCGCCGCATGCAGCTCGTCATAGAGCTTGATCAGCGTTGCCTTCGAGATGTCGTAGCAGGTGTCGATGTCGTGCGCGCCGTCCATCAGCACTTCCGGCTCGACGATCGGCACGATGCCGGCCTCCTGGCACAGTGCGGCATAGCGGGCCAGCGCATGGGCGTTGGAGCCAATCGAATTGACCGAGGGCACGCCCTTGCCGGTGTCGATGTCGATCACCGCGCGCCATTTGGCGAAGCGGGCGCCGAGCTTGTAATAATCCGCGAGCCGTTCGCGCAGGCCGTCGAGGCCTTCGGTAACGGTATCGCCGGGAAAGCCGGCCAGCGGCTTGGCGCCGGCGTCGACCTTGATGCCGGGGATGGCGCCCGCCGCCTTGATGATGTCGACCAGAGGCGTGCCGTCGGCAGCCTTCTGACGGATGGTCTCGTCGTAGAGAATGACGCCGGAGATGTACTTCGTCATCGCGTCCGTGGCGCGGAACATCATCTCGCGGTAGTCGCGGCGGCTATCGGCGGTCGATTCGACGCCGATAACGTCGAAGCGCTTCTTGATGGTGCCGGAGCTCTCATCGGCGGCCAGCAGGCCCTTGCCGCCGGCCACCATCGCGGCGGCAATGTCTTCGAGACGTTCGCTCATTTTTCTTCTCCTAAGGGGGTACGTTCCGCGCGTAACGGAAGTCTACCGCCAAAGGAATGGGATCGGAAAGCTCGAATCGAATTGAAAGTTCCTGGCGTCCGTTTTTGCGCCCCCGATCCGGTCAGGCTTGTTTCTTCAGCACGTCGACGCCGGGCAGCGGCTTGCCTTCCATCCATTCGAGGAAAGCGCCGCCGGCGGTCGAGACATAGGTGAAGTCGTCGGCGACGCCGGCATGGTTGAGGGCGGCCACCGTATCGCCGCCACCGGCGACCGAGACCAGCTTGCCGGCCCTGGTGCGGGCCGCCGCGTGCCTGGCCGCCGCCACCGTGGCGTGGTCGAAAGGCTCGATCTCGAAGGCGCCGAGCGGGCCGTTCCAGACCAGCGTCGCGGCGCGGTCGATCCATTCACCGATCGTCTTCACGGTCTTTTCGCCGACATCGAGGATCATGCCGTCAGCCGGGACATCCGAAATGGCAACGGTCTCGCTGGCCGCACCCGCCTTGAATTCCTTGGCGACGACACCGTCGACAGGCAGGATGATGGCGCAGCCGGCTTCGGCGGCCTCGATCATGATCTGCTTGGCGGTCGCGGCAAGGTCATGCTCGCACAGCGACTTGCCGACAGCGGTGCCACGCGCGGCGAGAAAAGTGTTGGCCATGCCGCCGCCGATCACCAGCGCGTCGACCTTCTTCACCAGGTTCATCAACAGGTCGATCTTGGTCGAAACCTTGGCGCCGCCGACAATGGCGACGACAGGGCGGATCGGATTGCCGAGCCCCTTCTCCAGCGCCTCGAGCTCGGCCTGCATGGTGCGGCCGGCATAGGACGGCAACAGCCGCGCCAGGCCTTCGGTCGAGGAGTGCGCCCGGTGGGCGGCGGAAAAGGCGTCGTTGACGAAGATATCGCCATTGGCGGCGAGCCGCTCTGTGAAATCAGGGTCGTTCTTCTCCTCGGTCTTGTGGAAGCGGGTGTTTTCCAGCAGCAGCACATCGCCCTTGTTCATGGCGGCGACCGCACTGCCCGCCGTGTCGCCGACGCAATCGCCGGCAAAGCCGACCGGGCGGCCAAGCACCTCCGCGGTAGCCTTGGCGATCGGCTCCAGCGAAAATTCGGGCGAGGGACCATCCTTCGGGCGGCCGAAATGCGCGAGCAGTATGACCTTGGCGCCCTTGCCGGACAGCTCGGCGATGGTCGGTGCGATGCGTTCGATGCGGGTGGCGTCGGTGACCTTGCCGTCGGCGACGGGCACGTTGAGGTCGACGCGCACCAGCACGCGCTTGCCGCTGATATTGCCGATATCGTCGAGTGTCTTGAAGGCGGCCATGCTGATACCTTTCGTGAAAATCGCCGGGACCATACCTCGCATCGATCACGATGCAAGGCTTGAGCCGGGGTGCGAGCTAAATTTTGAGATCAAGGCGAAGGCTGTCGTGATGATGCGGGACGTCAGCGTGAACCGATCGCTTGTCAGCCTTCGGTCGTTATCTTTTCCACCGTCGGCTCAAGGGCCTTCTCATTGGCTGCCGCCTCTGCAGTCTGCGTCTCGGTCGGCTTGCGCCAGTTGCGGATGAAGGCGGAGACACGATCGCCGATCTCGCCGGCGCTCAGGAACACCGGAACCCGCGCCACCGGCGCGGTCGGCTCGAAGGAGAGGCCGAGACCGGTGATCTTGCCCTTGTCGTCGACGTCGCGGACGATCAATTCGATCGGGCCGATCAGCACCCGGTCGGCATATTCGGCATGGCCGCCAAGCCTTGCCGTCACCAGCGCGCCGACGGTGAGCTTCTGCTCGGCTTCGCTCAATCCCGGTGTGTATGCGGCCTCGAGCTCTGCGGCCGAGCGGGCGGGATCGACGGCGAAGGCGCCGAAGAAGTCGGCATCCTCGGGGTCGACTACGGCGCGGCTGGCAAACAGCTTGTCAAGCAGGCGCGGATAGCGGTCGGGCACGAAGATATAAACCTGGTCGCCGGCCGCGAGCCGGCCCATGTCCTGGAAACGCATCGAGCGGCCGTCGCGCAGCACCAACGAGGGCCGTGCCCAGCGCGGGATACGCTCGCCGCGCGCCACCGGGCTGCCGGGCGCCACGCGGTAGGCGAGCAGTTCGTGATGGGCGGAGCCCGGCAGTTCGAGTTCGACCTTGTCGAGCGGCCCGAGCCTCGCCGGCACGATCAGGCCGAGCCGGCGCGCCAGCGGACCGACCGACCAGCCCTGCACCACCAGCGATACCAGCACGATGATGAAGGCGACGTTGAAGATGGTGCGGCCGTTCTCCAGTCCGCCGAGCAGCGGGGTGATGGCAAGCAGGATGGACACGGCGCCGCGCAGGCCGACCCAGGAGACGAAGGCGATCTCGGGACGCGGCAGGCGGAACGGGATAAGGCAGAGCCAGACGGCGACAGGGCGCGCGACAAACATCAGGAATAGGCCGAGCAGCACCGCCGGCACCATGATCGCCGGAAACTGCGAGGGTGTCGCGAACAGGCCGAGGATCAGGAACATGATGATCTGTGCCAGCCACGACATGCCGTCCTGGAAGCGCTTCAGGATGGTGACGGCGCGGATGTCGGAGTTGCCGGCAATGAGCCCGGCGAGATAGACCGCCAGGAAGCCCGAGCCGCCAATGGCGCCGGCCGCGGCGAACACCATCAGTGACAGGGTCAGCACGAAGATCGGCAGCAAGCCATGGTCAAGGTTGAGCCGGTCGACGAGGCGCACGATGCCGAGCCCGCCAAGCACGCCGACGACGGCGCCGAGCCCCATATTGAGCAGGAAGCCGAGGATCAGGTCGGTGACCAGCACATGGGTCTCGGGATTGGCGTGGGCGGCGATGATCTCGACCAGCGTGATGGTCAGGAAGATGGCGATCGGGTCGTTGGTGCCGGATTCGACTTCCAGTGTCGCGCGCACGCGTTCGCGCAGATTGATCTCGCCGGCGCGTAGCAGGAAGAAGACGGCCGCCGCATCGGTCGAGGCGACCGCGGCGCCGAGCAGGAAGGATTCCAGCCAGCTGAGGTCGAGCAGGTAATAGGCGGCGGCGCCGAACAGGCCAGTGGTCAGGATTACGCCGAAGGTCGCCAGCGACACCGCCGGTCCGGCCGCCTGGCGCAGCGCGTTGAGCGGCGTGCCGAAACCGGAATCGAACAGGATGACCGCCAGCGCCAGTGAGCCGGCAAAATATGCCACGCGCGCATTGTCGAATTCGATACCGAGACCATCGACGCCGCTGGCGAGGCCGATGCAGAGGAAGAGCAGCAGCAAAGGGGCGCCGAAGCGGAAGGCGATCAGGCTCGAGAACGCTGCGGCGACGACTAGCGCTGTGCCGACCAGCGTGACGAGATAGATCGCATGCTCCATCGGTGATTTGCCCCTCGAATTCCTCTTTCTACCGATTCACGGGAGAGTGGGGCGAAGGCATGGCCGGTGCAAGGCGCAAGGATGGCTTTTTGCCTTATGCCGCTGATTTTCCGGCGTTTGGCGGCTCGGCGCGCCTTGCCCGGCGCGCTGACTGACGAAAAACGCCCGGGCAAAGCCGGGCGTTCGAAGCTGCGAGACGATGCCTTCAGATCAGGCGATGGTCTTGCCGAAGGCGACCGAGGTGTCGGCCATGCGGTTGGAGAAGCCCCACTCATTGTCGTACCAGGACAGCACCGAAACGAAGTTGCCGTCCATGACCTTGGTCTGGTCGAGCGCCAGGATCGACGAGCGCGGATCGTGGTTGAAGTCGATCGACACATTCGGATGATGGGTGACGCCGAGAATGCCCTTCAGCTTGCCGTTGGAGGCAGCGATCACCGCTTCGTTTATCTCCTGCACGGTGGTGGCGCGCTTGGCGATGAACTTGAAGTCGACGACCGAGACGTTGGGGGTCGGCACGCGGATCGAGATGCCGTCGAGCTTGCCCTTGAGGTCGGGCAGCACCAGGCCGATCGCCTTGGCCGCACCGGTCGAGGTCGGGATCTGCGACAGGGCAGCCGCGCGGCCGCGGTAGAGATCCTTGTGCATGGTGTCCAGCGTCGGCTGGTCGCCGGTGTAGGAGTGGATCGTCGTCATCATGCCCTTTTCGATGCCGACGGTCTCGTGCAGCACTGCGGCCAGCGGCGCCAGGCAGTTGGTGGTGCAGGACGCATTCGAGATGACGATGTGGTCCTTGGTCAGCTTGTCGTGGTTGATGCCGTAGACGACGGTGAGGTCAGCACCTTCGGCAGGCGCGGAGACGACGACGCGCTTGGCGCCGGCGGTCAAGTGCGCGGCAGCCTTGTCGCGGGCGGTGAAGATGCCGGTGCATTCGAGCGCGATGTCGATGCCGAGCTCCTTCCACGGCAGCTGCGCCGGGTCCTTGATCGCGGTGACCTTGAAGGTCTCCTTGCCGACGGTGATCTGGTCGCCCGAGACCGACACTTCGTGCGGGAAGCGGCCGTGCACGCTGTCATAGCGCAGCAGATGCGCGTTGGTCTCGACCGGGCCGAGGTCGTTGACGGCGACGACGTCGATGTCCTTGCGGCCGGATTCATGGATGGCGCGCAGGATGTTGCGGCCGATGCGGCCAAATCCGTTGATGGCAACTCTGACGGTCATTTTACTCTCCCTGGGAGCTGGAGGCGGCAGATGGGTCCGCAGCTTCATAGCGGCGGATGGCACAAGAATCCAGCCGCAGAAGGCCGAATTTAAATCGATTAGGTTGGTCCAGCCCCGCGAATCCGCCTTGGAGGTGCGCGGGACTGACCCTGATCTTACTTGCCGTGCAGGCGGGCTTCCGCCGCCTTGGCCGCGGCTTCGGCGGTGATGCCGAAATGCGGGTAGAGCTGCTCGATGGTGCCGGAAGCGCCGAAGCCGGTCATGCCGATGAAGATGCCGTCGGAGCCGATCAGGTGATCCCAGCCCTGACGGATGCCGGCCTCGATCGCCATCTTGATCGGCGCGTTGCCGATCGTCTCCTTGCGATAGGCGTCGCTCTGCTGGTCGAACAGTTCGAAGCAAGGCACCGAGACGACGCGGGTCGGGTGCCCATGCTTTTCAAGCAAATCACGGGCGCCGAGCGCGATCTCGACCTCGGAGCCGGTCGCGAAGATCGTCACCGCCGCTTCGCCGCTCGCCGCGGCCAGTTCATAGGCGCCCTGGCTCGAGAGGTTCCTGGCCGAGTGCTCGGTGCGCACCGTCGGCAGGTTCTGGCGGGTCAGCGCCAGGGTGGACGGGGTCTTTTCCGATTCAATGGCAATCTGCCAGCATTCGGCGGTTTCCACCGCGTCGGCCGGACGGAAGACATTGTGGTTGGGGATGGCGCGGAGCGCCGCCAGGTGCTCGACCGGCTGGTGGGTCGGGCCGTCTTCGCCCAAACCGATCGAATCATGGGTCATGACGAAGATCGAGCGGATGCCCATCAGCGACGCCAGCCGCATCGACGGACGGGCATAGTCGGAGAAGCACATGAAGGTGCCACCGTAGGCGATGAGGCCGCCATGCAGCGTCAGGCCGTTGAGGGCGGCCGCCATGCCATGCTCGCGGATGCCGTAGTGGACATAGCGCTGGCCGTAATCGTCCGGCGTGATGTTCTTGGTCTGGCTGGTCTTGGTGTTGTTGGAGCCCGTCAGGTCGGCAGAGCCGCCGATGGTTTCCGGCACCGCGCCGTTGATGACTTCCAGCGCCATTTCCGACGATTTGCGGGTGGCGACCTTCGGCTTGTCGGCCGACAGCTTCTTCTTGTAGTCGGCAATGACGGCATCGAAATTCGACGGCAGCTTGCCGGCGAGGCGGCGCTCGAACTCGGCCTTCAGCTCGGGCTTGGCCTTGGCGAGCCGGCCTTCCCAGTCGGTGCGCGGCTTGACGCCGGCCTTGCCGGCGGTGCGCCAGGAGTCGAGAATGTCGGCCGGAATTTCGAAGGGCGGCGAGTCCCAGTTGAAGAATTTCCGCGCGCCTGCGATCTCGTCGGCGCCGAGCGGCGAACCGTGCGCCTTGTTGGTGCCGGCCTTGGTCGGGGCGCCGAAGCCGATGGTCGTCTTGCAGGCGATCATCGTCGGCTTGTCGGAATGGCGGGCGGCTTCGATGGCGTAGGCGATCGCCTCGGGGTCGGTGCCGTCAATGTGGCTGGCGTTCCAGCCCGAGGCCTGGAAGCGGGCGACCTGGTCGGTGTTGTCTGCAAGCGAAACCGGACCGTCGATTGAGATGTTGTTGTTGTCCCAGAAGACGATCAGCTTGTTGAGCTTGAGGTGGCCGGCCAGCGCGATGGCTTCCTGGGAAACACCTTCCATCAGGCAGCCGTCGCCGGCCAGCACATAGGTGTAGTGGTCGACGAGGTCGTTGCCGAAGGCGGCGTTCATGATGCGCTCGCCGAGCGCGAAGCCGACCGAATTGGCGAGACCCTGGCCGAGCGGGCCGGTCGTCGTCTCGATGCCGGTGGCATGGCCGTATTCGGGATGGCCGGCAGTCTTGGAACCCAGCTGGCGGAAATGCTTGATCTGGTCGAGGGTCATGTCCTCGTAACCGGTCAGATGCAGCAGCGAGTAGAGCAGCATAGAACCGTGGCCGGCCGACAGGATGAAGCGGTCTCGGTCCGGCCAATGGGGGTTCTTCGGATCATATTTCAGAAAGCGGGTGAACAGCACTGTGGCGATGTCGGCGCAGCCCATGGGCAGGCCGGGATGGCCGGACTGGGACTTCTCGACGGCGTCCATGGAGAGAAAACGGATCGCATTGGCCATCCGGTCATGTTGTTCACGCGACGTCATGGTACCTCCGGGGTGGGGATTTGTGGGCTTGGCAGAGCCCAGGAAAGAGTGCGCGACACATAGCAGCCACGGGCTTTTAGTCAACAAATCGGCTGCACATTTGCCGGTCTTGTGATGGCTTTGAGACCTTATGGGGCGACCTACATTAGCGTTAGCGGGGGACAGTCGCGAGAGCTTTGTTGACGTTGCCTTCACCCGGTGCCTAATGTTTCCTTGTTAACGCGTTCTGAACGCGAAGCGATTCGGTGATGGGCAGGGCACAGGACGAAGGCCATGACCGGCGAAACCACACTCAAGGAAGTCATCCACAGGCTGGGCAAGGCCATCGAGGGGCTGGAAAACGCCGTCGCGGCCAAGCTCGAGCACGAGCGCGACTATTCCGAAGCCGAGGCTGAGGTGCAGCGCATGAACGCCGACCGTTCACGGCTGGCGCAGGAACTCGACAATTCCGAAGCCCGCGCCGAACGGCTGGAAGATGCCAACAAGGAAGTGTCGCGCCGCTTGGTGACCGCCATGGAAACCATCCGCGCGGTGCTGGACAGGTAGGAGCTGCAGGCCATGGCACAGGTCACGGTTTCCATCGACGGCAAGCAGTATCGCATGGCTTGCGACGAGGGTCAGGAAGAGCACCTGATCGACCTCGCCGAGCGGTTCGACCGTTATGTCTCGCATCTGAAGGATTCGTTCGGCGAGATCGGCGACCAGCGGCTGACGGTGATGGCCGGCATCATGGTGATGGACGAGCTTTCGGAGCTGCAGAAGCGGGTCAAGGGCATGGAGACCGAAGTGCAGACGCTGCGCAAGACTCGCGACGAAGCGCTGACCAAGGCCGACAAGAACGACACCGTGCTGACCAGCGCGCTCGGCGCGCTCGCCCAGCGCATGGAAGACCTGGCCACGTCGCTGGCGGTCAACAAGGCCTGAGCCTTCCCCGCACAAACGAAAGATTGTCGGCCCAACGTCGGTCCGTAGAACGAAAGTGCTCGTTCCGTCGCCAATAATAGTTTCCTATTGTCCTGCAGCCGCAATTTTTGCGCTAAGATGCGGGAATGCCGGAGCGTTGACGCCGTCCACGGCCGCTCCTGACGAAATCTGTTGCTGGGGAAATAATGCCATGAGCCTTCGTATCAACGACATCGCGCCTGACTTCACCGCCGCGACCACGCAAGGGCCGATCAAGTTTCATGACTGGATCGGCGACGGCTGGGCGATCCTGTTCAGCCATCCGAAGAATTTCACCCCGGTCTGCACCACCGAGTTGGGCACGATGGCGGGGCTCGAAGGCGAGTTCAAGAAGCGCAACGTCAAGGTCATCGGCATTTCCGTCGATCCCGTTGCGAGCCACGACAAGTGGCAGGCCGACATCAAGACGGCGACCGGCCAGACGGTGAACTACCCGCTGATCGGCGACAAGGACCTCAAGGTGGCCAAGCTTTATGACATGCTGCCGGCGGGCGCCGGCGAGACGTCGGAAGGCCGCACGCCGGCCGACAACGCCACGGTGCGCTCGGTCTATGTCATCGGGCCGGACAAGAAGATCAAGCTGGTGCTGACTTACCCAATGACGACGGGCCGCAACTTCGACGAGATCCTGCGCGCGGTCGATTCCATGCAGCTGACAGCCAAGCACCAGGTGGCGACGCCGGCCAACTGGAAGCAGGGCGAGGATGTGATCATCACCGCCGCGGTTTCGAACGAAGATGCGGTCAAGCGTTTTGGCGCTTTCGAGACGATCCTGCCCTATCTCAGGAAGACCAAGCAGCCGTCAGCCTAGGTTTTCTCCGTCGGAGCTATTTGGGGCTTCAGTCCTATTTGTGGCAAGGCGTGCTTGACCGGCGCGCTTTGCCAGATGACCATGCTCTTGTTCAACCCGACGGAGAAAACGGTTCCTGTCGGGCAAGGGGCAGGGGGGCCGGACATTGGACATCGCTTCGGCCAAACCTGAGGTCGCCGGCTTCTACGACAAGCCGACCGGCGCCATCCAGTATGTCGTCACCGACCCGGTGACGAGACGCTGCGCCGTCATCGACCCGATCCTCGATTTCGACGAAAAATCCGGCGCGACGGCGACGAAGAATGCCGACGCCTTGCTGGATTTTATCCGCGAAAACGGGCTGGAGCTCGAGTGGATCCTGGACACCCATCCGCATGCCGATCATTTCTCGGCGGCGCACTATCTCCGGGAAAAGACCGGCGCGCCGACGGCGATCGGCGACAGGATCGTCGAAGTCCAGGCGCTGTGGAAGGCGATCTACAACTGGCCGGATTTCCCCGCAGACGGCTCGCAGTGGGACCGGCTGTTTGGGGAAGGCGAAACGTTCATGATCGGCAACCTGCCGGTCAAGGTGCTGTTCTCGCCCGGCCACACGCTCGCCTCGATCACCTATGTCATCGGCGACGCAGCCTTCGTCCACGACACGCTGTTCATGCCCGACAGCGGCTCGGCAAGGACGGACTTTCCCGGCGGCAGTGCCGCGCGGCTGTGGCATTCGATCCAGGGCATTCTGGCGCTGCCGGACGAAGCGCGGGTGTTTGTCGGCCACGACTATCAGGCCGGCGGCCGCGAGCCGTGCTGGGAGAGCACGGTCGCCGAGCAGAGGGCAAAGAATATCCACCTCGTTGCGGCGCGCAGCGAAGCCGAGTTCGTCGACTTGCGCGAAGCGCGCGACAAGACACTGCCGATGCCGCGGCTGATCCTGCATGCGCTGCAGGTCAACATGAATGGTGGACGGCTGCCGGAACCGGAGGCCAATGGAAGGCGGTATCTGAAGTTTCCGCTTGATGGGCTTTGAGAGGGCAGTTGGCGAAGCTGCCGATCTCCCCCGCAAGGGGGGAGATTGGATGTCAAGAATGCTTTCGCCAATCGCCAGCGTAAGCGTAAGACATAAAAAAAGGCGGCGCCGGTTTCCCGACGCCGCCTTCTGTTCCTTAGCCGAACCCGGCTTTACGCCGCCGGCTGCGCCTCGATCGTGCGCAGGGCCTGCATCTGGCGCTTGGCGGCGGCCTTGACCGCGTCCTGCACCTTCTCGAAGGCGCGCACCTCGATCTGGCGCACGCGCTCGCGGCTGATGTCGAACTCGGACGACAGTTCTTCCAGCGTCAGCGGCTCCTCGGCGAGGCGGCGGGCCTCGAAGATGCGCCGCTCACGATCGTTGAGCACGGCCAGAGCGCCCGACAGCATGCCGCGGCGGTTTTCCAGCTCGTCCTGCTCGATCAGCATGTCTTCCTGGCTTTCGTGGTCATCGACCAGCCAGTCCTGCCATTCGCCGGATTCACCTTCGCTGGCGCGGATCGGCGCGTTCAGCGACGCGTCGCCCGACAGGCGGCGGTTCATCGACACGACTTCGGCTTCCGACACGTTCAGCCGGGTGGCGATCTCGGTGATCTGGTCGGGCTTGAGGTCGCCATCGTCCAGCGCCTGGATCTTGCCCTTCACCTTGCGCAGGTTGAAGAACAGGCGCTTTTGATTGGCGGTCGTGCCCATCTTGACCAGGCTCCACGAGCGCAGGATGTACTCCTGGATCGAGGCCTTGATCCACCACATGGCGTAGGTCGCGAGGCGGAAGCCACGCTCGGGTTCGAATTTCTTGACGGCCTGCATCAGGCCGACATTGCCTTCCGAGATCACTTCGCCGATCGGCAGGCCGTAGCCGCGATAGCCCATGGCGATCTTGGCGACGAGCCGAAGATGGCTGGTGACGAGCTTGTGCGCAGCGCTGGTGTCTTCATGCTCGGCGTAGCGCTTGGCGAGCATGTACTCTTCCTGCGGCTGAAGCATCGGAAAGCGGCGGATTTCTTCCAGGTAGCGGCTGAGGCCGCCTTCGCCGGAAACAATACTGGGTAGTGACTGGGCCATGATTGCGCCCCCTCTCTATTGGAGTGATGCCCCCGAAACGCGGCGGGCATGTGACGCGAGCACCAAAAGGCTCGCCCGCGGCAACTGATTTATATAGGAACAAAACCAGAAAAGACAGGCATTTGTTCAACACGAAACAGTGTGTCACGCTGAAGTGAACAATGCCGCTCAGGTTTTAGCTGGCTTGTTTAGACGCAATTCCGGACGGAAAACCGTTTCACACTTTTCCTGGAATTGCTCGGGTTCAGAGTTTGCGGAAGCCGCCGACGAGTTCCTCCATGTCCCCCGGTATCGGCGCCTCGAACCTCATCGATAAATGGGTAGCCGGGTGCCGAAATGCAAGAAGCCAGGCATGCAAAGCTTGCCTGGAAAATGCCTTGACCTGACCCTTCAGCAGTTCGGGCAGCCGGTTGGCCTTGGTGCGGAAGGCTTGGCCGTAATCGGGGTCACCGATGACGGGATGGCCGATATGAGCCATGTGAACGCGGATCTGGTGGGTGCGGCCGGTTTCCAGCCGGCATTCGACCAGGCTGGCGGTGGCGAACGCCTGCTGGCCCTCGGCGAAACGCTCCTTGACGGTGAAATGGGTCACGGCGTGGCGGGCATCGTCACGGCCTTCCGGCACGACGGCGCGGCGCACGCGGTCGGCGGCACGGCCAAGCGGCGCGTCGACCGTTCCGGTCGGCCGCGACGGGATTCCCCAGACCAGCGCCAAATAAGCACGTTCGAGGTCGCCGGTGCGGCCGTGGTCGGCAAAGGCCTCCGACAGCGCCTTGTGGGCGCGGTCGGTCTTGGCCACCACCATGACGCCGCTGGTTTCCTTGTCCAGCCGATGGACGATGCCCGGCCGCCTGACGCCGCCAATGCCTGAAAGGCTGTCGCCGCAGTGGTGGATCAGGGCATTGACCAGCGTGCCGGTCCAGTTGCCGGCGCCGGGATGGACGACGAGGCCGGCCGGCTTGTTGATGACGATCAGCTCGTCGTCCTCATGAAGCACGTCGAGCGCGATGGGCTCGCCTTGCGGTTCGGCCGGTTCGGGCTCGGGCATGACGACCGATACGCGCTCGCCGGCACTCATCTTGCGCTTGGTCTCGTCGACCGGCTTGCCGTCGATCGAAACGGCACCTTGCCGGATCAGCATCTGCACCCGGCTGCGCGACATGTCAGGCCCGAGGGCGCTCGCCAGCCATTGGTCGAGGCGCTGGCCGGCCGCTTCCGCGCCGGCTTCGAGCACGGTCGGCGCCGCCTCTATGAATTGTCCAGCCTCTATCAATTCAGGGGTCTCTTCGCTATGAGCGCTCATCGAAAAAAGTTCCGGAAGTTCTGCCATGGCCCGGCCCGTTGCCGATGAACAAGAAAAGCCGCTCGATCCCGAGATCGAAAAGGTGCGCGGCAGGCTCATCCGTTTCATGGCCATCAATCTCGGCCTGCTTTTGCTGGCCCTTATGGTGGTGATCGCGGCCATTGTCTACAAATCGCGCAAAGCGCCGCCCGCGAACCCGCCGCTCGCCAACGACATTCCAGTTCCGCCCGGCGAGCCGCTCGCGGCCGACATAGTGCTCCCGGTCGGAGCCAAGGTGATCAGCCAGGCTCTGTCGGGCAATCGCATTTCGATCGACGCCGAGCTCAGCGACGGCAGCCGCACCATCTTCGTCTACGACATCGCCGAGCGCCGTATCATCGGCCGCTTCGCCATCCGCAACAAATGAGCGGGCCGAAACAATGACCGGGTTTGCCGACCATCGCCGCATAGCAACCGTTACGCTCGTCGTCGCCGATTATGACGAGGCGATTGCCTGGTATGTCGGCAAGCTTGGCTTTGCGCTCTGCGACAACATCGATCTCGGTGACGGCAAGCGCTGGGTGACGGTAACGCCGTCGGCCGGGCAAGGCCCCCGGCTGCTTCTGGCGGAAGCGTTGGACGATGTGCAGAAAAGCCGCGTCGGCGACCAGACCGGCGGCCGCGTGGTTTTGTTTCTCGAAACCGACGATTTTGCCAGGGACCATGCGACGATGCTGGAAAACGGCGTCGATTTCCATGAAACGCCACGCCATGAGCCGTACGGCACCGTGGCGGTTTTCGCCGATCTCTACGGCAATCTGTGGGACCTGATCGAGCCGAAACGCTAAGTCCGCAAACCGAGATCGCACAGAAGCGGTCCGGCGGTTCGAAGCCCAGTTGCTTTTTCCAAACCGTCAGCCTATATCGCCGGTTCTTGAACGCGCCCATCGTCTAGCGGTCAGGACACCGCCCTCTCACGGCGGGAACAGGGGTTCGATTCCCCTTGGGCGTACCAAACAACGACTTTCCTTCCGCATCATCGAAAATTTCGGGCAGCAGCCGCGCGGATCGCGTGTGACCGCGAGGGTCGGCGGCATCAGCGAAATTCGGCAAGTCCGCGCACCCGAATACACCCAATTTAAGTCAGGCCGCGACGCTTGAAAGCGTAGCGATCTCTGTTACTTGCGGTGCGGGGATAGCATCTGCGGCAACGCGGATTTGGTTTGGCATAGCAGGCATGAATTCGGCAAAAATGATATGCCCGTGCTGTCACGGCAGCGGGCAGGTTTTCGATTGCTTGAAATGGCGTGAGTCGAAAGGGCATTGCTGCCCGCAAGGTACGCATCGGGCCGGCTGTCCCGGGCAGACCATGGCATGCGCCGAATGCGCGGGCCTGGGCACGCTGGCGGAGGCCGAACTCAGAGCCGTTGCGTAGCCTCAGGTCATGCAACCTTAAGCCTCTTTCACCATCCAGCGCCGGCAGTCTCCGCGAGCTTCTGGCGCGGCGCTGCCAATTGCACTAGCATCATTGTACGAAGCCTAGCCAAAGGGCTCTTTGCGGCGCGCAAGACGCCGGAGAACATAGGCGAGGGTCGGGGAGGAGGACACCGATGCAGAAATTGCAGTCGCAGGGCGTCCATCACATCACGCTCGTCGGCGCCGGCCGCCGGACCTCGATCGATTTCTGGGAAGGCGTGCTCGGCATGCCGTTCATTTTCGAGCAGCCCAACCTCGACAAGCCAAGCGAAAGCCATCTTTATTTCGATCCCGGCGACGGCAGGCTGATCACCGTCTTCACCGACGAGAGCCGCACGCCGGTCAAGCGGCGCACGCCCACCGAACCGGGCTGCGTCCATCATATTGCGTTCTCGGTGTCGCGCGTGACCTTCCTGCAGGCGGTCGCCCGGCTCGACGAGCGCGCCATCAAGCACAGCGGCGTCAAGGATCGCGGCTTCATGGATTCGATCTATTTCGAGGATCCGCTCGGCCTCTTGATCGAGCTGGCGTCCTATCGCTTTGAGCCGCCGGCCGGCTTCACCCACGCCGATGTGCTGATGCAGGCGCACAAGCTGCGCGTTGCGCGCGGCGACTACAACATCGCCGAAGTGCACCTTGCCGACGCGATCCAGACGCTGGTCGAACGGTCGCGCGCGACCTTGTCGGACGACCGGACGCCGAAGAATCCATACTGACGGCCAGCAAAAGGGGAGGACCATAATGGCAAAGACAGTTAAGAGCGCTGGCAAACCAGCGGCCAAGCCAGCAGCAAAAGCGGCAGCGAAGCCGGCCGCAAAGGCGGCCGTAAAGGCCGCGCCGAAGGCAGCCGCGAAGCCGGCCGCGAAAGCCGCGACAAAGCCGGCTGCCAAGAAATCCGCGCCGAAGGTCAAGGCGGCGAAAAAACCGGCGCTGAAGCTCTCGATGCTGAAGCCGAGCGTCAACAACATGACCGTCCGGGTGTTTGCCCGTGCGGCCGGGTTCGACGCCGCCGAGACCGACGCCTGGGGCCACACGCGCTCGCCCGAATATATGGCGCGCAATCCGGCGCATCTGACGCCGATGATCGAGGACAAGGGGCTGCCGCGCGGCGTGCTGTGGGAGAGCTGTGCCATCATGCAGTATCTCGCCAACAAGCACGGGCTGGAGAAATTCTATCCCAAGGCACCGGCCAAGCGGGCGATGGTCGACAGCGCCATGTTCTACCTGATCGGCACGCTCTACCCGTATGTGGCGCGCGCCACCTATCCGGCGCTGGGTTTCCCGCACTATGCCGGCGAGGTCGGCCATAGCGACGCTCATCCGGAGAAGAAGTCCGAGGCGCAGAAGGCCGCCATGGCGGCGATTGCCGAGCCGCTGGAGGTGTTTCACTCCTTCTTCAGGGACGGCAAGCCGTTCATCGGCGGCAAGCACCCGTCGATCGCCGACATACGCCTGGCATCGACGCTGGAGTTCCTGGCCGTCATCGACTATGCGCTGCCAAAATGGGCCAAGGAGTATGTCGCGGCGATGGAGAAGAAACTCGGCAAGGCCTATGCCGAGCCGGCCGGCGACGTGCGCGGCTACATCGCCTATGTGAAGTCGCAGGCCAGCGCGTAAAGCTAAGGATTCATTAACCAGAACGCTGTCTATTGAAGGCACCGCGCGACCACGGATGTACTGGCGCAAGGGTGAAGGGAAAGGTCGGCGCAATGCCGGCCTTTTGCTTTTCGCCGATGCGCCATCAGGCACGTCTCATGCTGTAAAGTCCGACATCAGGCATATTGCCATCGTCTGCTTCGACCCTACCATCATGGTCGGCGGACGACACACGAGGAGCTTTGCGATGAAGGGCGTAGCGAGAGTGTTTGCGATTGCCGGTGTTGTGTTGGTCGGAGGCTACCCGTGCAATGCCGCGCCGCTCGACACGATGGCGGAGGTCGGCGATGCCATCCAGGCGTGCTGGACGCCGCCGGCGGGTGTTGGAAATGCCAGCGTCACCTTGAGCTTCAGCTTCAAGCGCGACGGCACGCTGATCGGTCCGCCGCGGCCGACGGCGATCAAGGTCGATGGCGATGCGGATACCAGGAAATCATTCGTCGACGCCGCAACCACTGCCCTGCAAAAGTGCTTGCCGTTGAGCTTCTCGCCGACGCTGGCGCAAGGCGTCGCGGGCAATGTCTTCACCGTGCAATTCGCTTCGCCCAAGCAGTAGGCGAGCGGGCGAGCGTTTCACCGTTTCACAGAAACGGCGACCCGCTCTCTCGTTGTCTTGACGCAATTCCCAAGGGAAAGCCCTACGCGCTTTTCCCGGAAAAACGGCTCACACTTTTGCTGAATTGCTCTGATCAGTTGTGCGGGCGTCTGATATCGACATGCCGCTGCAGTTCCGGCGTCTCGAAGACGTAGTCGGCCCAGGCGGATTCCGGAATCTGTCCGGCCAGATAGCATTCCAGCAGCAGGCTCTGTTCGGGATCGAGCGCTCTCGGCGCCCGCTCGTGGTCCAGCCCCAGCGAGTGGAACAGGTTCCTGGTCAGGCCAGAGACAGTGAAGTGAATAGACATCTTCGTCTCCTTTGCCCGACACAACGCGAGACACCGGAGAAAGGTTTCATCCGCAAGGGCCCGATAACGCGGGATCGATGATTGCGGGCGGCCCTGGCTCGCCCGAGCCTGGCTTCGTCTCATCTTGAAACAAAAGTGTAATAGCGAATTTACAGGAACCGGCATAATACACTCGGCATAAAATACCTGGCGGTTGCTGGCGTCTCTTGAATTAGACTTACCTCCCGCATTGAGGCTCAATCGGCTGGAGCGGCGATCGGCTCCACAGGGGTACAAGGAACCAGGTGTCGCCGATGATGCGTTTGTGGCTTGTCGTGACCTTTGCACTGGTGTCGGTAGCGGCAAGCGTCCTCGGCATTTCGGCTTCCCTTGCCGATCCATGCGCCGCGCTCAGGAGCCAGCTGGCACCGTCCGGCCGCAGCGGCGGGATCAGCTTCGAGCTTGCGCAGCTACGTCGCCACGGCGATCCAGGGGCTGGAGAGGCAACGCCGGTGCACGGCGCAAAGTGCGGTGGGGGGCTTCTTCAATGCTTGCGCCGACCTCGCCAAAAGCCGCACACAGGTGCAACGCCAGATCGCCGGCGCCGCGATTTCGCGCCGGGATGCGTCCGGACTGCAGGCCAGGCTCGTCGCGCTCGGCTGCAGGCCCGCCGCCGGGCAACAAAGACAGCGTCCGGCTGGCGCCATGATCGGCAGCAATTCGATGCTGTTTTGCGTTCGTCTCTCCGACGGCTATTTCTTCCCGGCGCCGAAATCGCAGTTCTTGCAAGGCGGCGATGTCAAGGAGATGGTCGATCAGTGCCGCTACATCTGCGACGATGCCGGCGTCGACCTGTACATGCTCAGTGACCCAAGCCTTGAAACCGAAGAGATGGTCGCGCTCGATACGCGCACATCCTACAAGGACCTGCCGACGGCCTTCAAATATCGCAATGATGCGAACTTCAGGGCCTGCGACCTCAAGCGCTATCACCAGCGCGTTGCCGAGCTGAGAGCGCGCACGGTGACGCCAGCCAATATGGCCAACGCGATCATTCCTTTGCCGTCAGCGAAGCCGGATCTTGGCACCGTGGCGCAAATTCCCCAGCCTGGCGCAGACGCTGCAGAGGCCAGGGGCGCCGCCCAGCGACAGTCGGTCGAGCCATTGGCCGGCTCGCGGCCGGTCAGGGTGGTCGGGCCGGCTTTCTTCCCGGCGGAGTAACCTGCGCCTAGAGCGTTTCACCGTTTCACCGAAACGGCGAACCGCTCTATGTCTTTGTTTTACGCAATTCCGGACGGAAAACCGTTTCACACTTTTCCTGGAATTGCTCTAGTACCAGCTATTCGCAAACCATCCTGTAGCGTTTGCCGGGTTCGCTGACATTCTTGCAGGTGAGCGGATTGGCCGGTTCGGAAGCCATGCTGGGAGGGCTGGACCTGACGTGCCGCCTTGGCGCGGCTATTTGTGTTGTGTGCCTGCGTGCCGCGGGCCGGTAGGGCTCCTGCGGCGGCGGCGTCGGAAACACACCGGCTGCCGCCTGCATCCGGCTGGCCTCAGTCTGCGACGGATCGCGATCCCAGACCCGCCTGATATCGAGCGGCTTCGGGATCACCACCGTGCCGTCATAGCTGCGTGCGCAGCCGCTGCCCGCAAGCAGCGCCAGGCACAGGAAACAAGGCACGATCCAACCCGTCATCAGCAACACCCCCGCCGACTTATAGCCCGGCCGGGGTTCCGCCGACAACCGGCGGAATACCGCAGGGCAATGTGGCTCTGGCCGCAGTCTGGATTGGTTATGGTTAGCGGATCATTAATGCTTCTCGGGCAAATTCCGCCGGCGAACCGCTGAGGGGGTTCGGCCTTGGCTTTCGGGGTGGGAACGGGATGGCTGACGGGACTGTTGGAACACGCGGCGGACGCGGTTCCCGAAAAGGGGTGGTGAACGGCGAGGATACGTCCGTCGGGGGTTCGCCCGAAGCGCTGCGCGAACTGGTCGAGGCCGGCGCCGACTGGGTCTGGGAGACCGACGCCGAGCTGCGCTTTTCCTGGCTTTCGGAGAACTACCAGGCCGCCACCGGCATCGATCCCGCCAGCATTCTTGGCCGTTTCCGCTTCGATTTCCTCAAGCAGATGGTGCACGGCAATCGACACGCCGCCGCGCATCTGGAGGATCTGCAGGCGCATCGGCCGTTTCGCGACTTTGTTTATGAGTTGAAGGGCGGCCGTCCCGGCTGCCGCTGGGTTTCGATCACCGGTTCCCCGCGGTTCGACGGCGAAGGCGAATTCATCGGCTATCGCGGCATCGGCCGCAACGTCACGGCACTGGCCGGTGCGCTGGACGAACTGCGGCAGGACGAGAGCGATCCGCCGGCCGGGGAGGCCACGCAGCACCTCGCCGATCTCGAGCGGACGATGGATGCCATGCATATGGGCGTCGTGCTGCTTGACGAAAAGCTCGGCACACTCATCGTCAACAAGGCCTATCGCGAGCTCTCCAGGATTCCCGATGGCGCCGTCACTGTCGGCGCGCCGTTCAGTCTGTTGATGGAACTCAACCGCCGCAACGGCATCTACGGCGATCTCGATGAACAGCAGTGGCAGCACTACCTAGCCACCCGCATCGAGGAGATCAGCGCCGGCTCGGTTGCGCCACGCGAATTTCTCCATGCCAACGGCAGGACGATGATGTTCTCGGTGACGGCATTGTCCGGCGGCAAGCGGCTGTTGACCTACTACGACGTCTCCGAGCTCAAGCGTCGCGACGCAGAGATCGAGAGTGCCAACGCCAAAATCACGGAGACCTTCGCCAATCTTCGCACGATGGTCGACCAGATGCCGATCGGCGTGCTCGTCCTTGATGCGGACATGCGGGCGGAGGTGATCAACCGCGCCTTCTATGATTTCTGGGAAATCGATCCCCGACGCGCCAGGATCGGCTGCGGCTTCCGCGAACTGATGCAGGCCAGCCGCGATATGGACCCGTACGGTGCTGACGATGCGGAATGGCAGGACCACATCGCCGAGCGCGAAGCAGAAATCTCGGCCGGCCTGGTGGGCTCCAGGCAACTGCCACGCAATGACGGCCGTACGCTGATTGCATCGCTGGCGCCGCTCGCCGGCGGCAAAAGGCTGATCTCCTATGTCGACGTCACCAACATGAAGGATCGCGAGGCTGAACTCGCCCATGCGCTGGAGAAATCGCGGCTGGCCGAGGCGGTGATCAACGGCGTCAAGGACCCGATCTTCGTCAAGGACGACAATCTGCGTTTCGTCTTCGTCAATGAGGCGTTTTCGGCACTGTTCGGACAGAGCCCGCAAGCGATGCTGGGCAGGCCCGGCGGCGACTTCCTCAAGCAAAAGGACGCCGCGCAGTTCGAAGACAGCGAACGCGCCGTGCTGGCGACCGGCACGCCCTACGAGGTCGAGGAGACTTTCGACGCCGAGGGCGCCAGCCGCTCGCGCATCGTGCGCAAGAACCGCGTCGGCATGCCCAGCGGCCGCAACTATGTCGCCGGTTTCCTGTTCGACATCTCCGACATGAAGCGCCGCGAGACCGAAGCCGAAGACGCCCGCAAGAACCTCACCACGGTGCTGGAGTCGCTGCCGGCGGCCGTCATCATCTATGACCGCGACGACAAGTTCGTCTTTGCAAACCGCAAGCTGCAGGACACGCTGCCGGAGCTGAAACCGGCATGGCAGCCTGGCCGCAGCTTCCGCGCGGCCCTGGAACTTGGACATTCGGTCGGCTATTTCCGATCGAGCGGCGATCCAGAAATCGACAGGCTCTATGAAGGCGACCTCGATGTCTGGCTCAATGCCATCCTCGCCCGCTATCGCCTGCCCAACTCGTCCTATGAGCGCCTCAATGCGGACGGCCGCTGGTATCAGGTCTACGATATGCGCACCGAGGACGGCACCTTTATCGGCGTGCGCGTCGACATCTCGGAGATCAAGAGCCGCGAAAAGGCGCTGCAGGAAAGCATGCGCCAGATCGACCTGTTCCGCCACGTCATGGACGAACTGCCGGTCGCCGCCTTCATCAAGGCGCAGGATCTGAGCATGGAATTCGTCAACAAAGCCTGGTGCGCGCTGACCGGCATCCCCAAGGAGGAGGTCATCGGCCGGACCGATCTCCAGCTTTTCGGCATCGACGACGCCGAAACCTACACCCATGACGACACCGAGGTCGTCGTCACCGGGCGCGGCCGCGAGATCGAGGAGCCCGTTACCCATCGCGACGGCACGGTGCGGCAATTGATGACGCGCAAGAGCCGGCTGGTGGCGCTCGATGGGTCGGTGCACCTTGTCGGCTCCAGCACCGACATCACCGACGTCAAGGCGCGCGAGCAGGCGCTGGAAGAGAGCATGCGCGAGAACGAGGTGTTCCGCAATCTCATCGACAACGTGCCGGTGTCGATCTACGCCAAGCGCTCCGACCTCAGGCAGTTCTACGTCAACAAGGGCTGGTGCGACCTCACCGGCCTCCGCAGGGAAGACGCGATCGGCAAGACGGACATCGAGATTTTCGGCGAGGACGGCGAAGCCTTCGTCAACAGCGATCTCGCCGTGCTGCGCACAGGCGATACACAGGAGATCGAGGAAACGGTGACGCTTGCCGACGGCAGCGTGCGCCACCAGTTCGCCCGCAAGGGCGCGATGATCGCGTCCGACGGTTCGCTCTATCTGATTGGGTCGACCACCGACATCACCGAACTGAAGCTGCGCGAGGCCGAACTGCGCGAGGCGCGGCAGCGCGCCGTGTTGGCCGACCGCGCCAAGTCGGAATTCCTGGCCAATATGAGCCACGAAATCCGCACGCCGATGAACGGCGTACTCGGCATGGCCGAGTTGCTGGCCAAATCCGACCTCGATCCCAAGCAGAAGACGTTCACCGACATCATCGTCAAATCGGGTAACGCGCTCTTGACCATCATCAACGACATACTGGACTTCTCCAAGATCGATGCCGGACAGCTGGTGCTCGACCCTGCGCCCTTCAACCTGCCCGAAGCGATCGAGGATGTGGCGACGCTGATATCGACCCGCGCCAAGGAGAAGGACCTCGAGCTCATCGTGCGCGTCGAGCCGGGCCTGGGAAGCCTGTTCGTCGGCGATGTCGGTCGCATCAGGCAGATCGTCACCAATCTGGTCGGCAACGCGGTGAAGTTTACCGACGAAGGCCACGTGCTGGTCGACGTGACGGGACAAAGGGGGCCGACGGGGACAAAGCTGACCGTTTCGGTCACCGATACCGGCATCGGCATTCCGCAGCAGAAACTGAAGCTCGTCTTCGAAAAATTCAGTCAGGCCGACACCTCGTCGACCAGACGCCACGAAGGCACAGGGCTCGGGCTCGCCATCACCTCGCGGCTGGTCGAGTTGATGGGCGGCGAGATCGGTGTCGAGAGCGCCGAAGGCAAGGGCTCGACCTTCTGGTTCACCGTGACATTGCCCAGGGCCGAGGAACGGACCGGACGGCGGATCATGCCGGTCGACGTGACCGGCTCACGGGTGCTGATCGTCGACGACAATGCCGTCAACCGATCGATCCTGAGCGAGCAGATGGCGTCATGGACCTTCGATTCCTGCGCCGCCGAAAGCGGACCCGAAGGGCTCAAGGTGCTGGTCGCCGCGGCTGCCTACGGCGTGCCGGTCGACTGCGTCGTGCTCGATTATCAGATGCCGGGGATGAGCGGCGCCGAAATGGCGCGCGTCGTGCGCAGCACCGCAGGGCTGGCCGACACGCCGATCATCATGCTGACTTCGGTCGACCAGTCGCTCGCCAACACCAGCTATCGCGATCTCGGCATCGACGCCCAGCTGATCAAGCCGGCGCGTTCCTCGGTGCTTCTGGAAACGCTGGTCGCTACCATCCAGCGCCACCATCACAATATCACGGGGAGCCGCGTGCTCCCGGCGGCAAGCAGCGGGTCCGGCAACGACAGGAACGGACCGTCACCGGCAAAGCCGCCGCTCGCTGCATCGGAACGCGCCTTGCTGCAACCGCCGCCGGTTCGCGCCCGCGCCCGGGCCGCCGGGGATGAAAGCCGGCTCGACATCCTCGTTGCCGAGGACAATGAGGTGAACCAGATGGTGTTCACCCAGATAATCGGCGAGACCGGTTATAGTTTCGAAATTGTCGGCAACGGCCGCAAGGCGCTCGACGCCTTCGGCAGGCTCAATCCGCGTATGATCCTGATGGACGTCTCGATGCCGGAGATGAATGGGCTCGAGGCCACCGCCGCAATTCGCCGGCTTGAAGAACATACGGGTATGCATATCCCGATCGTCGGCGTCACCGCGCATGCTTTGAAGGGCGACCGTGAGCGCTGCCTGGAAGCCGGCATGGATGACTATTTGCCCAAGCCGATCAGCCCCAGGGCGCTGCTCGAAAAGGTCGAGCGCTGGGTCGGCATATCAAGCGAAGCCCAACGAGACGCTGGATAGCAACCTGCGGCGCCGGCCGGGATTCGGCCGCGCCGCAACAGCCAAGGATATGGTGCGATCGCACCATATCAAAGCTGGCGCCCAGTCAGGACAATGGTCGCAACGAAACCGCTCATTCAGTTACGGGCGGGAGCAAGCGACCGCCGACAAGAAACAGCGTCGAATCTACCCCAACGGACCTGTTTTTGGCGATGGCTCGGCCAAGATTCGCTCTGGCCACGGGCAACGCGCTCCCGTCCGGTTTTTCTTTCTCGGCATCGCGGCCTGCGGTGTGCCGGGACTTGATGCCAGCACGGATCGCGCAAGCGTCTGATTCCAGCGGCAACTTCCATTCCCACAAACCGGCTTAAAGGGGGCGGCCCACAAGACGTCTGTGCGACGTTACCGGGCTGACACGAAACTGTCATGCGACTGTAATAATCGAAGGCTATTGGCCTCAGCGGGCGCCGGTTTGAAGAGGGCGCCAAGAGACCATCTTCCGAACAGGAGCAGGCCACATGAAGAAATTCCTCGTTACGGCATCGGCCGTGGCGGTAGCGTTCGCCGCATCGTCCGGTGTCGCCGCTGCGCGTGACCAGATCCAGGTCGCCGGTTCGTCGACCGTGCTGCCTTACGCCAAGATCGTCGCCGAGCAGTTCGGCGAAACCTTCACCAACTTCAAGACCCCGGTGGTCGAGTCCGGCGGCAGCGGCGCCGGCATCAAGGAGTTCTGCAAGGGCGTCGGCGAAGACACGATCGACATCGCCAACTCCTCGCGCCCGATCAAGAAGGACGAGCTGAAGTCCTGCGCCGACGCCGGCGTCAAGGACGTCCAGGAAGTCCGCATCGGCTATGACGGCATCGTCTTTGCCACCGACATCAAGGGTCCGGACTGGGCGCTGGTTCCCGCCGACATCTACAAGGCGCTCGCCGCCAAGCTGGTGGTCGACGGCAAGCTGGTCGACAACCCGAACACCAAGTGGAACCAGGTGAATCCGAAGCTGCCCGACTGGGATATCGCCGCTTATATCCCGGGTGAGAAGCACGGCACCCGTGAAGTGTTCGAGACCAAGCTGCTCGACGCCGGCTGCGACAAGGCCGCTTTGAAGGCTGCCGGCATCGCCGACGACAAGGAAATCGGCAAGACCTGCATCGCCATCCGCAAGGACGGCAAGGCTGTCGACATCGATGGCGACTACACCGAGACGCTGGCCCGCATCGACTCCAACAAGACCGGCGTTGGCGTGTTCGGCCTCGCCTTCTACGAGAACAATGCCGACAAGCTGAAGGTCGCCACCGTGGAAGGCATCGTGCCTTCGACGCAGACCATCGCCGATGGCACGTACCCCGTGTCGCGGCCGTTGTTCTTCTACGTCAAGAAGGCGCATCTGGGCGTCGTTCCCGGCCTCAAGGAATATGTCGAGTTCTTCCTTGATGACCAGATGATCGGCCCGGAAAGCCCGCTCGCCCAGTACGGCCTGGTTTCCGCTCCCGACGCCGAACGTCAGGGCCAGCGCGACGCCTTCGCCGCCGGAAAGACAATGTAATCGACCGACCGGATCAGGGCGCGGACCAAATCCGCGCCCTGATTTCGCCGCTTGCCGCAACGGCGGCGGCGATCTGAATTTTCCCTGGGGTGGGTTATGTCGTCCTTGCTCGTACTCGCCATAGTCATTGCCATAGGCGGGGTCGCTTTTGTGGTCGGCCGCCAGCGCGCCGCGGCGCTGGATACCGGCAAGGTCAAGCCGCATTCGCGCGCGCATTATCATGGCTGGTGGGCCTTTCTGCTCGCGGTCCTGCCTGCCGTCCTTTTGCTCGCCGTCTGGGATATCGGCTCTTCCTTCTATCTCGACCGGCATATCCATGCCGCTTTGCCCGAGCGCACCGCCGACACAAAGGTCGCCAGCGAAGCGCTCGACGCCAGCCTGGTGAAGAGCCTGGCCAAGGGCCTGCGTCGGCTCGATGGCGATACCGCACTTCCCGCTACTTTCGCCGAATTGCAGCCGCTGCTCGCCGCCAAGGGCGTGGCACTGGCCAGCGACACCCAGGACTATATGATCCCGATCGCGGTCGAGGCGAACCAGGTCCAGGACCGGCTCGGCCTGTTCGGCGCCGTGCTGACCTTCGCTCTGTCGATCGCCGGCGCCTTCGATGCGCTGAGGCAGATCGCGCCGCGCGCCAGGGCGCGCAACAATGTCGAGAAGTTGATGCTGTGGGGGCTGCTTGCGGCCTCGACCATCGCCATCCTGACCACGGTCGGCATCGTGCTGTCGATGCTGTTCCAGACGATCACCTTCTTCGAAAGCGTATCGCCGATGAGCTTCTTCTTCGGCACGGTGTGGGATCCGCGTTTCGCCGCCGCCGGTTCCGGCGGCAGCCAGGGTCAGTTCGGCCTGATCCCGCTACTCGCCGGCACGCTCTACATCGCCGCCGTCGCGCTTCTGGTCGCAGTGCCGGTCGGGCTGATGTCGGCGGTCTACATGTCCGAATACGCCTCGCGCAGCGTCCGGTCGGTGGTCAAGCCCGCGCTTGAACTGCTGGCCGGCATCCCGACCATCGTCTACGGCATCTTCGCCGTGGTCACGCTCGGACCGTTCTTGCGCGACCTGTCGGCGGCACTCACCGGCGGCTCGCCCTTCATCCAGGGCCAGAGCATCTTCACCGCCGGCCTGGTGATGGGCGTCATGCTGATCCCGGTCGTGTCCTCTTTGTCCGACGACATCATCACCGCGGTGCCGCGCGCAATGCGTGACGGCTCGCTCGGCCTCGGTGCCACGCGCTCCGAGACGATCAAGCGGGTGATCCTGCCGGCGGCACTGCCCGGCATCGTCGGCGCCATCCTGTTGACGGCGTCGCGCGCCATCGGCGAGACGATGATCGTCGTGCTGGCGGCGGGCGTCGCCGCCAATCTGACGGCCAATCCGTTCGAGGCGATGACGACCATCACCGTCAAGATTGTCAACCAGCTGACCGGCGATCTCGAGTTCAACTCGCCGCAGACGCTGGTCGCCTTCGCGCTCGGCCTGACGCTGTTCGCGCTGACGCTGGTGATGAACATCGTCGCCCTCTACATCGTGCGCAAGTACCGGGAGCAGTACGAATGACCGACATCCCCCTGGACACGATGGCGGGTGCCGTCGCGCGTCCGCGCCGCGACATCGGGCTGAAGGCGCGCTATGCCGCCGAACGCCGGTTCCGCATCTATGGCGTGATTGCGATCTCGGTGGGCCTGGCGTTCCTGGCCATCATGCTGATCACCATCGTCTCGAAAGGCTACACCGCCTTCTGGCAGACGACGGTGACGCTGCCGGTCACCTTCGACGAGAAGGTGATCGATCCCTCCGGCAAGCGCGCCACCGACCCTACCGTGCTGATCAAGGCGAACTATCCCAAGCTCGCCGAAAACGCGCTGGTGGCCAAGCTCGGCATCGATCCGGCCGACAGGCCGATGATGCTGAAGCTCAAGGGCTTCCTGTCGGAAGGCGCCCGCGTCCAGCTGCGCGACATCGTCTCCGCCGATCCGTCGGTGATCGGCAGGACGCGTGACGTCGACATCCTGGCTGCCGCGAACCTCGACTCGGCCTTCAAGGGTCAGATCGACCTCGGCGTCGATGAAGCGCGCCGCAAGGTGTCCAACCAGCAGATCGACTGGATGAACAAGCTTAAAGCCGACGGCGTGATGGCCGAGCATTTCAACACCGGCCTGTTCACCTATGGCGCCTCCAGCCGGCCCGAAACGTCGGGCATGGGCGTGGCCATCATCGGCTCGTTCTACATGATGGTGATCGTGCTGTTGCTGGCGCTGCCGATCGGCGTCGCCGCCTCGATCTATCTCGAGGAATTCGCCAAGAAGAACCGCTTTACGGACCTGATCGAAGTCAACATCAACAATCTCGCGGCGGTGCCGTCGATCGTCTTCGGTCTGCTTGGCCTTGCCGTGTTCATCAACTTCCTCGGCATGCCGCGCTCGGCTTCCTTCGTCGGCGGCCTGGTGCTGACCTTGATGACATTGCCGACCATAATCATCGCCACGCGCGCCGCCCTCGCCGCGGTGCCGCCGTCGATCCGCTCGGCGGCCCTAGGTCTCGGCGCCTCCAAGATGCAGATGGTGTTCCATCACATCCTGCCGCTTGCCGCCCCAGGCATCCTTACCGGCACCATCATCGGCCTGGCGCGTGCGCTCGGCGAGACAGCACCGCTGCTCTTGATCGGCATGGTCGCTTTCGTCGCCGATTATCCGACGACGCCTTTCGATCCGGCGACCGCGCTGCCGGTTCAGATCTATATGTGGGCAAACGAGGCTGAGCGCGCTTTTGTCGAGCGCATGTCCGGCGCCATCATCATCCTGCTCGTCTTCCTCATGGCCATGAACATCACCGCGATCGTGCTCCGGCGCCGGTTCGAGCGGCGCTGGTAGAAAAAAGGCAATTTGGTATGAACATCATGACCGAACAGTCCCTTGAAAATGCAGTGGGCGACAAAATGAACGCCAAGTCGAACGAAGTCATCAAGATGCGCGGCGACAAGGTCGGCGTGTTCTACGGCGACAAGCAGGCGTTGTTCGACGTCAATCTCGACGTCCGCCAGAACCAGGTGACGGCGCTGATCGGCCCCTCCGGCTGCGGCAAGTCGACCTTCTTGCGCTGCCTCAACCGCATGAACGACACCATCGATTCGGCGCGGGTGACCGGCAAGATCACGCTCGATGAAGACGACATCTACGACAAGAACATCGATGTCGTCGAACTGCGCGCACGCGTCGGCATGGTGTTCCAGAAACCCAACCCGTTCCCGAAGTCCATCTACGAGAACGTCGCCTACGGCCCGCGCATCCATGGGCTGGCCAAGCGCAAGTCCGACATGGACCAGATCGTCGAGCAGAGCCTGAAGAAGGCGGCGATCTGGAACGAGGTCAAGGACCGCCTGCAGGAGCCCGGCACCGGCCTGTCCGGCGGCCAGCAGCAGCGCCTGTGCATCGCGCGCGCCATCGCCGTGTCGCCGGAGGTGATCCTGATGGACGAGCCCTGCTCGGCGCTCGATCCGATCGCCACCGCCCGTGTCGAGGAGCTGATAGACGAGCTGCGCCAGAACTACACGATCGTCATCGTCACCCATTCGATGCAGCAGGCGGCGCGCGTCTCGCAGCGCACGGCGATGTTCCATCTCGGCTATCTCGTCGAGGAGGGCGCCACCGACAAGATGTTCACCAACCCCGACGACAAGCGCACCCAGGACTACATTACCGGCCGCTTCGGCTGAGCCGTCCGGCGGGTGAATTTTCAGGCACGAGGACCAAGATCATGGGTGAACATACCGTCGCCTCCTTCGATGAAGAGCTCGGGCAGATCAGTAAGCTGATCCGCGACATGGGCGATCTGGCCGGCTCGATGGTCAGCGGCTCGACCAGGGCGCTGCTCAATTCGGACAATGCGCTGGCACAGCGTGTCGTTTCCGACGACGCCATCATGGATGCGCGCCAGCGCGAACTGGACGACCGCGCCATCACGCTGATCGCCAAGCGCCAGCCGATGGCCAACGATCTGCGCGCCGTGGTCGGCTCGATCCGCATGGCGGGCGACCTCGAGCGCATCGGCGATCTCGCCAAGAACATCGCCAAACGCGTCGGCACCGTGGGCTTGAGCGTCACGCCGCGCGACCTCTCGCACTCCATCGATGCCATGGCGCAACTGGTGCTGATCCAGGTGCAAGGCGTCGTCGAGGAATATGCCGCCACCCATGCGGCAGCTCTTGCAAAACTCAGGAATGACGACGAGCGCATCGACGTCAAATACACGTCCGTGTTTCGTGAGCTTTTGACCTACATGATGGAAGACCCTCGCAACATCACCGCCTGCACGCATCTCTTGTTCTGCGCCAAGAATCTTGAGCGCATCGGCGATCATGTCACCAACATCGCCGAAAATGCGTATTATGTGCTGACGGGCCAGCAATTGCCCGCCAATCGTCCGAAGCAGGACGAGACGGCGATGGCCACGCCGGCCTGATGAGGGTGAACTGCCTATGATCGCGCCACGCATCATGGTCGTGGAGGACGAGGAGCCGCTAGGCGTGCTCCTCCGCTACAACCTCGAATCCGAAGGCTATCAGGTCGAGGTGGTGACACGCGGGGACGAGGCCGAGATCCGCCTGCAGGAAAACGTGCCCGATCTCCTGGTGCTCGACTGGATGGTGCCGGCTGTCTCCGGCATCGAGCTCTGCCGGCGGCTTAGAGTGCGGCCCGAAACCGAGCGGCTGCCGATCATCATGCTGACCGCGCGCGGTGAGGAAAGCGATCGCGTGCGCGGCCTGTCCACCGGCGCCGACGACTATCTGGTCAAGCCATTCTCGACGCCGGAGTTCATGGCGCGCGTGAAGGCGCTGCTGCGCCGGGCCAAGCCGGAAGTGCTGTCCAGCGTGCTCAAGGTCGGCGACATCGTGCTCGACCGCGAGTCGCACCGTGTCTACCGCAAGAAGAGCGAGATCAGGCTCGGACCGACCGAGTTCCGGCTGCTCGAATTCATGATGCGCCATCCCGGCCGCGTGTTCTCGCGCAGCCAACTGCTCGACAATGTCTGGGGCGAGACGATCTATATCGACGAGCGAACCGTCGACGTCCATGTCGGGCGCTTACGCAAAGCGGTCAACAACGGCCGCATGCCGGATGTCATCCGTACCATTCGCGGCGCCGGCTACGCGATCAGGGAAGACTAGGATGCTGCGCGTCGCGCCGTTGCCGGCCATTCAGGCGACATGCTTGCCGGATTTGGCCTGAATGCCCGGCGCGAAAATCTCCTGATCGACGAAGCCGAGCGCGCGCATGGCACAGCCTTCGCGGATCAGCGGCAGCTCGTTGGGCTCGGTGTCGAAGGAGATCGATTTCGAGTGCTGGCCGCCGGCGGTCTGGGCGATCGCTTCGCGCAATGCCGGTTCGATCAAGTCGAAGGCGGCGGCGCTGACGCCGACCATGGCGACGGGTGCCGGATCGATCAGCGCAAACAGGCTGCCGAGGCCGAAGCCGAGCGCCTCGCCGGCCTTGCGATAGGCTTCGCGCTCCGGGCCGTCGGTTTCGCGGGCGCGCGCGGCGAGTGCGCGCATATCAACGTCGCCGATATCGACCGGCTCGGCATCCTCGCCCATCATTTTGGCGCTGCGCCAGATGGCGTAGTTTCCGGCATAGGCCTCGACGCAGCCGCGCCGCCCGCAGCGGCAGAGCGCGCCGCCCGGACGGTGGATCATGTGGCCGAACTCGCCGCCCGAGGAATGGGTGCCGGTGAACAGTTCGCCTTTCAGCACCAGTCCCATGCCGATGCCGTGCGACAAGAGGATGGCGATAAAATTGTCGCGGTAGCGCTCGGGCTGGCGCCATTGCAGCGCCACCGCCATCATATTGCAGTCGTTCTCCATGGTGGCCGGAATGCCGAATTCCGCTTCCAACATGTCGGCGAAGGCAATGTCGGTCAGTGGCGTGATTGGCGACCACAGCATGGCCCGCGCCTGCGAATCGGTGATGCCCTGGATGCCCATGGCAATGCGGGCGATGCTCTGGACGTCCAGGTCCGGGTCCTCGAGACGCCGCCGGACGATTGCTACGCATTCGCCGATCAGTTCGTCGCGCGGCATGGTCAGCGTGTCGAGCCGGCGCTGTTCTTCCGCGACCACCTGGCCGGCATAGTCGATGACGGTGACGGAGAGGAAGTTCAGCGACAGCACCACGGTCATCACCGCCGCCGCTTCCGGATTGAGGCCAAGGCCGACCTGCGGCCGGCCGCGTTTCAGTGCGCCGGTCTCGCCAGGTTTGCCTTCAATCAGGATGCCTTCTTGAATCAGATCAGACGAGATTGCCGATATGGTCGAGTGGCTGAGGCCGGTGGTCGCCGCAATCTCGGTCCGCGACGGCTGGCCGGCCCGGCGCACGGCTGAAATCACCATCGCACGGTTGCGACGGCGCAGATCGTCGTGGCGGATTCCAACCGACATTTGTTTCCTCCCGGCCTCCTCGCGCCTCATGATAGTGAAGGCGTTCGACGGCACCAGCCAAATATTGGCAGACGCCGGCAGCCCTGTCATTGTTTATTGCGGAGCTCGAAAAAATCCGGCAAGGCCGTCAGAATCCATCAGAATCGATGTTGACAGCGCCTTATCATTGAACCAGTATTTTTTCGAGGCTCGAAAAAATGGAGCCTCTGTGTGCCGGCCCTCGGGCCGGTTTTGTCGCGCCGTGCGCGGCGCAGGGAGGGTTATAATGAACAGATTTGCAGCCGCCATGCTGGCGGGCGTCGCCATGTCGCTGGCGCTGGTCTCGGTCGCGCAGGCGAAGGACAAGGTCATCGGCGTGTCGTGGTCGAACTTCCAGGAAGAGCGCTGGAAGACCGACGAGGCGGCGATGAAAACGGCGATCGAGGCTGCCGGCGACAAGTACATTTCCGCCGACGCGCAGTCCAATCCCGGCAAGCAGCTGACCGACGTCGAAAGCCTGATCTCGCAGGGCGCCAACTCGCTGATCATCCTGGCGCAGGACGCCTCGGCCATCGGCCCGGCGGTGCAGAAGGCGCTGGACGAAGGCATTCCGGTCGTCGGCTATGACCGCCTGATCGAGAACAAGGACGTCTTCTACCTGACCTTCGACAACAAGGAAGTCGGCCGCATGCAGGCCCGCGAAGTGTTCAAGGCGAAGCCCGAGGGCAACTATGTCTTCATCAAGGGCTCTGGCTCGGATCCGAATGCCGATTTCCTGTTCTCGGGCTCGATGGAAGTGCTCAAGGAAGCCATCGACTCGGGCAAGATCAAGAATGTCGGCGAGGCCTATACCGATGGCTGGCTGCCGGCCAACGCGCAAAAGAACATGGAACAGTTCCTGACCGCCAATGACAACAAGGTCGATGCCGTGGTTGCGGCCAATGACGGCACCGCCGGCGGCGTTGTCGCCGCGCTGACGGCGCAGGGCCTTGCCGGAACGGTTCCGGTCTCGGGCCAGGACGGCGACCATGCCGCCCTGAACCGCATCGCACTCGGCACGCAGACGGTGTCGGTGTGGAAGGACGCGCGCGAACTCGGCAAGAACGCCGCCGAGATCGCCTCGCAGCTTGCCGATGGCAAGAAGACGGGCGACATTGCCGGCGCCAAGGACTTCACCACGCCTGGCGGCAACACCGTCAAGTCGCTGTTCCTGACCCCCGTCGCGATCACCAAGGACAACCTCAACGTCGTCATCGACGCCGGCTGGATCAAGAAGGACGAAGTCTGCACGGGCGTCGCCGCCGGCAGCGTCGCGGCTTGCAACTGATCTCGACGACTTGAAGAAATGAGGCGCCGCCGGGGGGCCACCCCCGCCGTTTTTTAAAGAAAAATTTTTGTTTTACCCCACGGCGGGACAAATTTATGGGGTTGGGCGGGAAACCCCCCCCCCACCACCCCCCCGGGGGGCAACAAGA